>JAESRB010000012.1 GCA_016764855.1 Emcibacter sp.
GGCCAGAGAAAGATTTTTAGGCAGGATCATAGGGGCGACGACCATGACATAAATCAGCCCAATCCCTGCGAGAAACAAACCGGGAATTGTGAAGTCAAAAAAACCGATTTCCAAGCCAGTTTGAGCTTTATAGGCTCCGGCGACAAGTAGATTGGTGCTGGAGCCGATCAATGTGGTCATGCCGCCTAAGATAGCAACAAAGCTGAGCGGCATCAGAACAAGGCCCGCGGATTTGTCCATCTTGTCCATTAAGGTGATCATGATCGGGATGAATATGACAACAACAGGCGTATTGTTAAGCAGAGCGCTGATCACCATGACGGACACAAGACAGGCCAGAATGACACGTCGTGGATAGACGATACCATGTTTGACAATGATCTGAGCCGGCGTTTCCAGCGCACCAGTTTGCACCATACCCTGTCCAATTACTAAGAGGGCGAGAATTGTGATCAAAGCCGGATCGGCAAAGCCCGCAAGTAGCGTTTTCAGATCAAGAATATTAACGCCGCTATCATCAGACACAGGCATGAAGTGAAACAAGATAAGCAATGTGGAAATGGTGCCTAGTGATGTGATTTCCATGGAAATATGATCCAAGGCATAAAATATAATTGCCGCAATAATAACAGCAAAAGTTGCCCACATTTGGATCGAAGGCTGCAACAGTTCCATAGATATGCTTTCCGGACTAAAGCCGTTATTTATATGCAATCACTTAATGGATTGCTTACTTATCAACATCATAGCAATCTACGATGAATATGTCGCTGAAAAAAAAGTTATATATGCTACATAAAGCTTGGGGGAAGAGTTGGTGATTCCCGTAGCAGTAATATAGTAATACGTCGGTTTTCTGCGCGTAACGGTTGGTCAGGAAGCAGGGGTTCCGTGGCAGCCTTACCAAGAACTTCTGATATTCTGCTGGAGTCAACGCCAGAATTACTTAGAACCCGGCGACAGGCATTTGCCCGGTCAGAACTGAGTTCCCAATTGGAGTAATTTGGTTTGCTGGTAAATGGCACCGCATCAGTATGTCCGCTGATGGAGATGCGATTGGGCATTTTTACCACAATAGAGGCGATTTTTTGAATCATTTTTTCAGCATATTTGTACAGTTCGGCCGTTGCCGGACGGAACAGGGCACGATGATCTTTATCCACCAATTGAATGCGCATGCCGTCCTCGGTAATATCAATCATTACCTGATCTTGTAATTTTGAAAGCTCAGGGCTTTCCTGAATTGCGACCTTAAGGTCCTGGGACATTTGTTCGAAATAATTTTGTTCTTTGCGGGCGATCAGGTCGGCATATTTTTCTTCTTCGGATTTTTCTTTTTCTGCGGAATCGTCCTCGGATTTTACTTCTGTCGTTGTGGGAATAGAAACGGTAATGGCACTGGATTGTGCGCCATCGGTATTTAATGAAACACCGCCTAAAACACCGCCAGATCCGGAGTCTGAGCTTGTTGATGCAGTTGTTGGCGTGAAATACTCCGCCAGCCCCTCTTTTTGTTCTTTGGTTGTGGAATTCAACAGCCATAACAACATAAAGAAAGCCATCATTGCTGTCACAAAGTCAGCATAAGCCACCTTCCAAGCCCCACCATGGGCTCCACCAGAAACTTTTTTAATCCGTTTTATTATTATTGGGCGAAGATTGTCCGCCATAAATTATTTTCCTTGAACATAGTTAACGCGCTATTAAATTTATAATGCGTGTTTAAGGTTAATATAGTGTTTACAAGTCGGATGAACGATTTCGATGAACGGTAAAACCTTCTCCGCGGAGTCCGTCTAATATATCGTCAAGGTTCTTTCTGTCTCTTGTTTCCAGCGTGACATTGGAATAGGTTTCCTTTGCTGGAAGTTCGGTGAAAAGTCTGTGATGGGACACTTCAATGATATTTCCGCCAAGGTCACCAATGATTTTTGTGATTTGAGCCAATGCACCTGGCACATCCAGCAATTCAATGCGAAGCCGGGTAATCCGGCCTTCACGCACCAAGCCGCGCATCAAGAGAGAAGCCAGTAAACGGGGATCAATATTGCCGCCGCTCAAAATCATGGCAACTTTTTTACCTTTGAAAATATCGGGATAGCTGTTTATGGCTGCAAGTGGTGCGGCTCCGGCACCTTCTGGGACTGTTTTTTCTATTGTCATCAGCATGCAAACTGCTTCTTCCAGAGCACTTTCGCTGACCAATAAGATATCATCCACAAGGTCCTTGCAGATTTTATAGGGTATATCACCAATGGTTTTAACGGCGATGCCTTCGGCCAATGTGGAACCTTGGGCCGTAAAGTCGTTGTTATGGACCGCGCGGTGCAGGGACGGGAAGCGTTCGGCCTGTACCCCGATGATTTTAATGTCTGGATTGATATGTTTTGCCGCAATGGCAATGCCGGAGATGAGTCCGCCGCCACCCACGGGTACAAGAATGATATCAAGATCGGGACAGGCTTCCATGACTTCAAGTCCGATGGTTCCCTGTCCTGCAATGACATCATTGTCGTTGAAGGGATGGAGCAGCGTTAAGTTCCGTTCCTCAGCGAGTTTGAGGGTCAATTCTGCGGTGTCGTCAAATTTTTCGCCCAAGAGCACAACATTAGCGCCATGTTCTTTGGTCTGGCTTACTTTAATGAAGGGGGTATTGATCGGCATGACAATGGTGGTAGGGATGCCGAGACGATTACCATGATAGGCGACGCCTTGAGCGTGATTGCCGGCAGAAGCTGCGATGACGCCGGTTTCTTTTTCTGAATCTGTCAGGTTGATGAGTTTGTTCAATGCCCCGCGTTCTTTAAAAGATGCCGTGAATTGCAGATTTTCAAATTTAAGGTAAATTTCCGCTCCGGTTAGCTTTGAAAGGGTCACAGACAAATTTAATGGTGTCTTTACAATGGCACCTTTCAGAGCTTTTGCAGCTTTTTGGATATCATCAAATGTTACGCTATGGGGGGTGTTATTCATGTTCGGTCCGACTATAAGTGCTGTGCATATACCGCACCATATATGTTTTATGGCAGGAAATGTCCAAAATTTTCTGGGAGAATGACTAATTAATCAAACAAAAAAGGCCATAACAACTGTTAAATGCATATTTAAAGATAAAATATAGCAAAATATCCAGACCTGTTAGGATCATACATACAGGCAGACCAATATATTTGAGGATATAAAAAAAAGCCCATTTGGTTGGTTTTGGCGCTGTAATTTCATGTCCCATGATATTTTGCACCTTTTTTTTTCTGCCAAACATATAAAAACCGTTTAATTTAAATTCATTTTCTATAACCTAGCATAGATAATATGGATTTTATGGTTAATAAAAAAATAATATGACAGAAATAACAATTGACTGGAATGCTGTTTCCAAGAAAAAATGGCAATCACTTTTGTCTCAGGCGGAACGTTGTTCTTTCCAACAAGCATGGGCTTACGGTGCAATATTCGAGCATAGTAATATAGAGGTTAACCGTTTTGTTGCGTATGAGGGGCGGGATGTGGTTGCGATTGGGCAGATTATCACAAGGCGGTTTTTAGGTTTTTTTAAATTAACCCTGCTTTTGAAAGGTCCGGTCTGGTTAAAGAATATTAAGGATGATCAGAAACAGAAGGTCTTAAATATCATACGTCAAAAGTATCCCTTAAAATATTTTAATCTTTTTGCCTTTAGCCCGGAAGATACAGCACAGGAAACCTATAAAAATATGGGGTTTCGTCAGGTCACTACGGGGAACTCTACAATTACCATAGACCTTACTCAGTCTGAAGATCGGCTTTGGCAAAATTTATACGGTAAAAATCGTACGCATATTCGTAAAGCCAAAAAGAGTGAATTTGATGTGGTGTACGGTGATCACGCCCACCCTCATACGGATTGGTTGTTGGGTCAGGAGAGAAAACAGCAAAAAGAGAAAAAATATCAGGGCCTGCCCGTGGAAATGGTGAAGGGTTATGGTCAGTTCATGTTGCCAGATCAGGGCGTTTATACTGCATTTGCAGTCAAGGGTGGCGAAGCTATTGCCGGGGCATTGTTTTTGCGTCACGGGAGCACTGCGACATATCATATCGGCTGGAACGGTCCAGAGGGCAGAAAGTCCCGAGCGCTTAACCTTTTGTTATGGAATATGATTTTGAAATTAAAGGCTGCAGGAGTTGAGAACCTTGATCTTGGGGGGCTTAATACGGAAGAGGGGGCCGATATTGCGCGGTATAAGCTCAGTTTCGGTGGTGAGGTTCTATCTATGGGCGGTACTTTTATGTAGCGAAAGAATGTAGCACCAGAATCTAGAAAATATTATTAGACCAATGATCTTAATAATAAATTTTATTCAAATTATCCGTAAATAAGACTTCTTTAACATCCTTTTTATATAACTGTGTCAAACAGGGACAGATCATATAAATCTGCTGTGATTTTTTTAGGCTATAAAGTAGAGGCTTGCATTAATATGCTTATTGTAATTGGTATAGTTTTGACCATGACTATGGTTTTTGGGGGATATGTTCTTGCCGGTGGTAAAATGGCGCCTGTATTGAAGGCGTTGCCATTGGAAACCATGATCATTGGTGGCGCGGCTGTGGGGTCCTATATGGTCAGTAATGGCGGCGGCATTGCCAAAAAAGGCATGAAAGGCCTTGGTCATGCTTTTAAGGGGCCCAAATGGAAACCGCAGGATTATACTGATCTACTGTGTTTGATGTTTTTATTGACCAAGTTGATCAAAGCCAAAGGGGTAATTGCTCTTGAAGCGCATATTGAAAACCCTGGGGAAAGTAAAATTTTTGGTAATTTCCAAAGGGTTAGCGAAGATCATCATGTTATTGAATTTATTTGTGATTATCTACGTATGACCACTATGAATTTTGACGATCCTTATCAAGTAGAAGATGTTCTGATCAAAGACCTTGAAAAACATCACCATGAACAAAGCGAAGGCGCACATGCTCTTGGCGTCGTGGGGGAGGCTTTTCCGGCTCTCGGGATTGTGGCCGCTGTGCTTGGTATTGTGAAAACTATGGGCAGTATTGATCAGCCGGTTGAGATTTTGGGTGCTATGATCGGGGGCGCGCTTGTGGGAACCTTCCTCGGCATTTTGATTTCTTATACCGTTGCCAGTCCGATTGCCGGACGATTACAGCAGATCGTTGATGAAGAAAGTCATTTCTTCAATGTTATCAAAGATATTATTGTTGCGCATTTACATGGTAACGCCCCACAAATTTCCGTTGAAATTGGCCGAAAAAGCGTGCCTAGCCATTTGCAGCCAACCTTTTATGAGCTGGATGAAGCGGTGAATGAATTGCCTAATGATCTGTTGGCCTAGGTGTTTAAAATATCAGCTACCTTTGGTGCAAAGTAAGTTAATATGCCGCTCGCTCCAGCACGTTTGAAGGCGAGCAGGCTTTCCATCATTACCTGATCCAGGTCGAGCCAGCCATTGCCGGCTGCGGCATGTAGCATGGCGTATTCTCCGCTGACCTGATAAGCAAATGTGGGAAAGCCCAATTCACTTGTTACCCGCTGAATGATGTCAAGATAGGGCATGCCGGGCTTGACGATGATCATGTCGGCGCCTTCTTCAATATCCATCAAGACTTCTCGAATGGCTTCATCACTGTTGCCAGGGTCCATCTGATAGCTATGTTTGCCACCGGATTTGATGTTGCCATCAGAGCCGACCGCATCACGGAATGGTCCGTAAAAAGCTGATGCATATTTGGCCGAATAGGCCATGATCTGAGTGTTAAAAAAGCCATTTTCTTCTAAGGCTTCCCTGATAGCGCCAACGCGGCCATCCATCACGTCGGACGGAGCGAGAATATTACACCCGGCCTCCGTTTGAAGTAGGGCCTGTTCCACAAGTATGTCGATGGTTTTATCGTTATCTACATATCCGTCAATGACAATGCCGTCCTGTCCATGACTGGTGTAAGGGTCCAATGCCACATCACAGATAATGCCGATTTCAGGCACAGCATTCTTGATCGCGCGCGTGGCCCGACAGACCAGATTGTCTGGGTTCAGGGCTTCCCGGCCATCATCATTTTTCAGTTCTTGTGGGGTTTGCGGAAAGAGGGCCACAGCAGGAATGCCGGACTTCGCTGCTTTTTCTATTTCGGGGACAAGTCGGTCAATGCTGTAACGGAAAACCCCGGGCATAGAAAGGATCTCTGTTGTTTTATTTGTGCCATCCTGTACGAAAACCGGCCAGATCAGGTCGTTCACGGATAAGGTATTTTCCCGAACCAGATTTCGGGACCAGTTGCTTTTCCGGTTTCTTCTGGGTCGTGAAAAAGGAAAAATGCCGGATATGGAGGTGTTATTCATAGTTTATGACCTGATTTTCGAAGGATTTTAGGGTTAGTTAAGACCTTGTTAGGGGTTATTATACTATAATTCTAAACTTAGAAAATAGAGAATTATAATTTACAGGGATAAATAAAATGTCATTGGCAGGTCATAGCAGCAGTCTGATTGGGGGGCATGAGACTCCAGAAGCAAGATCAAAGTTGAATTTTCTGGAATGTCTTCGGCTGATTGAAAGACTGCATCGTCGGATGTTGGATATTGTTAAGAACCGACTGGATAGCGTAGGTATGAGCAATGTGAACAGCGTTCAGGCGTTATTGCTTTATAATATCGGCGACCATGAGATGACAGCAGGTGACCTTCGTAACCGGGGTTATTACCTTGGGTCCAATGTATCCTACAATCTGAAGAAACTGGTTGAATCCGGTTATATCAATCAGGAACGTGCGGAGCATGATAAACGGGCTCTTCGCATTTGGCTCAGCGATAAAGGCAAGGAAGTCTGTGATTTGGTCGGCAATTTGTTCGATGAAAATCTTAACGTGGTAAAAGAAAAGCGCGTTTTTGAGGATGAAGATGTGTCTGAATTGCGCAATTCTCTCCGCAAGCTGGAAAGTTTCTGGACTGACCAGTTGAGATTTCAGTCTTTTTAATACCTTAAGTTAAAACCCTTGATTTATATCAATTCCCATCACTTATCTGTGAATATATTACATCCAGATTTGACAGTTTGTCAGACAGTGGATTAATGTAATTATAGTTGTTTAAATATTTAACACTGTGCATTGTCATATTTATATGATAAGCCGTGGCTTCATATTGAAATAGCTAGATTATATTGCTATTTAAGTTTCTGGCGTTAACAACGCTAGAGTGAGTATATATTTAAGATAAGGCCATGCCATGGATTATAATCGGGTATTTTCTGATGCTTTGAAAACGGTAAAAGAAGAGGGGCGTTATCGTGTGTTCACAGATATTGTGCGCCAAAGAGGAAATTTCCCCCAGGCAGTATGGCACAGCCCTAATGGTGTAAAAGATATCACTGTCTGGTGCAGTAATGATTATTTAGGTATGGGGCA
>JAESRB010000154.1 GCA_016764855.1 Emcibacter sp.
ATAATGATGAGATATCAAAAAAACCTATTAACATAATAGAAAATACAAAAATTAAGGCTATGTTTTGAAAAATATTCAAGAAAAAATTCCCAAAAGAAACAGACAAGCCAAGAGAAAGATGCTGACGCGGAAGAAGCTGGTTGATGCGGCGAGAATTGTATTTAACGCTAAAAATATTGATAAAACTGTCATCGTCGATATTACAGAGCAAGCAGACGTGGCTTATGGCACTTTTTATAATTACTTCCCCTCTATTGATGATGTCGCACAGGCTGTTGTTGAGGACACTCTCCAAAAACACGGGCTACGCATACGCAAGCTAACATCAAAAATTGACGACCCCGCATTAGTTTCTGCGACAGGATATCGAGCCTTATATAAACTTCTGCATACTGACCCAACATCCTCTTGGTTATCAAGACGGCCAAATATATTAGCCAAAGCAATGAACACAATCATTGGGCCCTTTGCTATTTCTGATACATTAAAAGGGGTGGAATTAAAGGTCTATCATTTACCTTGTAGCCCAGAGAACTGGATGAATTTTGTGTCTTGGCTCGTCATAGGAATGCTCGACGATACTCTCATATCCGATAGCCCTGAGGATAAAGAAGATGAGTATCTAACAATATTTTTACGGGTACTTGGCGTTGCAGATTCTCAAATAGAGTCCCTTGCAGCCAAGAGTAAAGAAATGACCAATTTTCTCAAATTCTGAACAATCTACTTGCCATAATAATCCATCCAAAATTTAAAAACTCTCCACAATATCCGGCGGGCCATTGTAGCGTTGCGTTCACGTGCCGTTTATAAAAATTCCCCTGGAAAACTTAACAACCCTTATGTTGACATATTAATATTATTGACATATTAATATTAATATATTTAAACATAACTGGAGAGGGCGACATGGTTAAACTACTCAAAGAAGACATCCGTACAAAAGAAGTTTTGGACTGGAAAGGACTACATCTCTTTCACATGCCACTGTCCTCCTGCTCACAAAAACTCCGTATTTTCTTAAATATCAAAGGACTTGAATGGCAGTCACACGTCATCAACCTTCTCAAAAATGAGAACCTTACCCCGTATTTTCTGGGCATTAACCCGCGCGGATTGGTTCCCACCCTAGTCGATAATGGTGACGTCCATATTGAAAGCAACGATATTCTGGTTCACCTCGAAAATCGTTTCCCTGAGATTCCTCTTATTCCTTCTGGTAAGGCTACTCACCTAAAAGACCTCCTGAAAGACGAAGACGACCTCCATCTTGATCTTCGCGCATTAAGCTTTCGTTTCCTATTCACACCGCCTGCCCCACCCAAAAATAATTCTGACTTAGAATCTTATGCAAATACAGGGTCTGGAACAGTTGGTGGTGTCAAAGATACACATATTGATCGCGAAATTAATTTCTGGAAAGAGCTTTCCCTACACGGCATCACAGACCAAATAGCCCGTAACGCTGCCAAAAAATTCTTTACTAAATTTACGGAAATTGAAACACAACTTATGAACAGCCCATATATCATGGGTGACGATTTCTCACTTCTCGACATAGCATGGGTCGTTTATATTGAACGACTCCTACTGGCTGGCTATCCGCTAAAACGACTACACCCCCGGCTATATAATTGGCAGGAAGAACAGCGTGCACGCCCAGAGGTTGGTCCAGAAATCGCCCTACCTGCGGATATGGCCGATATTCTAAAAGAACGCCAACAAGCCCTTGTAGAACAGAAACAGACTCTGGAGGATATCTGCTTCCCATTATAGGGTGATATTCAAAATTTAAATGTACAAGCGGCAAAATATTGGCGCATCAGATTACGCCTGCAATCAATCTAGCAATGGCTCTCCATTACCAAATAGGGGGGCCTAGCTAGCCACCCATGGGTCACGCCACCAGTTCAACCGAGTGGGAGCCTCATCATAGATAAACGTTGCCGCCTCGCTAACGAGCAAGCAGGCACGTTCGCGATTTGCCCCTAAACCGATGAGTATCATTGTCATGACTTCGTCGAGAAATTCCCTACGAGGTTGTTGCATTTGCGAAATAAGTTTAATTGCCTCTCGCATCGTACCAACGGCGAGCGTCAAAGCCGCTTGCCCATCTGAAAACACAAATTCTCCATCGGAGAGTGATGAGTTGAGGTGCATAGTCATGCCTTTGAAGAGAACACCGTCCGCTCGTAGCATATCACTGCGCGCAACAAACGAAGCCCAAATCGGATCAAGTACACTGCGGGTCAGGAAAAGACGAACGGAAACTGTGAACAATAGCGCCGGTCGCATTTGAGACCCGAGCATATCCTTAAGGCTCTCAATCATCTCGTCGACCAACTCGCCAGCACGCTGTTCGATCGCCTCTTCAACAGAACTGAAATATTTATAGAAAGTCGCACGCGAAACACACGCGCTAGCAGTCACATCCTCAACCGTAGGAGTAGCGTCCAGTACACGAATAGCATAACATTCCATCACGGCCTGCAACAGCCGAGCCCTCATACGCTCGCGCCGCACTTTTGCAACACGCACGCGATGATCTTTCTTCATAGCAATCAATATACTTACAACCTATAATCTATAGCGAGCAGCATAAGATGATGTTTGAGCGAATGCAACATTTCAATTTGTCGCATTATTTTGCTCAGCCCGAGGATACATTCAACATCGGTATTGGGCTAACTTGGCTGTATATACCTTTGTGGTATAATAATGGTTGCGCGGGATCTTCTGCCCCCAGTGCGACGACTTTCCCAATAGCAATGTAGTGATCCCCGGCTTCGTGAACGGCCTCAACCTCGCAGTCTATCCACGCCACAACGCCGTCAAAAATCGGCGAACCCATATCAGATAAACGATGAGGAATACCAATAAACTTGTCAACAGCAGGTGTCGCGAATTGTCGTGATATCGCTTCTTGATGATCGCCAAGTACGTTTACGCAAAAACGTCCCGTTTGGTGAATTTTCTGCCATGTGGATGACCGACGATCCGGCAAAAAAGCAACAAGAGGCGGATCAAGAGAAACGGATGTAAAGGTTCCAACCGACATCCCCACCGGCTTTCCATCCTCTTCCGTCGAGGTCACGACACATACACCAGTTGGATAATTACCGAGTACCTTTCTAAAGTTCACACTATCGTTCATGACAAAATCTCCTTTAAAAATTCATCATAATACACATATAGTCTATTTTGTAAAGATGGCGCTCATAATTTGTCAAAACTTACACAACTAAAGGACAACCTCTTACCTACAAAAAGTCTCTCTCCCTGACTTCAAATGCATTTTTAAGCTAAGTTTACATAATAGACGTAGTATCTATTTTCTTGACATAATAGACGTAGTGTGTTTTTTAAAATTACACTGCGTATTATTTTCAAATCTGAATTCGAACATATTCGCTTAACTGAAGGTCGCCTCACGACAAATCCTGCCAATGCTTAAAAAGGACACACAATGGTCAAAATAACACGTAGAGAAGCCCTATTGTCCGGTTCGGCAACCCTTGGCCTGAGCCTAGCAGCCAAAGCAGCAGGGATGGAGAAAAACGCCGTTGACGAGAAGAAAAACGATCCAAAGACCAACAAGGTTTCCAAGGAAGGCCCCTACAGGTCCGGCGCTTTCGGCATGCCAATCATTTGTTTGGAAGAACATGTCCATGACCGTGTTGTCGCCACGGCGATTAAGGAAACCTTTCTTGCCGAGGTCCCTTACTTGTCAGGCATAGGGACCCGTTACCGAGAGGACCCCAGCCGACAACCAGCCGATCGCCCTCGACTGACCTTCATCCCTGATTCCATCAAAACAGCGGCTGAGCCACTTTCCGCCCGCATATCGGCGATGGACAAGGCTGCCATCGACTATCAGGTAATTTCTCTCAGCAACGCCACACAGCTTGCCCCACAAGGCGACGCGGTTGAGCTGGCGCGCGGGGCGAATGATCGGATGGCCGAAGCTGTTGCAAAACACCCCGGCCGATTTTCCGCGTTTTTCACGTTGCCTTGGCAGAATCCTGAGGCTGCCGTGCGCGAGGCTGAACGTTGCGTCCGGGTTCTCAAGTTGCCCGCAACGCTATTGACTGGGCGACCAGCGAACAATCACTTCCTTGATGATCCACGCTATGAACCAGTCCTCGCCAAATTAGCCGAACTTGACGCGCCGCTTTTTATCCATCCTGGCCCGCCACTCGAAGCGGTTCGAAAGCCCTATTATGACGGCTTCAATCCTGATCTTACTGCACGATTATCACTCTTTGGTTGGGGCTGGCACCATGAAGCCGGGATACAGGTTGTACGCCTGATCCTCTCCGGCATCTTCGACCGCCATCCTAACCTGAAAATCATCAGCGGCCATTGGGGCGAAATGGTACCATTCTTTCTACAGCGCATGGACGATACCATGCCGCCTGAGGTAACAGGCCTTTCACGAACGATCAGCGATACATATCGCGATCAAGTATGGGTAGGACCAAGCGGAATGCTCAACACTCCCCACTTCATGTTTATTCGGCAGGTTCTTGGGATTGAACGCATAATTTTCTCGATCGACTATCCTTACCTGACCATGAGCGGAGCCCGAGACTGGCTTGAGAGCCTACAGATCCCTCAAGCGGAAAAAGAGGCTATTGCCTTTCGAAATGCTCAAACGCTGCTACACCTGACATAATAGACGCCCCTGAGGCCCCGAACGAAGACCTCCCTCGTCAAAACATTAGAGCAGGCAAGTGCCCAGAGGTTGTTTATTAGCATTTAAGGGCTGAACAAGGTAACCCGCAATATTACAAACTTGTGGTTCCTGAAGACGATGTGCTTGAAACAAATACCATGCGCACTTACGCAACGCGTAACAAACCACTCGAGAAGACAATCAGCTCGCCTTGATAATGCTCAGCTCACAAATTTATTATGTGAAAAATACATATTTTATATAACACATTGAAATAACTGAATTTTTATTCATTTATTTTATATCTTGACAAATTATATAATATTGACTTATTGTCATAATATACATAACGTATAATATGGAGAGTGACCAATGACATCAGTAATAAAATCCTATCATGAATGCGACAATGAGGCTGAAACGCACAATATTCTTGATGCCGTTAAAGCATTGCTTCCTGAAATTCGTGCAGCGCAAGCTGAATCTGATCGACTTGGACGCCCACCGGAGCATATCGTACAGATGCTTCGCAAGGTCGGCGCGTACAAACTGACCGTTCCCAAGGAATACGGTGGTCTCGGAGTTGACATGAAAACTTGGATGGATGTCGTCACTGAGATCGGACGTGGAGACGCTGGAGTCGCCTGGGGTGTTACCTTGAATGCTTCGTGCAGTTGGGTATTTTCCAGTTTCTTCCCCAAGCACATTGTAGACGAAGTCTTCTCAGACCCTGATGCCGTTTTGGCTGGTGTTTTTACCGGTCGAAAACTGACATCCCGTCCGGTAAAGGGTGGTATTTTCATCGATGAGGGCACCTGGTTCTTTAATTCCGGTGTATATGAAGCAACCTGGGACCTCTTGGGTGTAACTATGTTTGACGAAGCGGGCGAGCCTATCGGACCTGGTATCGCATTGGTTCCTATGAGCGATGTTCATATCCTTAATGACTGGAACACCACCGGCATTCGCGGTAGCGGCAGTAGCAACGTCACAATGAAGAACGTATTTATTCCCAATGAGCGTATCATCCCACTTTTCCCTCTTATGGATGGATCGTACCCCCTTACCAATGATAGCGCGATAGCTAGCGTTCCTTTCGCACCAGCTATGGTCAGCATTCTCTCCTATCCGATTCTCGGCGCAGGGCTGCATATGCTAGAGCATTTTCTGGAAACGTTACCGCGCCGAGACATTAAACTTACAACCTATACAAAGGCCGCCGAAGCACCGGTGACGCACCTCATACTCGGAGAGGCCTCAGGCAAGATCGAAGCGGGACGTCTTCTGATAGAGAATGGCGTGAAGGAAATGACTGACTATGCAACCAGAGGCGAAATCATGCCTCAACTGCTCCGTGCAAAAGTTTGTCGTGACACTGCCCTCGCTGAACGCCTTATTTGGGAAGGCGTCGACCAACTCGCAACTGTAAGCGGAGGGTCCTTCTCGTGGATGGGTAATCTGGGCAATCGTCTCTGGCAGGATGTGAAAGTGGGGACGCTGCACCCGATGATTTCCCTGTCCACCAACTACGAAATGTACGGCGGTCTGCTCGTAGGAATGGAGACACCGCTCATGCCTGTTTAATCTGCGGCGTTAAAAATTATAACCAAGACGTTTCAGCTAACCTTATAGAGCGACCTATCGCTCTCACTACATCGTCCAGCCCTGGCTTCCACGACGGAAGCCAGGGTAACGATACAACCGAATTCTACTGTGGCAGACCCCGCAGGCAGATATTCAAAAAGAAACAATTCATGAAAATTACAAAAAAAATAATTCATGAAAATTACAAAGAGGAGAACAAAATAATGATTAACAACAGTTTCGAAACGCTACTTTCAACAGCTGCTATCATGGCGCTTTTCGCCGCGCCAGCTGTCGCACAAGATAGTTCGGTCGCCACAAATGCGCTGGAGGAAATTGTCATCACTGCTCAGCGCCGGGCAAGTACGGTTCAGGATACATCTTTCACCATCGCCGTGGTATCAGGTGACGAACTAGCGTCACGCCAGATTAATGACCCTGCCAGCCTCACCAACATTACGCCCGGCATCCAATTAAGTACAGTTGGACAGCAACTGTCTCTTTTCGTACGTGGCGCAGGCTCCCCAGTTGCAAATCCAAGAGCAGACCCCGCCGCCGCCTATAGTGTTGATGGTGTTGCAGTAGCCCGACCAATCTCGGTGAACGGATCCTACTTTGATCTCGCCCGTATCGAAGTTCTAAAAGGGCCGCAGGGTACCCTCTACGGTCGCAATTCAACAATCGGTGCGGTGAATATTATCACGAACCGGCCTACCTTCGATCTTGAAGGAAAGATCGAGGGCGAAGTTGGTAACTACAACCTTTTCAGGACAGAAAGCGTTCTGAATATTCCTATTTCCAACACATTTGCCGTTCGCGGCGCAATCCAGACTGTCAGCCGGGACGGCTACCTTTCTACCGGATACAATGATGCGGACAATTACGCCGGTCGTATTCGCGCCCTTTGGGAGCCTTCAGACACGATGTCCTTGCTACTTAATGCGAGCTATTATCGCGACCAGGGGCATGGAGCTGGGGACGTTCCCCTCAAATCTGCTCAGGGGTCCTTTCTCACCGATGACCCTTGGTTTGTTCAAGAGGGACCGCCCAACTTCAATGACCAAGTCCCAAGCGATGGTAACCAGGATCTTAGAAATCTCCTGCTCAGCGCCGAATTCGAGGCCGATCTTGGTTTCGCTTCGCTGACAGTGATACCTGCTTATCTGGATACCAAATATGAAGCACTCACCTATACCGCAGGCTTCGAACAACACATTATGAACAATGACGAGCAGTCGAGCCTTGAACTTCGCCTCGCCTCACCCGAAGGCCAGACATTAAGCTGGATTGTAGGCGGTCTGTACCTCAACGACAGTCAGGACGGGTTCTTGGATCTCGGAACTCTACCGGGACTATTGCAACGAAATCAAATCAACGCTCTAGACCTCGTATCCTACGCAGCTTTCGGTCAGTTGACCTACTCTATTTCAGAACAACTGAGGCTAACCGGCGGCCTTCGGTACTCCAACGAGACAAAAAAATTCGATGGCTATATTTTGAATCTTGACTTGAATCAGACCCCCCTTCCCGGCGCTCAGCCGCTACCATCATTTGGTAGCAGAAAATTTGAGAACGTTAGTTATCGCCTAGGCGTCGAATATGATATCAACGATAACAGTTTGCTCTATGCCAGCATTGCCACAGGGCACAAAGCCGGCGGCTTCAACGTTGGCGCGCCACCGAATGGGTATGACCCTGAGGGCATGATGGCTTACACCATTGGCTCCAAAAATACTTTTGCGGGAGGCCGGGTCCGGTTTAACCTGGAAGCTTGGTATTGGGACTATAGCGATGTTCAGCAAGTTCAGTTCAACTTCGTCAACCCCTTCCCGAACTTCGCAGTCAAAACGTTCAACGCAGCAAAACAGGAAAGCTATGGTCTCGAAATTGAATCGTCATTCTTAATAGGTGACAATGGAACGCTTAGTGCAGACATAACCTATACTCATTCGACGTGGTCGGAGTTTTCGCTACCAGCATTCATCTTTGGCCCTTTCAACATTCCTGCGGATGATAAGAGCGGTGTGGATACTCCTTTTGCACCACGTTGGTCGATGAATATTTCGTACCAGCATGTCTTTGAACTACCGAATGGCGGCTCTTTAATTTCGTCTGTTAGATCTCGCATCCGCAGTGCCCAGACACTAAACACAACTGGTGTACTTGGTAGCCGAGTATCGGGAACCATGAGTTCAGACCTCTCATTAACATACGAGACACCTGACACGGAAATCGAAATACAGGCTTATGTCAACAACATCGAAAACGAGCCTATCTTTTCATTTTCCGGTGTTGCACCAGCTGGCCATTGGGGGACCCCCGGCGCTCCCCGAACCTATGGCATTCGCTTAGTTAAGCACTTCAGATAAAAGCCTTGGCCGCCTCAGCCGTCTTATGACAACTGAGGCGACAAATTTTAGGAACGTATACTGATCAAATTGAGTGTAGATAAATCCCTGAGGTCCGTTTAAGGCGATAAATCGACTGAGAACGTCGGTTCTTTATTTGATAAGTATCACAACGTAAAGAAACCCCTTGGGTGAACTCAATAATTTGACCAAATACCTTAAAGGCAAAAAATAATTTACAGGGAAGCTATTTATGGCTTTTAAACTCAGGAGGAAACGACGATGACTACAAAAAATTGGCGCAGGAGCCCCATGCTGATTGGCTTGGGGTCTTTATGCTTACAATTACCAGCTTATGCTGAGGATAATAACAAAATCTATGAGATTGATGAGATTATCGTTACAGTACAGAAGCGTGCACAAAGCCTGTCAGATGTGAGTGCAAGCATCAGCGCGATGACATCTTCTGACATTGAGCAACAGCAAATCACCAACGTCGGCGATCTTGGCTCAAGCATTCCTAACGTGTCAATCGGTGATACTTTGGGTATAGCCCAGATCACGATCCGCGGCTTGGGCTTGGACAGTTTCTATGTCGGTGGAGAGCCCTCCGTTGCCATGCATGTTGACGGTGCCGTAATTAGCCGCGGCGAAGCGCAACTTGGTTCTTTTTTCGACCTTGAGCGGGTAGAAATTCTACGTGGGCCTTCAGGAACCCTATATGGACGTAACGCAACGGGCGGCACAGTCAACCTGATCAGCAAAAAACCTACAGAGGAGTGGGAAGGCTATGTACGTGCGACTTATGGCAACTACAACACCATAGAATTCAATAGCGCTGTTGGCGGACCTATAACGGAGAAGCTCCTCACACGTATCGCTTATCAACGCAGAATGCGCGATGGGTTCGGGAAAAACCTCATCACCAATACCGATATCAATGATGTGAATATGCATTCTGTTCGCGGTCAATTGCAATATATTTTCAACCCATCGGTCGACTTTTTGTTAAGCGCTGAATATCACACTCAGAATGATAGCAATTACGTTCCAACACCACTAGCATCTGCCTTTCCTGTTACAACTGGGCCACTTGCCAACCGTGCGGATATTCCGAGCTCGATACGCGATATTATCTCAGACAATCCCGGCATAAACGACCGGGAAACCTGGGCGTTGACCGGCACATTAAGTTGGGAAATTGATGACCAGTTCGCTTTTACATCACTCACGCATTACCGTGACTATAATCACCGTCCTTCCGTTGACGTTAGTTTGAATGCAGCGCCTGGCACACATGCTAGTCAGAACCTTGAAACTCAAACCTTCAGTCAAGAGTTTCAGTTGAACTATACGAACGATCGCCTGACGGCAATTGCTGGCCTCTATTATTATAACGAAAAAATCCATGGATTTAATACGGTTTGTATCCGCGTTCTTCGTACCTGTGATGGCTTTGACCCAGTCGCCGATCAAATTTCCATCCCATTAGCCCCCACTGACATGGGCCCAATTTTATACCAAAATGGTTTTGGTAAAACAGATGTACTGGCGGCCTTCCTAAACGTTTCTTATGAGGTAGTGGACAACTTCAATGTACTTTTCGGAGCACGTTATAGTTATGAACATCGTGAGGGGGATAACGATAACGCCTATCTTGCAACAGCCCCAATACCGAATTTTGGACATGTAGAAAGGAATCTCTCCCGTTTTGATCCGATGATTGGCTTTGAATGGCGCCCGAATGAAGACTTGATGGTCTATGCAAACTACAAGAGTGCCTACAAGGCCGGTGTTTTCTTCCTTGGAAATATTGACCATCTTACCGGGGACATCATTCCTATTCTAGCCCCAGAGATCGTCAAGGGATTTGAAGCAGGCCTGAAAGGAAATGTTGGCGCCCTGAATATTGCTCTATCCGCGTTCACCTATGACCTTACTGACAAGCAAGTCTCACGGACCATACCAGCAAGTGCAAACACATCGATCCCGGTCTTTGAGAACGCTGCAGGCGCAAGCATCAATGGTTTTGAACTGGAATTTGATTGGCGTATGACCCAAGACTTAAGTTTCTTTGGCTCTCTCGGTTATCTGGATGCTAAGTTCACCGAATTTGATACGGTCAATCCTCTTGATGCGCACCTTCCAACCGCTTCTGACTTGAAGTCAGCCGCCGGAAACCGCTTGCCATTAGCACCTAAATGGAGCGGCACCATGCGAATGGAGTATGAAACTGATATTAACGACAATCTTGGCATATTATTTGGCATAGAGGCCCTTTATAAAGGTGACGTTCAGTCGCTCCCTTTCCCCAGCGAAGTAACAAAACAAGCAGCCTATGTGCTTGTCAATACCAACCTCTTTTTCACCTTTGAAGACCAAGGTATTACGCTTAACCTTTGGATGCGTAACCTGACTGATAAGACCTATATGAACAGCAAATTACTAGGCGGCAGCTGCCGGTGTATTCTCGGCATTGCCGCAGCGCCGAGGACTTTTGGCGCAACGGTAGGCTTTGAATTCTAATATAGTAGACATAAACGAACTAACTCATGGCCCCCAGCGATTGTCGCTGGGGGCCATAGTCTTATTTAAAAGCTATTGATAGAAAACTGTAAGAAAAATAATTTCATGAATTACGGCCATATCAAGAGCATCATCCTCAGAAATCACTCCCTTCCTATAGATGTTGCCCAAGGCCCGCTCAGGACCATACGGGCTAGGATTAATTTGAACTACCAGTGTTCATTTTCACATCTATTTTGATCATTATTTTCCTATATCCCTCTATAAATACCTTATTGCTAATTATGAAATTATATAATATACATTAAGTCTATTATGAAGTCAGATATACGCAGAACAAGCACTATTTATCAAAAAATGACAATTTAATGAAAGACAAATAAATGATGAACATGCACACCTTTAATAACAGTTGTAGTTACAGGCATATGACAGCTATCCTGTGTATTCTTCTGGGGTTATTTTTTTTGTTCTCAACAACTGGCTTAGCTGATAATCAAATCCAAAGTGGTGATGAAGCAATCATTGACACTTCTACGGTTCATACAGGTTTCCTGAAACAACAGGACGATATCTCCGCTGTGACCCAAGTCGTTCTGCGTGAACGCCAGGCCCGTGACCGAGGCTGGTGGGGACAGATGATGTTAAGCTATTGGCCTGACTCGCATGTCGCCCTGAGTTGGTACAACGGCGACGGACCGGGCTTTGTAAGGGGATCTAAAGTTCTGTACGACCGCGGAAGCCGCCCTGTCCATAGAATGTTTGCACCTATTGTCGATATCAAAGATAACCGGGCTCACGTTGAAATTCATACGATGGTGTGGGCTGATACGAAGGTTAATGGTAAACTTGCTCGAATGAATGCGTTTATGCGGCTAAATTACAAATTGAGCAAACGCGAAAATGAATGGCGCATATTATCTTTCAAAGTCATTTACGAATACACCGAAATCCGACCATCAATACCCGGCGAAATCGTCTCTATTCCAGCAGAAGAATTGAAGAAGCACAGAAGGTCTTACGATGTACTGTCCTGGGACTTGACACAAAAAGGGATAAACGTGTCACAGGATCAATTAGGTGAAGACCAGCCTGAAACAGTGAAAGTGTTTTATAGAGGTATCAAAGCTTGGTTAAGAGATGGAAGTTAACAAATTAGAATTATAACGAAGAGAACATCGCCTGATGGAAAACAGGGTTTATGACCGTACTAAAACCATCAACAGATCGCACCTAAAGCGCGGCAGAAAATCCAAAGGCAATGATGTAATAGCACGTGATTTAATTCCACATAATTTAAAAACAAAGATAAAGGGAATATCGTGAGTAAAGATTTAGAAAAGAATAACTTTACACGCCGTAGCCTTCTGTGCGGATCAGCTGCAATTGCTTTGCTCGCTTACACCTCGAATAAGGGGCTAACAAGCCAATCCAAAAGTGCTGATGAAACAAAACTGCCAAATATTATTTTTATTATGGCTGATGACTTAGGCTATGCCGACCTCTCTTGTTATGGGAGGCGAGATTACGCTACCCCCAACATTGACAAACTCGCCGCGCAAGGCATTCGCTTCACTCATGCATATGCCAATTCTTCCGTATGCTCAGCGACGCGTACAGCGCTTATGACTGGCCGCTATCAACACCGATTTGAGGTTGGGCTGGAAGAACCTGTAGGCTTTAGAGACATCGGACTTGAACCAGGACTACCCACACTTCCTTCACTTCTGGGCGATGCTGGCTACCATACGTCACTGATCGGAAAATGGCATTTAGGGGCTCTACCAAAATACGGCCCCCTTAAAAGTGGTTATGACAAATTTTGGGGAATACGAGGCGGTAGCGTAGACTATTTTTCCCATGACTTTATGGGTAATCACGACTTTTGGGATGGGGAAGTCGAGGTCGATCAGACTGGCTATCTCACCGAGCTTATTGGAGCTAAGACGGTTGCACTCATAGGGAAACACGCTGTTACCAAACAACCATTTTTCATGAGTGTTCATTTTACCGCCCCACATTGGCCCTGGGAATCGCCGTCGGACCTTGAGGAGTCTCAGCGTCTTGGCAAGAGCAAAAATCTCAAAGCGATTGGTCATTTTGACGGCGGAAATCTAGACACATATGCCAAAATGATGAAAAGCCTAGATGATCAGGTCGGAGATATTCTTCAGGCAATTGATAAGCACGGCATTAACGAAAATACAATTGTAATTTTCACAAGCGATAACGGGGGAGAGCGGTTTTCGGATACATGGCCCTTTACGGGTAAGAAAACAGAGCTACTTGAAGGCGGCATTAGGGTTCCGACTATTATGAGGTGGCCCGCGAGGATTGCCCCAGAGCAAACAAGTGATCAGGTTCTAATGACCATGGACTGGCTTCCGACACTACTTAATATTGCAGATAAAGATGCCCTTACAAGCATTGACACCGATGGCATAGATATCATGCCCTTAGTTATGAAGAATAATAAAACTGACCGCACCGTTTTCTGGAGATACAATCACCTTAACCAAGAGGCATGCCTAGAGGGTGAGTGGAAATACCTTAAAATTGAAGAGAACACATTCCTCTTCAACATTGTAGAGGACCCATTAGAGCGCGCGAATTTAAAAGAACGGCATCCAGAAAAATATTCCCATCTGGTAGGTTTATATGAAAAATGGAAAAAAAGTATGCTGCCATATTCCACAGAATCCTTCACCCATGGTTATTCGGGGGCAGAATTGGCGGATCATTTTGGCGTGAAGCGCAACCATTAATATTGCTCTTGCCATCCCTTCGGCCCGATCATAGTGATCAAACCATCCGCGAGTGCCAACACTCCCACTCATCAAAATTGTTCGTATGGGTAACTTTATTGTACTTAGACGTAAGACTATAGCTTACGGTATTCTTTCCAATATGGTAGCCCCCTTGGCAGTTACAGAGAATGCTAGACCATAAAGCCAGCAGTTTTCGGCTAATTGAAATATACGCCAAACATACCCTCAGTTATATGGGCAAAGCTGAGGATGATATTGATCAAATTATGAGCAAAATTCAAGCAAACCTAGAGAGCCAAACCATCTTGAATATAAGGCCCGAAAATACGGTTTTAAAGAATCTAAAGTGAGGAAATGGTGGGCGATACAAGATTTGAACTTGTGACCTCCTCGATGTCAACGAGGCGCTCTACCCCTGAGCTAATCGCCCTGCTATTGCAGGTATATGAGGGGAGTTATAATCATTTTCCTCTGTTTGGCAAGGCAAAAAATTAGATTATTGTTCATGGCCTGTTCAGACATTCTTTGATATGGTGGCGGTGAAGAAAAAGAGGTGAGATCATGATGATACAATGGCTAAAAACAGACCTATGGCAAAAAACCAGAGTGACCTTTCTTGTACTCCTTGCCCTGTCTGTGACAGGATGTGCCAGGAGCATTGTCAGTGATGTCACCAGATTTCACAATCTGACCGCGCCAAATGCCGAAACCATCGAAGTTGTCTCTATGGACCCTCATTTGCAAAACAGCCTCGAATTTGGTCAATATGCAGAACTAGTCGGGCGACATCTTGGCACCGCAGGATATCAACCACCCCAGGACACCCCTTCCCTGCTTATTGCCAAAATCGCATATGCGGTCCACGCTGCGGATTCCATCACGGACAGCGGTCCCAGATCATCCGTTGGTATTGGTGTCGGTAGCGGCGGTCATCATTCATCCGTTGGCATCGGTCTGTCTTTTCCCATCGGCAACAGTGAACCACAGCAAAATTATGTTCGTATGCTATCCCTTGAGATTTTCCGCCGTTCTGATGGTGTGAAGCTCTATGAAGGGCAGGCAACAAATAGCGGACCCGAGGGTCTACCTCAGGCCATGCCTTATCTTGTGGATGCCCTATTTCAGAATTTTCCCGGTCAAAGCGGCACATCCAGCAGAATTAAAGCCACCCCATGAAGCACTTGACGCCTGCCCCATCAGCCTCTATGTAACTATACAGGGCTTGGGAGGCCCGCCGCTCGCGGCCTTTGGCTATGGTGAAATCCTTGATCTGATAAACTCAGGATCCGTTTTTCTGGACCTGACAGCAATGCGAGCCCTGTCGATAATGTCCGAAATGAATGGAGACATACAATGAGTTCGACAACACTCACCATAGAAAATCTGAAAATTCAGGCCCGGCGCATACGCGATCATCTGGCTGAAAAAAATATAGACATCAACCACAGTGCCGCGCTGGAAATTATGGCAAAACAGCATGGTTTTAGAGACTGGAACATCCTGTCTGCCACGCTTAAAAGGCCCTTAGAGTGACCGATTTGGCCCCAATTGGAGAGTAAAGTCAGCGGCACTTACCTCGGCCATACCTTTACCGGAAAGATCCTGAAACTTCAAACCATGCCAACGGGCAGCAACCGGAAATACACCATCCTATTTGATCAAGCCATAGACGTGGTGACCTCCCAACATTTCAGTAATTTCCGGCGAAGAATAAACTGTATTCTGGATCAAAGCCTGAAAAGCGTCGATCACAAAGGTCGTCCAGATAATCTGGTTCAGATTACATAGGGAAACAGCTTAAAACACGGGAAGTTGAACTTATTCCGACTTCCCGTATCACAATTTCTTTCAAGGCCTATGCCCCGATTTTTTGAAATTCCGTCCGCTTCTCAAGCGGAAATTGATAGAACATGCCAAACATAAGCATATTCACATCCGTTCCATTTTCCGACAATGGCATGCCAAGCGCATAATATTCCAGATAAGACTTACTCGACCATCTTAACTTGTCAAAATTTAAGTAGGGCTGCTTTTCTTCAACCAACCAGTCATAATTTTGCTTCAACAGAGCCTCAATTAATGGCACTTCATCCAGATACTTTCCCGTCATATCAGCACTCATCGCTTTGACTGTTTCGCTGCCGATCAGTCTCATCTTATAGCGCTTTGTTTCTGGCTCCACATCTACCAAACTGATATAGGGCAAAAGACTTAAAATTTCTTCGGGCTTTAAATCCGCACGTGATGGCATGATGCGATCACGTTTCATCCCCAACCAATATTGATATATTTTCCGTAATACATCATTGGGCAGGTCATTCACTGTAAAGTTATACCTGAACCCATCAGTCATTATAATTCATTCCTGTTTCCATAAAAGTAAGTATCCTTGTACGTCTACCCCACAGCCCTTATTACAAGGCCTGATGCACCATCAATACGCGTACTTACTTCGAGACAGTAGTGTGACAAATAACATGTATAAGTGAAATAGGTCAATATAAAGGCCAATGCCCCTTAAACCAGTTGTTCTTTGGTTTTCAGGAAGCGAATGTCGGGATTATCATCCCGAGCCTTGTCCAGCCGCCATGCGTTGCGGGCAAGGAATACCGGGGAACCACTGTGATCGACCGCCATATTGGCTTTGTTGCTATCAATGAAAGCCTTCAGCTTAAATTTATCATCACTTTCCACCCAGACTGCGGTGAAGAGTGATGTGGGCTCAAACCGACATGGCACATCATATTCCGTGCGTATACGGTCGCCCATGACCTCAAACTGCAACATGCCGACAACACCCACATACCATTCGGAGCCAATGGTCGGTTTGAATACCCGAGCAGCCCCCTCCTCGGCTAATTGTTGCAGAGCACGGCCCAGATGTTTGGCCTTCATAGGATCATCGGGACGGACAGTTTGAATATATTCCGGAGCAAAATTTGGGATACCGGTAAAGCGCAATTCTTCCCCCTCGGTCAGGCTATCTCCAATCCGCAGGTTCCCATGGTTGGGGATACCGAAAATATCACCGGGCCAGGCTTCCTCCGCCAATTCCCGGTCCTGAGCCAAAAACATCACAGGATTATGCAGATTGACCATTTTGCCATCGCGCACCTGTTTTAATTTCATGCCGCGCTTGAATTTTCCGGATACCATACGGAAAAAAGCAATCCGGTCCCGATGTTTTGGGTCCATATTGGCCTGAATTTTAAAGATAAAACCGGATACTTTCTCTTCATAGGGATCAACCGCACGAGTTGTCGTCTTAAAGGTCCCCGGAATAGGCGAACGGTTCGCAATCCCCTCCAACAATTCCCGCACCCCAAAATTATTAACGGCACTACCGAAATAAACCGGCGTCATCGTGCCGTCCAGATAGGCCTGTTTATCGAATTTTGGGCAGAGTTCGCGTACCATCGCCACGTCTTCCCGAAGTTGCGCCAATTGCTCCACCGGCAGTATTTTGTCCAACTGCGGATCGTCAATCCCTTCGCACACAATTCCTTCGTCAGGACGGTCATTTTTGGTTTTTTCAATGAGAATCAGACGGTCATTAATCAGGTCGTAACAGCCTTTAAATTCCCGGCCCATTCCGATGGGCCATGTGGCTGGCGTCACATCAAGGGCCAATTGTTGTTCAATAACATCCAAAAGCTCGAACGGGTCCATAGCCTCCCGATCCATTTTATTGATGAACGTGGTCACCGGCATATCCCGCAAGCGACAAACTTCGAACAATTTACGGGTCTGTCCCTCAATACCTTTCGCGCCGTCCAGTACCATAATCGCGCTGTCCACGGCGGTTAATACCCGGTAAGTATCCTCGGAGAAGTCTTCATGGCCCGGCGTATCCAAGAGATTAAACATACGGTTCTCATACTCGAAGGTCATCACCGATGAGGCCACGGAAATGCCCCGTTCCTGCTCCACCTTCATCCAGTCGGATCGGGCGCGTCTACGGGCACCACGGGCCTTCACCTCGCCAGCCATTTGAATAGCACCACCAAACAACAGCAGTTTCTCTGTCAGCGTGGTTTTACCCGCATCGGGATGGGCAATGATAGCGAATGTCCGTCGTCTATCGACTTCGGTCTGTAAAATACTCATGGAACGATCCGTGTTTGCAATTCGTTTATATGCGGCGAAATTTACGCAACCCGCCCCCATAAGTACAGCAGAAAGTCACTTTTGTCCGTTAATGAAAGGCATAGGGTCTCTTATTCAGGCCTATATATCTATCCCGCAACAGAGTCCGGCGCGAAACAAGCGGGTAATTAACCCCTCGAACAATCACATAAACCGGATTTGATGTGACCTCCAGCGGGTCCCCATCCCACAGGACAATATTGGCAATCTTGCCCTTTTCGATGGAACCAAAATCGGCCTCAATACCAAAAATCCGGGCCGGGGTTAACGTGATTGCCGCCAACGCCTGTGACCAGTCAAGTCCATGAGCCACGGCTATTCCCGCCACTTGATTCACCATGAAGGCGTTATGGTTTAAGGCCATTCCACCGGGAGCTATGGCAAATTCCACCCCCGCTGCCGCCAACAAGGCGCCATTGCGCAATGTTGCCCCCACCTGACCAAAACTTACCGGCAGGTTTGATTGTGGATCAATGATCACCGGAATTTTCGCCTGCGCCAATTCTGACGCGACTTTCCATGCCTCCACGGCACCGCTGAGGATAAGGTCAAGGCCATAGTCTTTTTTAAGGGCAATAGCTTGGCGAATATCATCTTCGCTATTCAGCCATAGAACCAGCTTCTGCTTCCCCTTAAGCACGGGCACCAACGCATCCATATTATAGGTCGTCAGTAGAAAGTCACTGGGGCCTTCCCCCCTCATAATACGGGAACGGTTTTGATCGTAATAGGCCACCTGATCCAATATCAACCTGATTTTCGCCCAGCCCACATTCCGGTTTCCGGCCTTTGTAAGCCGCGCCACCATAGGACCCCGGCCATAAAACATATGAGCCCCCTCGGTCAGGGAAATCACCGCCGCAGAACCAGAAAATATGCCGTCCGAGCCAGAGGACTGGCTTATGGCATGGGTCAAGCCCTGCCGCCGATTATCCGCAATGACTGCGGAATTGCTCTTCAAACCATATTTCACATTAAACGCCGCCGAAAAGGGCGATTTTTTCGCGGCATGTTCATTGGAATCCTTGGTCAGGGAAATCTCCGACAGGCCAAGCTGGCTACCGCTATGCATAAAACCGGGTACAATAATTTTACCGGTGCCATCAATGACCTCTGCCCCGGCCGGTATCTTAACATTCTGTCCCACTCTTTTGATTCTTCCATTCTCGATTAAGATCGTGGCTGACTTCAAAACACCCATTTTACCAAGCGTATGGACCGTCCCCCCTTTAATGGCCAATATCTTGGCCTGAACCGTAGGCGTCATCAGTGATACGACAGCTATCATGGTTATTTTCAATATGAATTTTCTCATTGGTGCGCCCCTTTCCCATTATGCCCCAGCTCAAAATCACTTTGCCAATAGGTCGCCGGATCATCACGGTCATACATCAAAGCCCCGTCGATAAAGACCTTTTCCGCCAATGTATAAACACTGAACGGGTCCCCGGACCAGATCACCACATCGGCCATTTTACCCGCCTCGAGCGAGCCTGTTTGATCCGCGATACCCAAGGCCTTGGCCGGGTTAAGCGTCAGCCAAACAAAGGCCTCCCCTTTGGTGAAATCAAGCCCCACCTTCCGGCCATCGGCCCAAGCCTTCGCCGCTTCCTGATTCAACCGTTGAATGCCATATTCATCGTCTGAATGGACAATAGCACAGGCCTTTGCCGCCGCAACTGCGGGAATATTCTCATCAATGCCATCATAGGCTTCCAGCTTAAAGCCCCACCAATCCGACCACATAGCCGAACATATTTTTTCCTTGGCCAGAATATCTGCAATTTTGTAGCTTTCGACCGCATGATGAAACGTGGAAATCCGATAGTTAAATTCATGAGCCATGTTGATCATGGACACCATTTCATCAGCACGGTAACAATGATTATGAATCAGGATTTCACCCCGTAAAACGCCCGCCAGCGTATCCAGCTCAAGGTCCTGAGACGGCGCACTGACATCTTCACC
>JAESRB010000155.1 GCA_016764855.1 Emcibacter sp.
GATACAGGATCACCTCAAAGTGGTGCCTGCGGTTTTTGTCATTCCACTGGCGATGCAAGGGGCGACCAATAGCCTGAGCGTGGGCGCGGTGGATCAGCGGATCACTCAACGGTTTTCAGTGTTGTGCGTCTTCCGTAAAGCGGCCAGCGGCGATCTGCATCGGACGGAAGTTGGCATCATGAAGGCCCTTATCGGCTGGTCACACCCGGATATGCATGACGGTACGCCGGGCAGTCCGGCAGAGTTTGCAAATCAAAGAACCTTTAATCTCAATGGAAATCTGGCGACCAGCCTTGATTTCATAACCACCTATCATTTCAGAAAGTGAGACCATGACACAAGTTATCAAGAGACAAGGCGGATCATATGTTGTTGACGGCAACAAGACCAAAAAAGTCGAAGGCACGAAAGAGCCAAAAACATCCGCGCCACGCGATAAAGACGGCAATCGTCTTGATCGGCCCATAGCCAAAGAAGCCACCCGTATCCCTAAAACAAAAGGAGCTGACAAATGAGCTTAGATTTTGCACAGAAATTGATCGCGTCAAAAATTGAAGCGGTCTATGGGACAGACAGCGCTCCCGTTGGAGCCAATGCTATCGCCACCCGGAATTTGAGTGTGACAGCACTTGAAGTCGACAAGCTGGAACGTAATCTTGATACGGGAAATTTGGGAAACCAAGGCTCTGCAAATGTCAATAAGCGTACAAAACATACTTTTGAAGTTGAATTGGCCGGAGCCGGGGGGGCTGGGGACGTTCCGGGATATGGCGTGTTGATGCGGGCCTGTGGTTTTTCTGAAATCATCACTGCCGCCACGGATGTGGTTTATAGCCCCGTATCGTCTGGCTATGAAAGCGTCTCAGAATATTTTGACCTAGACGGTATTTTACATAGCCTTTTAGGCGGGCGCGGTAATGTGAAATTCAATATCAACTCTGGTGAATATCCTTTCATGAATTTTGATATGACCGGGCTATATGTTCCCCCCGCCGACGGAAATATTGTCGGGGCTGATTTCAGTGCATTTAAGGCACCGGAAGAGGTCAATAATACAAATACCATTACGGCCAGCTTTTTTGGGCTTTCTGTCATAATGAAATCTCTCAATGTCGATATGGCCAATGTGATTAAGTATCGTAATCTTGTCGGTCAGGAAGCAGTCCGGTTGAGCAACCGTAAACCGTCTGGGCAGATTGTTATTGAAGCTCCAACTTTAGCGCAGAAAGATTTCTTTGCTGAAGCTGTGGGAAATACCACGGGCGGACTTATTGTCACACATGGGTCAGCTGCGGGTAAAATTATCCAACTTGAAGCTCCAAAAGTCGAAATCGACGCACCAACCTATTCCGAGGATGAAGGCATTACGATGATGACGATCGGTTTCAGGCCTTTGAATGTCACGACCGACGACGATGTCAAGTTGACCATTAAATAAACCGCCCTAACAAGGCACAAGATACAAGGAAAATTAAAATGACATTCAGACTGTCATCCACGCCACTAGAGGTTATGTGGCCGATCACGATCCAAGTTCCCGCCAATGGTGGCAAGCTCATCGAACAGAAATTTTCTTTCAAATGGAAAATTTTATCAACGGATGAATTTGACAAACGGCTTCCAAAAGCCATGGATTTTGTCAACGACGAAGACGACGAACCGTGGGTCAAATTCTGGTCAGATATTATCACCGGATGGAAGGATATCAAGGGCGAACGGGGCGATAAAGCATTGCCGTTTAACAATGAGAACCTGAAAGGATTGATCCGGGTGCCGTACATCCAGTCTGTCCTGCGTGACACGTATGTCCAATGCATCATGGGTCGGAAGGTAAAAAACTAATTGAGGCCGCCGCCTATGATATTTCCGGCACCAAGGATGCTGTCAGCGATAAATTTATCGCTGATTTAGAAAAGACGGGTGCGCCGCCAGAGATCATTAAAGAGTACCAAGACCGGGCGGCCCGAAATGTGGATTTCATCGTCCATTTTGATAATTGGGACATCATCCGCCTTTTCACCTCATGCCGCACTCAATGGCGGCGGGGGGGATTAAACGGGATCAAGATCGGCCTTGATTATGTGGCGGTTCAGGTGGTGGCCACAGCACGAAATATTGAATTGTCAGAAGATAATTTTATGGGATTGCAAGTGATGGAAGCGGAAAGTTTGAGGATTTTGAATGAACGAGATTGAGGTCGGCATACGGTTCAAAGCCTACAATGGGGAACTTGTCGGGGAAGTTCGGCTCAACAAGAAAGAGCTGGACAAACTTAATGAAACCATAGAAAAAACCACCGTTGGTACTCGGACCGCATCTACGGGCCTGAATGACTATGAAAAGCAGATGGTCGCCTTCAAGGCTCAAATGCAAGGCGTGAATAAGAAATTTGCAGAACAGGTTTTTCACCTTCAGAAAGCCAAACGAAAATATGAGGGTCTTACAAAACAGATCGGTGTTTTGAAAAGAACCAACCAATCGACTAACCGGACCGTCGATAATCTGACAAAAAAGGTCATCGAGCAAACCCGTCAAATTGACCGTCTGGAAAAGAAGCTTAAAAAGACCGCCCGCACAACCAGAGGGGTTTCCAGCGGACTTGGCGGGATGCGCACGGCCCTTGCCAGTATCGGCTTTGGCCTGTTCGTGCGTAGCTCCACCAATGCGGCCTTGGCACAGGATCGTTATAACCGGGCGTTAAAATTCGGGGCTGGCGGCGCACGAAAAATGGCGTTTGAGCAAAATTTCCTGCGGCAGAAATCGGAAGAACTGGGGCTGGTCTTTCTGGATCAGGTTTCCGGCTATAGTAAGCTGACCGCCGCCGACCGTGGCACCAAGCTGGAAGGCGAAGGGGTTCGGCAGATATGGCTGGGTCTTGCCGAAGCCGGGACGGTGTTGGGATTTTCTTCTGACCAGACGTCCGGGGCCATTCGCGCCCTGGAACAAATTATGTCCAAAGGCACGGTTCAGGCCGAGGAATTGCGGGGTCAGCTTGGTGAACGTATCCCCGGTGCATTCCAGATTGCCGCCCGTGCCATGGGCAAAACAACGCAAGAACTGGGCAAAATGCTGGAGATGGGCGAATTGCTGTCCGACGATTTCCTGCCAAAATTCGCCGCCCAAATGCGCAAAGAATTTGGCGTTGATCTGGTCGAAGCCATGAAAAGCCCGCAGGCGCAACTGAACCGTTTTGTCAATGATATTAACGAGGCAAAAATCCAGTTTGGCGAAGGTTTTCTTGGCGGATTGATTGATAGTACCCAAGATTTTAAATCCGTTTTAAAGGAGCTTATTGAAGACGGCACCCTTCGGAAATTGGGCGAAGATTTGGGTGATATTACCAAGCTGATCGGGCATAATATTGATCTGATCAGATCAGCTGCCATCGGCTATGGATCATATCGGGTGGCAGCTCTTGTTTTGACGCCAGTATTAACGGGGTTGGCGTCCCGGCAAGCCCTTTTGAATGTTGTTATGGCGGCAAATCCGATTGGCGTTTTGGCTGTGGCCGTTGGCGGTTTGGTGGCTGCATATAGTTATCTGAACGAAGAAAACGAGCAACTGGCCATCTTTGAAAAGGATCGTCTTGGACGAGTAGAAAAATTAAGTGAACTTTCCGCCAAACTGGCCACTGCAACCAGAGATGAGGCAAAGGCTCTTGAAGAGAAGTTTCAGGTGCAAAATAAACTGGATCAGCAAGGTGTGGAAATCCAGCTCCGGCGGGCCGAGGAAGTTTTTGCCGACCTTGAAAAAAATGCGTCAACGACAGAAGCATTATTTGGTTTCAGCCTTACAAGTTCAAATTATGAAGATGCACAGGCTGAAGTTAATGCGCTTAAAAAATCGCTGAAAGAATTAAGTAATCAGGCGCGGGGAGCCGAAAGAGACCTTGCCCTTGTCCTGACTAAAAAGAAGGAAGACGCCGCAAAAGGCGTCAAAAAGCTCAAAAAAGAATATATGGAATTGTCCGCCGCCCTAAATCCGGCGGTGGCCAAGGAACGGGAATTTTTTGAGGTTACGGCCAAGATCGGGGAACTTTACGACAAGGGACTGATCACCAGTTTCGGTGAATATCTGGGATTGCTCGGTCTCGCTCAGGAAAAATATTACCCGACATCGATCAAATTTCTGGAAGAACAGAATACCCGCATGGCCGAAGAAATCCGGCTTATGGGTCTGTCCGATGCCGAACGCCGAACGGAATTGGCCATGCGCGATCTGATCAATGCCGCCAAGGCCAAGGGCATCACATTGAGCGATGCGGAGATTAAACAGATCAGGGCCGTCACCGATGCCCATATCAAGGCGGTTATTGCGATAGAAAAACGCCAAAA
>JAESRB010000156.1 GCA_016764855.1 Emcibacter sp.
CCGACTAAATGTGGTTCGTGCAGTCCGTCAGAAGGGATCTTAATATTTTCGCCACTGTCACTGTTGCTAATTTTACGGTCTTTTATAGCATCGTTGACAGCTTCTTTGATCTGCTTCTTTGCGCGCTGAATGAAACGCTGGCGATTAGACAGGCTTTTCCCTTTGGGGTTTAATCTTCTGTCTATTATGTGCATCATGATATGTCACCTCTCTTACTCTAACCTGCTTTATTGACACGCATATACCATTCGACAAGCCTGTGGACCTGTCGTTCGCTATAGCCACGATCGGTCAGGCGAGAGACAAATTCATGATGTTTTCCTTCGGTATCTTTGTCTTTTTTGGAGCCAAAGCTAATGACAGGAAGCAAGTCTTCTACGCTACTGAACATGCGTTTTTCGATCACTTGACGCAGTTTTTCATAGGACGTCCATTTTGGATTTTTCCCCGCATTGTTGGCTCGTGCGCGCAGGGCGAATTTGACCACTTCATTACGGAAATCCTTGGGGTTTGATATGCCCGCCGGTTTTTCAATCTGGGATAATTCCTGATCTAGAATTTTGGCATCCAGCAGTTGCCCGGTATCGGGGTCCTTGAAATCACGACCTTCAATCCAGGAATCTGCATAAGAAATGTAACGGTCAAATAGGTTCTGACCATAGTCACCGTAGGATTCCAGATAGGCTTTCTGAATTTCATTGCCAATAAATTCGGCATAACGGGGGGCAAGTTCTGCCTTGATGAAATTGAGATATTTCTTCTCATTTTCCTCTGGCAATTGTTCCCGTAGCAGCGCCTGTTCCAGAACATACATGAGGTGAACCGGATCGGCGGCGACCTCAAAAGTATCATAGTTGAAGGTCTCCGCGAGAACTTTAAAGGCAAAACGGGTGGATATTCCGTCCATGCCCTCATTTACACCAGCGGCGTCCTTATATTCCTGCATAGGCTTCGCTTTGGGGTCAACGTCTTTCAGGTTTTCCCCATTATAAACCCGCATTTTGGAATAAAGATTGGAATTTTCATGGTCTTTCAGTCGAGTTAGAATGCTAAATCGAGCCAGCATATCCAATGTGCCGGGAGCGCAATGGGTTTTATCCAGTTCTGAGCTTCTGAGGAGTTTTTCATATATCAGGTTCTCTTCATTGGCCCGCATACAGTAAGGCACCTTGATGACATAGACCCGGTCAATGAAGGCTTCGTTGTTTTTATTGTTCTTGAACGTTTGCCATTCGGACTCATTGGAATGGGCAAGGATAATGCCTTGAAACGGTATAGTGCCCATATTTTCTGTGCCGATATAGTTACCTTCCTGTGTTGCGGTCAACAGGGGATGTAACATCTTGATTGGAGCCTTGAACATTTCAACAAATTCCAGAATGCCTTGAGTTGTTGCATTCAAACCACCGCTATAGGCATAAGCATCGGTATCATTTTGTGAGAAATATTCCAGCTTACGGATGTCTACTTTACCGACAAGAGTTGAAATATCCTGATTATTTTCATCACCCGGTTCTGTTTTGGCGATGCATATCTGACGTAATTTTGACGGATGCATTTTAACCACTGTGAATTTGGAGATATCGCCCCCGAACTCATCTAGCCTTTTGAGTGCCCAAGGTGACATTAATCCGGTTAAACGGTGTCGGGCTATGCCGTATTTTTCCAGTAACATGTCGCCCATTGTTTCCGGGTTAAACAAGCCGAGAGGAGATTCATAGATGGGACTGATATGATCCCCGGCCTTCAAAATGTAAATTGGTTGTTTTTCCATGATTTCCTTGACCCGTTCTGCAAGGGAGGACTTGCCGCCGCCCACAGGTCCCATCAAATATAGTACTTGTTTTCTTTCTTCTAATCCTTGGGAGGCATGTTTGAAAAACCCGATCATACGCTCAATGGTTTCTTCCATGCCGTAAAACTCTTCGAACCCTTTGTATTGTTTGATGGTGCGGTTCATGAAGATACGGCCAAGTCTTTCATCTCGGGAGGTATCAATCATTTCCGGTTCGCCAATAGCATGGATCATCCGTTCCGCGGCCGTGGAATACATCATGGGGTTTTCACGACATCCCCTGAGGTATTCTCTCAACGAAAATTCAGTCTCTTTCTGGTCAGCATAGTGACTGGAATAAAGATCAAATATATTTTCTGCAGTGGACATGGGCAACTCCTTTACGACATAGGGTTTAAAGATATTGCCAGTATAGATAAGGGATAGGTAAGTCTCCCTCGGTGCGCAACGGAAGCGCCCGGATCTGTTCTGACAATGGTCAGAAGGGAAGTGTTGTAAACATGCTGTGTCCAGATTGGTTGTAAGGAAAATCAGCGGTTTACGCGACTTCCCTCCCCATATATTGCATCACGTGCAATTGTTAGGACATCATTATTGTGCTAACTGAAAACAGTAGGATATAATAGTTATTAATTGATTAAGTATAGGGTTAATATATGGAGTGACAAATCACTTTAGAGTGATGTTGTGAAGCTATATAGTAACATAATTTTGAAGATTTTACAACAAAATGATATTCATATTTTCTGGTAGAGAAAAGGCAACCTAATGTTAAGCACAATCGGATTGGTCGGAGGACTGCTGCTTCTTATTATATTTACCGTCAGGGGAATGAATATTCTGATCGCCGCGCCTCTCTGTGCGCTGGTGGTGGCTTTATGTGGTGGCATCCCTTTGCTACCGCCACTTTCAGAGGGAGGTCCAAGTTATACGGTAAGCTATATGGCGGGCTTTTCAGGTTTCCTCAAGGACTGGTTTATTGTCTTTTTACTGGGGGCCATGTTTGGCAAAGTCATGGAGGCAAGCGGAGCTGCGGACAGTGTTGCGCACTGGGTTGTACGAAAGTTGGGCATCCGACATGCGGCCCTTGCAGTGATTATGGCTTGTGCGATTTTAACCTATGGTGGGGTTAGCGTATTTGTTGTGGCCTTTTCCGTTTTCCCCATGGCATTGAGTCTGTTTAAGGAGGCCAACTTGCCTAGACGGTTCATTCCAGCAGCTCTGGCTTTTGGTTCTGTGACATTCACCATGACCTCTGCCGGTTCTGTGGAAATTCAAAATTTTCTTCCTATGGAATATCTGGGGACAAATCAGTTCGCCGGATGGCAAGTCAGTATATTTGTCGCACTTTTCATGGCGACGACCGGGATTTGGTGGTTTGAGAAAATGATGCGGCGTGCGGTGGCGCGGGGGGAGTGTTTTGATGTCCGAGCCAATGACCCGGAGCAGAAATCATATGACCGACTGCCCAATCCTTTTTTGGGATTGTTGCCGTTGGTGAGCGTGCTTGGCACATCCTTTTATTTCAGCGTAATTTTGCATTACGGCAAATCCTCATTGATTGTGGCACTGTTGGTGGGGCTTTTGTTTGCTATTGGGATTTACTGGAAGAAGTTTGAAAACCTTGGGATGGCATTGTCCTCGGCGACTCTCGGAGCTTTGATTGCGATTTCCAATACCTGTGCTGTGGTTGGATTTGGCAGTATCGCAAAATTGACGCCGGCATTTCATGAAGCCCTGACATACATGACTTCAATACCTGGGAACGGCTTGATTGGTGCGGCGGTGGCCATCAGCGTGATTGTTGCGCTGACCGGATCTGCATCGGGGGGACAGGCCATTGCGCTACCGTTGATTGCGCCGCATTACCTGGATGCTGGTGTTGACCCAGACGCGCTACACCGGGTGATTGCGATCACGTCTGGGGGGCTGGATTCTCTACCCCATAATGGTTATGTTGTGACCACGATTCGCGCCATATGCGGCGAAACGCATCAGACAGCCTACCTGCCTGTTGCGGCCCTTACCGTTGTAATACCTTTCATTGGTGCGGGCCTTGCCATTGCCCTGTTTGCTTTAGGACTATAAATGACGAATACATACGCAGAATATATTAGAATATTGGGTCGCGGCCCGACCAAATCCCGTCATTTGACCCGTGAAGAAGCGCATTTTGCCTTTGCTGGCGTATTGTCAGGAGATATGTCGGATATGCAGGTGGGGGCGTTGCTGTTACTGCTGCGCTACCGTAGTGAAAGCCCGGAAGAGCTGGCAGGTATTGTGACGGCTATCCGCGAGCATATTGCTTCTGACTCTGTTCTTGTCGGGGAAAATGACGGCAGCGTTGCGGAAAACCTTGTGGATTGGCCCAGCTATTCATCGGGGAGAAGCCGACGGTTGCCTTGGTTCCTGCTGTCGGCAAAATTGCTGGCAGAGAATGGCATTAAAGTCTTTATGCATGGGTTTAACAGCCACCTTGAGAATGGATTGCTGACAGAGGAATGTCTTGAGGCCGTGGGGGAGCAGGCGGTTGGCTCCGTTCATGAGGCGAAAGAGCGCCTGGCGACAGAGAATTTTGTCTATTTACCGCTGCGAAATTTTTCTCCCAAGCTGAAAGAACTTCTGGAAATTCGGTCCATCTTAGGCGTGCGTTCAATAGTGAATACGGCGGTAAAGCTGGTTAATCCTCTGGGGGCGAAATTGACGTTTCTGGGTATTTTTCATCCGGCCTATATTACATTGAACGTGGCCGCAGCTAATCTGTTGAAACAGCCGTCTCTTGGGGTGATAAAAGGCGGGGGCGGTGAGGCGGAACGTAATATTCTAAAGCCTATTAAGCTCTATCAAATTGCAAACGGTGCAGAGCAGATCAGTCGCTGGGCGTCGTTATGTGACGGACCTGCCGATTATCCCGTAACCTGTGAATATCTTGCGGACATCTGGCAGGGTAGATGCAAAGATGACTATGCCACGCAAATGATAGTTGGCACCGCTGCACAGGCGTTATATCTGACCGGACGGGCGACAAACGTAGAAGAGGCAGAAAAACTTGCCCTACAATATTGGCACAAGCATTCAGAGCAGTGATCGCCCACTGACTATGCGTTGATCATCGTCTTATTTGTGGCTATTGAGCGGGTTGCTCTGTTAATTGATCTTGCACTTTATCCTGTTCATGGGCCATGCGGCGAACTGTTTTGATAATCCAGATATGGGCAATGATACCCGCCAAAATATTGGACAGGCTGGATGCAGCAAAGATATATTCCATATCATTAAAAAAGAAAGCTGCGATCATAACCAGCGGGAACTGGAATATCGCCACTCTTAAGGTGGAAATAATAACGCCGGGGATTGGTGTGCCAAGGCCGTTAAAGGCCGCATTTGAAATCATAACCAGACCATATGCACCATAAGAAATTGGCATGATATAAGATAGCTGTTTGAATACCCTTGGATAGATAATTCTTTGCTGAAATATGGGGTGATATAGGGGGCTAAACCGGCGATTATAACCGCAAGAATACCGCCCCATATGATGGCGAACAGAGCGCATACCTGCAGGGCTTTTTCGATCCGGTCATATCTTTGGGCACCTTGGTTCTGTCCGGAAAAGGGACCAATTACGGCGGATAAGGCAAAAAATACAATCACTGTTACAGATTCGATGCGCAGAGCCACGTTGGTTCCGGCAACGGCGTCATTGCCAAATAATGCGATGATCGCAATAATGATACCTCCGGCCAGCGGAATGATCATATTGGTTCCCATAGCCGGAATCGCCACATGCATGATCTTGTGGTAGGAGGATTTGAAATTACTGAGGACTTCGTTGGTGAATCGTATGACATGAAAACGGTAAATGAGGAAATACATAACGGCTAAAAAAGTAGCGGCTCTGGTAATTAGGGTGGCGAGGGCTGCACCAGCCATTTCCATCCGGGGAAAGCCGAATAGTCCGAAAATCATTATGGGGTCAAGGATCACATTGGCGAGAGCAGCAATGATCATGAGCTTGCCTTGTAAGGCAGTATCACCCAAAGCCCGCATGACGCCCATCGCTACCATGGGTACTATGATAAACAGCGTAGACCAATACCATACTTGCATATATTCTCTGATCATAGGCATGATGGCCTCATCCGCGCCCATCATGGTAAAAAGCGGATCGATGGTCATTAAGCCGATAAAGGTAAAAAATAATGATATTATGATCGAAATTATAAAGCTATTGGTGGCAAGTTTTACCAATGTATTATGGTCACCACGTCCAGAAGCTCGGGCCATAACGGAAGAGGTTCCTGCACTTAATCCGATAGAGGCTGATACGATGATCATAACGATCGGTCCAATGAAACCCATTGCGGTCAGTTCATCTGGGCCGAGCTTTGCAATGAAATATGTATCCGCCAGAAGAAACCCCATTGAGGCGGTTATGCCAACCAGCATAGGCATAGCCATACGGATCAAATGTTTATGAACCGGACCTGTTGTCAGGTCAACATGGGGGCTACGGTTTTTGTTCGGTTCGGACAATTACTCTGTTTTCCCTTGAATGTTGATCAGTTTAAATAGATGGGCTTTTTATAAGGGCCATTCAATAGAGTATACAGGGTATTTTTTAATAAAATGTATTTTTAACTATTGTTCACGAGGAATTGAAGAAACTATCTGATCAGCTAGAGGGGAGGTTGCTGTAGGAATAAAGGCCGTGATGTTGCCTTCTGAGTAGCCTGATCCCCGTGCTTGTTCTAGGGATTGTGGCTCTGTCAAGGGCAAATAAGTTAATGTCATCTTTGCTTTTTTCTGGATGATGTCCGTGAAGGTCATGGCATGATATTTTGTTTGCATTTGATATTTCTCGATGCATAAATCATTCAATATACTCTCTGCTAATGGTGTATTACCCCGTTGGGCAGAGGTTATGAAATTCATGATGGTTATTTCATCGGGGCTTATGCTCCCGCTAATCGGGCAACGGATATCTAAGGCGCGTTTGGCCCCGAAGCTAAGGCAATACATGAAATGACTAAGCGCAATACTGGCTTCCGGGATTTTATATTGGCCGTAGGCCTGCTTCAGCGTATCTTTTGTCTCAATTTTACGGATCAATCCCATCACCCACGTTCTTATGGACCAGAGAAGGAGTTGTTCGTAACATTTTATATGAGACGTATTAATCGTAACCTCTTTTGGGGCCAGATAAATGATATTCATTTGTAATCCTCTAATGGCATTATTACTAATAATAATTATTAATATCATAAATATGGTGTGTCAATGAATAAAAGTAAATACAGCCCCTGTATTTTACGACTAAGGCTTGCTATTGTGACCTGAATTTCAGGGTATATATTCATAAAAACAGGACACTATTATGCTGATTGTCACATCCCCGGCCAAAAAGCTCAATTTCTCAGAAGATGTCACACGCTCTGGCTGGTCCATTCCGCATTTTCTAGAGGATAGTGAATTGTTGATCGAAGCGGCCCGGAAATTAACCCGTGGGGAATTGGTAAAACTGATGAAGATCAGCGATAAACTGGCGGATCTTAACTATAATCGTTACCGGTCTTTTTCGACGCCCTTTACACCGGCCAACGCAAAACAGGCGGTATACGCTTTCATCGGGGATACCTATGTCGGTTTGCAAGCGGACTCATTGAGCGAAGATGACTTGGCTTATGCGCAGGATCATTATCGGATTTTATCGGGCCTATATGGTTTGTTGCGGCCTTTGGATTTGATGCAACCGTATCGTTTGGAAATGGGTAAAAAAATTACCACTGAGCGGGGATGGACGCTTTATGAATTCTGGGGGGACTCGTTAACTGATGAGCTTAACCGGATTATGAAAGAACAGAATACGGATATTTTGGTCAATTGTGCCTCTCAGGAGTATTTTAAATCTGTCAATGCTAAGAAACTTGAGGGACAGATTATCACGCCTGTTTTCAAGGAAGTGAAAGAGGGACATGCCCGTGTGTTGAGCATGTTTGCCAAAAAAGCACGGGGTATGATGACACGCTATATCCTGCAAAATCGCTTGAAAACAGTCGAAGAACTGAAGAGTTTTGAATTGGGGGGGTATAAATTCCAGCCATCACTTTCTGACCATCAGACTTTAGAATTTCACAGAATGATGGGCTAGGGGCTTTGCGTTTCATATGAGCACTAAAAGCTCCTAGATTCCGTAGGTATCTTATCTGGTTTATGTTGTTGGCTTATCTTTTTCCGGCAGCTTTGATGCCAGCTTTGAGGCCTGTATCATATTGTGTTGAACCGCGGGCGCTTGGGGGTGTTGGTGGACAAGGAGGGGTTGGCGCTGATCTGCCTTAACGGCTGTATAGCCTTTTTTTATAGCCCTTGCAAAAATCACCAGCATGGGCGATGGATGACAGACTAAACAAGGCTATTGCCGCAATGAGTATTTTTTTCATGTATTTCCCTTTTTTGTGTTCAAGCATGATAGCCGGAAATGTAAAAAGTTCAACTTAACAATGAGATAGCAGTCTATGGCAGATTCTGTATGGTTCTTTATTCTGGCAGTTCCCGTTGTTTTGCTGACAGGGATATCCAAGGGTGGTTTTGCCGGTGGGCTTGGTACTTTGGCGGTGCCTCTGCTGACGTTGGTGGTGGACCCACGTATTGCGGCGGCGATTATGCTGCCAATACTTTGCACGATGGATATCTTTACGGTCTGGCGTTATCGGCGGGATTGGGACGCGCGGGCTTTAAAAATTCTGATACCCGGTGCGATTGTGGGAATTATCATTGGAGGACTGACATTTCGGATGATGAATGTGGATATGATTCGTATCATCGTTGGGGCAATGTCATTATATTTTGTCGGGAATTATTGGTTCATACATCGGGGGAAGGCCAAGGTAGAAGCCCATGAGCAAAATAGTGTGAAGGGTGGTCTGCTTGGTGCGGCCAGCGGCTTTACAAGCTTTATCGCTCATGCGGGAGGGCCGCCTTTGTCACAATATCTTTTTCCGTTACGTATGGATAAGACGGTGATGGTGGCAACCTCGGTCATGTTTTTCATCGTGGTTAATTTTACCAAGCTCATTCCTTATGCCTGGCTTGGGCAATTATCCTTTGAAAACCTAAAGATGTCGCTTTATCTCATGCCATTTGCCCCAATTGGGGTGTGGCTTGGTATATGGATGCACAACCGGGTATCAAATGGCCTGTTTTATATTATCTGTTATGGTCTGTTGTTTCTGGTCGGGATAAAGCTGTTGGCGGAGGGACTGTTCGCCCTCCTGTGATATTTGCCTAAAAAGGTATCCAGCTTCTTTTTCTGGTCAGATGCATATAACCCAGATTAACCCCAAGACGCAGGCCAACACCGACACGGATGGGGGCTATGATGATATCTCCCCGTTGTTGATAATTCATGCCAACGCCGCCGATGAAATAGGCACTGCCTTCGACAGCAGGGAACCGTTGGTAGAGTTCTTCCACATCATAGAGGTTATAAACCAGCGCAAAAACACGAGAACCGTTTGCACCCACATCAAATCCGATGCTGGGACCTTTCCAGTAGAGGCGGCTATCTCCCTCAATTTTATGGGTCAGGGTGCCGTCGCCGTAGCGTACGCCCACGACAAATGCGCCGCTGATTTCAGTGCCAATGATGTAACCGTTGGGCCGCCCGTGATCCTTAAAGGCTTTTTCAATCACCTTGGCAATGGCTTCTGATCCGCCACCCAGAAAGTCTGAGGCCGCATTGACGATGCTTTTCTCGTCATAGGTTTTGGCGTAATTGGTTTCATCCAAATTTTGTCTGTGTTGCACGGATTCGCTGGGTGCGACAGTGTTGTTGCCGCTGCAGCCTGCAAGAATAAGGCTAAATATAACGGGCAGTAATAGGGAGAATAATTTCATGACGTCCTCTAATTATCTTCAGTGTTCTTTGGTCTATACCACCAACGAATGACCCACATAGCAGGGAATATCCAGCCTAAACCAGCTACGGCATAGACAACCATCTGTAAGGCAATATGCTCAGGTAAAAAGGCCTCAATAAGGCCCGCAGCAATAAAAATATAAAAGGTCAGCCCAAACAGCCCCAGAAAGTAACCAAATAATTTACGCATTATGTTTTAACTCTTTGTACAAAATTATAAATTTTCAACCGTCCTTACGGCCAAGATGAGGAGATGAATAAGTCCGTATGCTGTCATGCCAAAAACCAGAGCGATCAATGCCACCCGCAGATGTCCCTTGATTGACCTAATTATTCGGTTGGAAAGGCGTGTCTCATCATAGGTCATTTTATCATGTTTCATTCGTTAATTTTGCATTCTTTAATTTTTTGACGGCACAATATATGATTTTTACCGTCTCTGACCAGAGGTTATATTCTGAAATTTGATCAAGGGGAACCCATATTGCATCAGCGGCGTCATCCCCGGCCGTTAAAGTGCCACTGCAATATTCTGCTGCATAATCCACCAGAGTATAATGATGTTTTATACGATTGTCTGCATCCCTGTCCACATAGTCGATGATGTCCAGAAAGTGGAGATCGTCAATTGTGACAGCAGTTTCTTCCATTACCTCGCGGATAGCGGTTTCTTTTATGGTTTCGCCAAGCTCCTGTGCGCCGCCCGGAATGCTCCAGCTATCCGGTTTCGGTGGTTTTGAACGTTTGATAAGAAGTATTTGGTCGTCCTTTACAATAACAACACCGACGGCAACGATCGGGCGTTCAGGATAATGTCTTTTCACGTTAATTAAGTTCCTGTTTTATAACTGATTTATGAATTTATTAATTCCCTGCAAGCTGATATCTTCAGATAGATCAGGGGTATGGGCCCGGTTCGGGACGGTTATTTTGGTGAATTTAGGATGTATATCCGCCATTTTCTCCAAAGTTTCAGAGGATAAAATGTCACTATTTTCACCACGCAATGTCATCATGGGAATCTTGATCAGGCTTTCGAACAGGGGCCATAAATCAATCGGGACAGCGTTTTCTGAACTTTCCTCAAGGGCGGTTCTAATAGCGGGATCATAATCTGCAGCAATGGTGCCGTCTTTTTGTGCGCGGTAAGTGTTGCGGGCAAAAAAGTCCCAGTCCGATAGATCATAATCCGGAAACATGGGGCCATTGACTTGTTTGACGCCTTCAATGGCCTGTTGCCAATTTTTCAGGATGCCGCCTTTACCCACGTAGGCGGAAATACGCTCAATGCCTTTGGGGTCAATTTCCGGTCCGATATCATTCAAGACAATCCCGTGCAGGGCATCAGGCTTTATGGCGCCAATCGTCATGGAGATCAATCCGCCCATGGATGTCCCCACGGTGATGACCCGGTCGATTTTTTCATGTGCAAGGAAAGTAAGGACATCCTGAGCATATATTGGGATATGGTAGTTATTGTAATCGGGGTCATGATCTGATCTTCCTCGGCCTCTCATATCCAGACTGATCACACGGTGTGTAGGGGAAAAATGCCGAGCAAATTTATCAAAATCTTTTGAATTTCGGGTTAGTCCGTGGAGACATAACAGCGGAATTTTAGGGGAGTTTTCCTGATTATAATCCCGGTAATATAATTTCAGCCCATCGTGGCTGTCATAATATTTTTCCTGAAATATCCGATCTTGAGTCATTGTCATTCCCGTCATTATAATTGTGATGGCATTATGTCAAAATTACACCTGGATTCATGATATTGTCAGGATCAAGTGTCTTCTTGATCTGCCGCATCAGGTCCATTTCGACCTTAGTCTTGTAATGTGACATTTCATCGGTTTTCATGCGGCCGATCCCATGCTCGGCGCTAAAGCTGCCGTTAAATTTTTCCACAATATTATGGATATTTCGGTTGAGATCATGCCACTTGTCGAGGAAAACCTGCCGGTCCATCTCTATGGGTTGGCTAATATTATAATGCAGATTGCCATCCCCAAGATGTCCGAAAGGCACCGGACGGGCGCCGGGGATCATATTTTCCACGAGCTTTCCTGCGTCTGTCAGAAATTCGGGTATGGCAGAGATGGGGATGGATATATCATGTTTGATGCTGCCGCCTTCATGGCGTTGGGCTTCGGAGAGGTTTTCTCTTAATCCCCACAGGTTGGTACTTTCATTTTGATTTTTGGCGATTACGCCATCCAGAACCAGATCTTTTTCCATAGCCGTGGTTAGAATACGTTCCATAACCTGTTCAAGGTCAAGCAAGTCGCGACTTAAAGAAGATGTGCATTCCAGTAGAACATACCAGTTATAGGGCGCCGTCATGGGATCGCGGAGACCGGACATATGACGGGTGACCATTTCGATACCGATACGGGGCATCAGCTCAAAAGCCGTGATACAGCCGCCGCTGATGGTACGGGCGATGGTAAGAAGGTCAATGGCGGCTTGAGGACTGGGAACAGCGACCAACGCCGTTTGTTTCTCATGGGGGAATGGGAATAATTTCAAAGTTGCGGCAGTGATGATGCCTAATGTACCTTCTGCGCCGATGAAGAGCTGTTTTAGGTCATATCCGGTATTGTCCTTACGCAGGCCATTCAGCCCATGCCAGATTTCCCCGTTGGGTAAAACTACTTCCAGGCCCAGCACGAGATTGCGCATATTACCGTAATGTAGAACATTCACACCGCCCGCATTGGTGGATAGGTTGCCGCCGATCATACAGGAGCCTTCTGCGGCAAGGCTCAGGGGAAACAGGAAATCGTTTTTTTGGGCTAAATCCTGAATATCCGACAGGATGCATCCGGCCTCAACGGTCATGGTTTGATTGTGCGCGTTAGTTTCCCGAACGAGATTAAGCCGCCTCAGGCTGATCAATAGTTCATTTCCCGATGTGGTGGGAATGCTGCCACCCACAAGCCCGGTATTTCCCCCTTGCGGTACAAGGGCAATTTTATGGTGAGCGCAATAGGTGATAATTTCGGCGACTTTTTCGGTACTGTCGGGGAGCAACACTAGTGGAGTTTTTCCCAAATATTTATCGCGCGGCTCTATGAGGAAAGGCTGCATGGCCTGTTGATCATCAATCCACCCCTTTGAACCGGATATTTCTTTTAATTTATCAATATGTTGGGGTGTTATGCTCATGTCTTTACTCATCTGACGGTGTTGCGGCGCGGTTCAGTCGATCATTAATGGCAAGTCCGAGCCCTTTGTTGGGAATCGGGCTGACGGCGATGGTTTTGCATCCGGTTTCGTCAAGGTCATGCAGCATGGAAAACAAGTTCGCTGCTGCCTCCCGTAATATGCCTTTAGGGCTGAGGTTGCGTATGATCTTGGCGTCTTTTGGATAGAGGCTGCCAAAGGCCAGTAAGGCTTCGCCCGGAAAGATATCATTCGCATTCAGACGGATTTTAGCATTGGGCGCATAGTGACTTTTCAACTGTCCGGGAGCGGTGGGATTTTGTCCGTCCTCGAATTGGGCGACCCCAAGCCCGGTGAGGCGTTCAATTTCCTGTGCAGTGACGGTGCCGGGACGTAATAAGCGAATGCCGCTGCCGACAACCTGTACAATCGTTGATTCAAGGCCGTCCTGGCAAGCCGCACCATCAAGTATCATGGCGACCTGAGAGGATAGGTCCCGGGCCACATGTTCCGGGCGCGTGGGGCTGAGTTTGCCCGAAATATTGGCGCTTGGGGCGGCGATGGGATATTTGAAATATTGTAATAATTCTTGTGCAATGGGATGTTGTGGCACCCGAACCGCCACTGTATCAAGGCCGGCGGACACAAGTGGTGATAGTCTGCAATTCGGTTTTTTCTTGAGTACCAGCGTAAACGGACCGGGCCAGAAAGCAGCGGCGAGTTTGCGCGAAATCATATCAAATTCCACATATTCTTCCGCAGCGGCCAATGAGGGCAGGTGAATGATCAAGGGGTTAAAGCTTGGCCGCTGTTTGGCTTCAAATATTCCGGCGACAGCGGTGTCATTGGTGGCATCCGCCCCCAGACCATAGACAGTCTCCGTCGGAAAGGAGACAAGCTTGCCTTGTAACAGATATTTGCAGGCCAGATGGTAATTGGCCAATGTGGCGGGCATTATTTTTTTGCCGGACCGGATTGTATCAGTACTTCCGGGATCATGGGGAGGTGTATTATTTTGTGTCATAATTCTTTTGCAGATATATATTATACGCTTGTTTTCGTGCGCCCATTCATGTAAATTCAAACAGTTGTTTTAAATTTTACTTATTAATTAATTTATGTCGTTAAACTTATATTATCATATTTAAGCGTTTACGACCCAAATAATAGAAATAATATGGGAGTTTCTTTATGGCCGAGTATATTGCCCCAACCCGTGAAATGAAATTTGTCCTGAAGGATGTCATTGGTATTTCCGAAATTTCGGAACTAGAGTGTTTTCAGGATGCCAGTGATGACATCATAGATGCTGTTCTGGAAGAAGCCGGAAAATTTTGTGGGGAAATATTATCTCCTCTGAATGTGGTGGGTGATAGAGAAGGTGCTAAATTAACCGTCGACGGGGTTGTTCCAGCGCCGGGTTATAAAGAGGCTTACGCCGCCTACGCCGCAAACGGTTGGACAAGTGTTGCTGGCGATGTGGATTACGGCGGGCAGGGATTGCCGCTCACATTGGCCTCGGCGGTATATGAATTTGTTGATGCCTCAAATATGGCCTTCAGTCTCTGTTCCATGCTGACCACGGGTGCGATTGAATCTATTGTGGCGCATGGAACACCGGAACAAAAGGCGACCTATCTGGAAAAAATGATTTCTGGCCAATGGGCTGGGTCAATGAATTTGACAGAGTCTCATGCGGGGACGGATGTGGGGGCACTTCGGACCAAGGCAGAACCCGTAGGGGATGGCAGTTACCTCATTAAGGGCCAGAAGATTTTCATCACTTGGGGGGATCATGATATGACGGAAAATATCATTCACCTTGTTCTTGCCAGAACCCCCGGAAGCCCTATGGGAACCAAGGGAATTTCTCTTTTCATCGTACCTAAATTCCTGATTAATGAGGATGGAACGTTGGGCGCCCGCAATGATGCAAAATGTGTGTCTCTTGAACATAAGCTTGGTATCCACGGCAGCCCGACTTGTGTGATGGCCTATGGTGAAGAAGAAAAATGTGTCGGTTATTTGATTGGGGAAGAGAATAAAGGCATGGCGGCCATGTTCACCATGATGAATAATGCCCGGCTTAATGTGGGTATTCAGGGAGTCGCCTGTGCCGAACGTGCTTGGCAGATGGCATTGGAATATGCCAAAGACAGAGTACAAGGCGTTGCCATAGGGGCAACTGAACCGGGGCCAAGCGCGATCATTGACCATGCGGATGTGCGCCGGATATTGATGACCATTAAATCAACCACAGAGGCCGCCCGTGCGATCACCATGTTGAATGCCAAGGCCCTTGATTTGGCAGAACACCATCCTGATGCAGACATGCGGGAGAAGAATAAAGGCCTCGCGGATTTATTAACGCCATTGTCCAAGGCCTATGGTTCGGATATTGGCGTTGAAAATTCATCTCTTGCTTTGCAGGTGCATGGGGGAATGGGCTTTATCGAGGAGACTGGTATTGCACAGATTTTCCGGGATTCGCGCATTAATCCAATATATGAAGGCACCAACGGCGTGCAGGCCATGGACCTTGTTGGGCGTAAGCTGTCCATGATGGGCGGCAAGTACTGGCGTGATTTTCTGACGGAAATTTCACAGTTTGGTGATCAATTGCCAGAGACAGAGGAATTCAGAACTCTCCGGAAAAGTCTGTCTAATGCGGTGGCGACGACACGGGAATGTGCCGAATGGATATTGGACCAGCATGTGGATAATATGCGCTCGGCCCTTGCCGGGTCGTCGCCTTTCCTGCGCTTGTTCAGCGTGACCGCTGGTTGTTATCTTATGGCCAAAGGTGCTTTGGCAGCTCGAACCAGATTGGACAATGGGGATCAGGATCAGGACTTTTTGAAAGCAAAAATAATCACAGCCCGTTTTTATGGTGAACAGATGGTGCCGCCTGCGGTTGGTCTGAAAGATACGATCATGGCTGGGGATGAATTGTTTTTTGCAATAACAACGGAAAATATGGGATAGAGCATGACAGAACACCCTTGGCTGGCGACATACCCGAAACATGTGAAATGGGATCAGGAATATATCGCGAAACCGTTGTATACGTTGGTTGAGGATGCCGCGCGGGATTTCCCGGACTGTATCGCGTATGATTTTATGGGCAAAGAACTTGCGTATTGTGATTTTCTGGATCAGGTCAACCGTATGGCCAAAGGATTGCAAGGGCTCGGGGTTGGTAAGGGGTGTCATGTAGGTATTTTTATGCCCAATTGCCCGCAGTTCGCCATTGCTTATTTCGGAATTTTAAAGGCCGGGGGGACTGTGGTGAATTACAGCCCACTTTACTCCGAGTATGAACTTATTCAGCAGGTGGAAGATTCAGAAACTGACATTATGGTCACAATGGCACTTGCGGCCTTGTATCCCACAATTCACAGGGTTGCACAGAAAAGTCGCTTGCGGCATTTGGTGGTGGATCAATTCAGTTCTGCGTTGCCCTTTCCAAAAAATATCCTGTTTAAGCTCTTTAAACGGAGCATGATTGCCCAGGTTGCTCAGGATGAATATTATGTTGATTATGGGAAGCTTTTGACAAATGATGGTGTGCCGGCTCCCGTCGATATTGATGTTTATGAGGATGTGGCGGTTATTCAGTTCACTGGCGGGACGACGGGTATACCCAAAGGAGCCATGCTGACTCACGCCAATATCTATATCAACGTGATGCAGCTAGAAAATTGGGCCATTGACCTTGAACGAGGAAAAGAAGTCACGATCGGTTGCTTGCCGTTTTTCCATGTTTTTGCCATGACCGTTGTTATGGATCTTTCCATATATATCGGGGCTAAAGTGGTCATTCAGCCAAAATTCGAGCTGGACGCTGCGGTCAAAATGATGAAAAAGGAAAAGCCCACCATTTTTGCAGGTGTGCCGACTATGTTTACGGCCATGTTGAACCATCCTGAGATGCCGGATATCGGAATGGATAATATCAAGATGTGTATGTCCGGCGGCGCCCCGTTGCCAGTGGAATTAGCCGAATCTTTCAAAAGAAAAATGAATATCTCCATCGCCGAAGGCTACGGTTTGACGGAGACCTCTCCGGTTTGTACGTCTAATCCTTATGATCGGGAAAGCCGCAAGGGATCCATTGGGTTGCCGATGCCGGGTACGGAAGTCATTATCATTGACCGGGAAAACCCAGGAAGGGTTATGCCTGTGGGGGAAAGTGGTGAAATCTGTATTCGAGGGCCACAGGTGATGAAAGGTTATTGGAAGCGACCTGATGCAACGGCGGAAAGCATCGTGGACGGCATGTTGCGAACCGGTGATGTGGGTTATATGGATGAAGAAGGCTTTACCTATATTATTGACCGGGACAAGGACCTTATTCTGGTCGGCGGCTTTAATGTCTATCCACGGGTGGTGGAGGAAGCACTTTATGAACATCCCGCCGTACATGAGGTCACTGTTATTGGTATTCCTGATAATTACCTGGGGGAGCGGCCAAAGGCTTTCGTCACGTTGAAAAATCCTGATGAGATTTTGACGGAGAATGAATTGCAGGCTTTCATTCGAGACAGATTGGGCAAACATGAACGTCCAAAAGAGATTGAATTCAGGGCGGAACTGCCAAAAACAATGATAGGTAAATTGTCGAAGAAAGAATTGGTAGCCGAAGAAAAAGCCAAATACGAACAAGCGGGATAAGTGATTAAAAATAACTCATTGCTGACCGGATAGTATGCTAAACTAATCTGGAAAAACATGGGAGATCACGTTGTCCACGGGACTTTTTTATCATTCCGATTGTCAAAATCATATCACTCCGGAGGGGCATCCGGAGGCCGCGGCACGCTTATCGGTCATCATGGATCGATTGTCTCAGCCAGAATTTTCTGCTCTGAAAAAGATAGAGGCGACATGTGCCGATGAGGATCGGTTGGCATTGGTCCATTCAAATGCCCATATCCGTAACGTACTGGATCAAGTGCCCGAGGAGGGCCATTTTAGTTTGGATGCGGATACACATCTTTCTCCGGGGTCGGGAAGGGCCGCACTGGGAGCCGTCGGCGCCATATGTCAGGCCATAGATTTTGTGATGGAGGGGCGTTTGGACAATGCCTTTTGTGCGGTACGTCCGCCGGGGCATCATGCGGAGCCGGATAAGGCCATGGGGTTCTGCCTGTTCAATAATGTGGCAATTGGGGCGATTTATGCGCGGCAGAGACATTTTTGTCACCGGGTCGCGATCATTGATTTTGATGTGCATCATGGCAATGGTACTCAAGCCGTCGTTGAGCGGAATAAAGGATTATTCTACGGCTCTGTTCATCAGTCTCCTTTATATCCCGGTACGGGTCACTTACAGGATCAGGGGCAAGGCATTATCGTTAATGCGCCCTTGGCGGCGGGGAGCGGCGGTCGGGCGTTCCGCTTATCCTGTGAGGGTCGAATTTTTCCGGCGCTCAAAGAATTTGATCCAGACTTTATTCTGCTGTCTGCGGGATTCGACGGTCACAAACAGGATTCTCTGGCGGATTTAAATCTGAGCGAAGATGATTTTTTCTGGATTACCCATGAAATAAAACAAATCGCGGAAAAACACTGTAAAGGCAGGCTGGTATCTTGCCTTGAAGGGGGATATAATTTGAATGTTCTGGGAGAATGTGCGGCGGCTCATGTTTCGGCATTGATGCGGTAAGTAGTTTTCTTTATACAACAGAATATGATGATTCATTATTTTGGCCAAAATTCAGGAGTATATCGTGTCACAAAATACCGTTGACCCTAATGTCATCTCAGATGATATTGCCGCGATGAATTTCGAAGATGCCTTGAGCGCATTGGAAGAAATTGTCAAAAACCTTGAAAGCGGGCAGGTTTCTTTAGAGAAATCTATTGATATCTACACAAGGGGAACCCAGCTTCGCCAGCATTGTGACAACAAATTAAAAGATGCAAGCAGCAGGATTGAGAAAATTACCAAAGCACAGGATGGGGCTTTGGGAACAACCGACCTGGATGCGGGATAACTATTCTATGACAGATATTGGAAATAATTTGGTTAAAGACAATTCGGCAACATCCGCATTGGCAATTGCTGCGGAAAAGATCGAAGAAAAACTCCTGAAACTTTTACCAAAGGCTGTCGATCTGGAAAAGCAGGTCATTGATGCCATGGAATATGCCTTGATGGCAGGGGGCAAGCGCATCCGGCCATTTCTGGTGTTGGAAAGTGCCAAAATTTTTGGCGTGGGGGAAAGTTCTGCACTGCGGGTCGCCGCAGCGGTGGAATGTGCCCATACTTATTCCCTGATTCATGATGATCTTCCCTGTATGGATGATGATGACATGCGCCGGGGGCAGCCTTCTGTTCATAAAAAATTTGATGAGGCGACCGCAGTATTGGCCGGGGATGCCTTATTGACGCTGGCCTTTGAAATATTATCCCATGATCAGACCCATGCGGATGCGCGGGTGCGTTGTGAATTGATCAGCTTTATAGCAAAGGCTTTGGGCGCGAATGGTATGGTCGGGGGGCAGATGATAGACCTTCTGGCGGAAAACCGGGAATTGGACAGAATCAGTATTACGCGTCTTCAACGGATGAAAACGGGAGCATTGATTGTTTTTTCTGGTGAGGCGGGAGCCATATTGGGTAAGGCTTCTCCCCAGCGACGCAATGCGATCATGGGCTATGCCCATGATGTGGGATTGGCATTCCAGATCATTGATGATCTGTTGGATGAAGAAGGCAGCACGGAAGAACTTGGTAAGACAGCGGGAAAAGATTCCGCCGCAGGAAAGGCCACTTTGGTTTCTCTGGTGGGGACGGAGCAGGCCCGGACAATGGCCCACATGCTAACAGATCAGGCCGTGCAGCATCTTGAATTATTTGGTGATAAAGCAGAAAACTTGCGTAATCTCGCAAAATTTATTATTAATCGTGCCAATTAAGTTATTTGTTAAAAGTTAGGGTAAGGTCATTTGACTAGCAAACCAGTAACACCGTTACTTGATCAGATTAATTCTTCTGATGATGTGAAAAAAATTAAGCCGGAACAGCTTCAGCAGTTGGCCGATGAAGTTCGGGCAGATATGATTGATGTGGTTTCTCAAACCGGGGGCCATCTTGGGGCTGGCCTTGGGGTTGTGGAGCTTACGGTCGCTCTTCATTATGTTTTTAACATGCCCCGTGACAAATTGATCTGGGACGTGGGGCATCAATGTTATCCTCATAAGATTCTAACCGGACGACGGGAACGGATGCGGACTATACGTCAGGGCGGCGGCCTTGCCGGCTTTACCAAGCGCAAGGAAAGTGAATATGATCCTTTTGGCGCCGGGCATAGTTCAACGTCTATCTCTGCCGGGCTTGGTATGGCCATAAGTCGTGATCTGCGAGGCAGTGACGAGAATATTATATCAGTCATTGGTGATGGGGCCATGAGCGCGGGTATGGCTTATGAGGCCATGAACAATGCGGGCGCATTGAAATCCCGTCTAATTGTGATTCTTAATGACAATGATATGTCCATTGCACCGCCTGTGGGGGCGATGAGTGCTTATCTTGCACGATTATTGTCTTCCCGGTCTTTTTTGAAACTGCGGGATTTTGCCAAGAATATTGTTAAGCGTTTTCCGCGCACAATTAGTGAAAAAGCCAAACGTGCGGAGGAATATGCTCGCGGCATGGCCACGGGCGGAACTCTGTTCGAAGAGCTGGGCTTTTATTATGTTGGCCCGGTTGATGGTCATAATATGGAACATCTTCTGCCCGTATTGGAAAATGTGCGGGATGCAGGACAGGGGCCGGTATTGATCCATGTGGTCACCCAAAAAGGTAAAGGCTACCGTCATGCCGAAGAAGCCAAAGACAAATATCACGGTGTATCTAAATTTAATGTGGTGACCGGGGCGCAAAGAAAATCTACGCCAAAAGCACCAAGCTATACGGGTGTGTTTGCCAAGGCTTTGATTGCAGAGGCCAAACAGGACGAGAAAATTATCGCTATAACAGCGGCTATGCCATCGGGAACGGGGCTAGATAAGTTTGCTGAGGAATTTCCTGATCGTTGTTTTGATGTGGGTATTGCTGAACAGCATGCTGTGACCTTTGCTGCGGGTTTGGCCGCAGAAGGTTTTAAACCGTTTGTCACCATCTATTCCACTTTTCTGCAACGGGCCTATGATCAGGTGGTTCACGATGTGGCGGTACAGAATTTACCTGTGCGTTTTGCCATTGACCGGGCAGGGCTTGTGGGCGCGGATGGGCCAACACATGCAGGCTCCTTTGATATTACCTATCTGACCAGCTTGCCGAATTTTGTGGTTATGGCGGCCGCGGATGAGGGGGAGTTGATGGATATGGTGGCAACCTCTGCTGCGATCAATGACCGGCCATCTGCTGTGCGTTATCCGCGCGGTGAGGGCGTTGGGATTGATTTGTCGGATAAGGGGAAAATTCTTGAGATTGGTAAGGGCCGCATTATACAAAAAGGCGCGCATATTGCCATTCTGTCCCTTGGGACAAGATTACAGGAAGCGCTAGCCGCCGCAGAAACGCTGAAAGCTCACGGATTGACCACCACAGTGGCCGATGCCCGTTTTGCCAAACCTCTTGATGTGGACATGATCCGTGATCTGGCCCTTAATCATGAGGTTCTGGTGACCATTGAAGAAGGTTCGATCGGTGGTTTCGGGAGCCATGTGCTGGATTATCTCAGCAATGAAGGGCTGTTGGAAAGCGGCCTGAAGGTGCGAACTTTAAAGCTGCCGGACATTTTTCAGGATCAGAATAACCCGGATGTCATGTATCAGGATGCGGGCCTTTGTGCCAGTGACATCACGGAAGTGGCATTGAAGGCATTGCGGCGTAATGACACAAGTTCGTCTTCTATAGGATAACGTTATGGTCAAGAAAAAGCGCGTTGACCAGCTTGTCGTGGAACGCGGTTTGGCGGAAAGCCGGACAAAGGCACAGGCCTATATTATGGCTGGCTCTGTTTTCAGCGGTGAAAAGAAAATTGATAAGGCTGGCACACAAATCGCTGAAGATGCCCCCTTGGAAGTGCGGACAAAGGAACATCCCTGGGTTAGCCGCGGCGGGATGAAGCTTATGCAGGCTATCGAGGAATTCTCACTGGATATTACGGGAAAATGCGTGATCGATGTGGGGGCTTCTACGGGAGGCTTCACAGATGTTTGCTTGCATCACGGTGCAGAAAAAGTTTATGCCGTAGATGTTGGTCATGGACAATTGGCTTGGAAAATACGCCAAGACGAAAGAGTTATCGTTCTGGAGAAAACCAATGCGCGTTATCTTTCAACGGAGCAGATTCCAGAACTGGCAGACATGATCGTCTGTGACGCGAGCTTCATCGGATTGCAAACTGTTTTGCCTGCCCCCATGTCTTTGGCCGCTGATGGATGTATTCTTGCGGCGTTGATCAAGCCTCAGTTTGAGGTTGGTAAGGGGAATGTAGGTAAGGGCGGCGTGGTGCGTGACCCGGATTTGCATGAACAGGTATGTGATAAGATTACCCGTTGGATTACAGAAGATATGCCCGGATGGACGGTGGTCGGCCTGACCACCAGCCCAATCAAAGGGCCGGAAGGCAATGTGGAATTTCTGATTGTTGCCAAATATAAAAAAGACGATAGCAAATGACGATACGGGTAAAAATAGATTATATTGGCGCACAGGGTAACGGTGTTGCCGAGGGACCGGATGGTCCGGTTTATGTTCCTTTCTCTGTGGATGGTGATGAACTGGAGATAAAGCTTCAGGGCAAGCAGGGCCGTATCACGCATATCCATGAGCCATCTGCTAAGCGGATCATGCCCGTATGTCGGCATTTCGGCCGCTGTGGCGGTTGCTCTTTACAGCATATTTCACAGGATCACTATGGGCACTGGATGGAAACCCAGGTCAAGCAGGCCTTGAGCCACCGTGGCTTTGAGAATGTGACTATATTAGATGTGGAAATAAGCCCCATTGGTAGCCGCAGACGGGCGCGTCTTTCGGCAATGGGCCGCAGCGGCGGCAATGTGGTCTTGGGTTTTGCTGAACGGTCAAGCCACAATATTATTGATGTGACGGAATGTTCGGTTTTAAAGCCTGAGATTGTGACGTTCATTGAGCCTTTACGGAAATTCTTAAGCGGACAGCTAAAGAACCGCCAAAAGATGAATATTCAGATTACCAGCGCGGAAAACGGCTTGGATGTTATTTTAGAGGGGGCGGGGGAGCCTGACCTTGATTTGCGTATGGATATTGCGGCCTTTGCCGAGGAGCAGGATGTAGCTCGTATCTGTTGGCAGGATACAAAGCTGAAAAAGCCGTTCTATGATTTTCTGTCCGAACGGCGTAAACCGTATGTTTTCGTTGCAGACCGTCAGGTATTTCTGCCGCCGGGATCTTTTCTGCAGGCCACGAAAGAGGGTGAGATCGCGCTGACCCGTCATATGAAATCTATTTTGGCGGAGGCTGATAAGGTTGTCGATATTTTTGCTGGATGCGGTACGTTCACGGTTGCGTTGATCGGAGACAAGGCTGTTCATGCGGTAGAAGGCAAAGAAGATATGGTGGTGGCGCTTAAGCAAAGCTCCAATCAAATGGGTAAAATTCGTAACCTGACCACAGAAATCAGAGATTTGTTCCTACGGCCGTTATTGCCACATGAATTGAACAAATATGATGGTGTTATCCTTGATCCACCTCGTGCTGGTGCGCGGGATCAGGTGCAAGAGATTGCCAATTCGGACATTAAAAATCTTGTGATGGTTTCCTGTAATCCGGCAACCTTTGCTCGGGATGCTCGAATTTTGGTAGATGCGGGATTTGTCATGGGCGATATTCTACCCGTGGATCAGTTTCTCTACTCTCCTCACCTTGAATTGGTGGCCGGATTTAAGCGGGATTCCTAACAATTCTTCATATAATAAATTTATTGTTTACTACCTTTATTGACGCAGCGTTAAGGGGGTAGGCAATATAGTCTTTCACAGGGCAAAATATACCAAGTCTGTATGGTTAACAAAAGGTAAATAGTCTTTTATTAATAATATGTTAGGCTTTACCCGCAGAAAACCGCCGAATTTGGAAAGGAGAAATTCTGGCACGTTATTTGCTGAGTATTAAAGGCAAAATGAATAATAGTGAAAGATGAGTAATGAATATTGATAAAATGCTAGCCGGTACAGATGCTTTTTTTCGTCGGTTAGTGCTGGATCGGGGGCCTCAGGAAAAACAGACTGAGCAGGGCACAGAGGTTAAAGAAAATAAGACTTCAACGGTTCAGGAAGAAAGGCCCGAGGATAATATTTCTGTTTCCAATATCTGGTATAAAGTTGCCGATAATATTGATGTCAGGGAAGCCAGCCCAAGGGAGATCATTGATTTGAGCAGTCAGTTGTATAAGGCAGATGCCATTAGTTATGATGATTATATTAATTTAAGTTTCCAGCCGGAAGTTAATCCGGACGCTATGGCGGAGAGCAAGCCCTTTAGCCATGAGAGAAAAGACTATATGGCCCTTTGGCAGACAAAGGAGCAAAAAGTCATCCGCACAGGCGGTGACCGTTATCAAATTGAAGAAACCCACCGTATTCAGGCCATACTTGCCTATGTGGACAGCCTGAAATAAAGAGTATTTCAGTGTCCAGATAAAAGCTCATGCCTGTTAAGGGGCAACATAAAGGTCTAGCCCTGCTGGGCCCGGTGTAAGAGTATGTGGTCTGCGAGAACACAGGCCATCATCGCTTCACCGATGGGAACGGCCCGGATACCAACGCAGGGGTCATGGCGACCCTTGGTGATGATTTCTGTTTCTTTACCGTTAATATCCACAGTTTTACGGGGGGTGAGGATAGAAGAGGTAGGTTTTACTGCGAAACGGCAGATAATCTCTTTGCCGGAACTGATTCCGCCTAGAATACCTCCCGCATGATTGGTTCGGATGGCGGCTTGGCCATCTTCGTCAATATACATTTCATCGGCATTTTCTTCACCAGTGAGACGGGCCGCATTAAACCCTTCGCCGATTTCAACACCCTTGACCGCGTTTATGGTCATCATTGCTGCGGCCAGATCGCTGTCCAGTTTAGCATAGATAGGGGCGCCGATGCCCGCAGGAACGCCGATACCGTGAACTTCGATGATAGCGCCGATGGAGCTGCCTTTTTTACGAATGCCGTCGAGATATTTCTCCCAAACCGGAACCATGTCTTTATCTGGACACCAGAAAGGGTTGTTGTTCACTTCATCCCAGTCCCAATTGTCCCGGTTGATTTTATGCTCGCCGATCTGGATCAGGGCGGCTTTAACCTGAATGCCAACGCCTAAGACTTTTCGGGCAATGGCACCTGCGGCAACACGACAGGCCGTTTCGCGGGCGGATGAACGTCCGCCGCCGCGATAGTCACGGATGCCGTATTTTTCCATATAGGTGTAATCCGCATGACCAGGCCGAAATTTATCCTTGATATCTCCGTAATCTTTGGACCGTTGGTCGGTATTTTCAATCATCAGGCTGATAGGGGTGCCAGTCGTCATGCCTTCGAAAGTACCGGAAAGAATCTTGACCAGATCAGCTTCTTGCCTCTGTGTCGTGAAACGGTTCTGTCCGGGCTTTCTTTTGTCCAGGTCATGCTGTATTTCAGCTTCGGTAATGGCCAGTTTACTTGGCACACCATCAACGACGCAACCAATGGCCGGGCCGTGGCTCTCTCCCCAGGTGGTAACCCGGAAGATATGGCCGAAGCTGTTATATGACATATTTCTGCTTTCCTAAAATCTGGCGTAAGTTTGGCGTAAAATACGGACTTAAAAATACTAACTAAAAAAGAATTCTGCCCGTAAATATTTTGGATGTCGCCTTATACGAGGCTAATATCCGGGACATCTTCCCGTTTCATACCCATAACATTATAGCCACTGTCCACATGATGGATTTCACCGGTCACGCCACTGGAAAGGTCGCTGAGCAGGTAAACGCCGCTGTTTCCAACCTCATCTGTTGTGACATTCCGGCCAAGAGGCGAATTCAGCTCATTCCATTTCAGGATATAGCGAAAATCTCCGATACCTGCCGCGGCCAATGTTTTAATGGGGCCAGCAGAAATGCTGTTGACGCGAATATTCTTTGGTCCGAGATCACGGGCCAGATATTTAACGCTGGCTTCTAATGCTGCTTTGGCGACGCCCATGACATTATAATGAGGAATCACTTTTTCCGCACCGTAATAGCTGAGGGTGATCATGCTACCACCATCTGTCATAAGTTTTTCCGCACGTTGGGCCAATGCGGTGAAAGAATAGCAGGAGATATTCAGGCTCATGGCGAAATTCTCCGGCGTAGTATCCACATAACGGCCGGTCAGTTCGGCTTTGTCGGAATAGGCTATGGCATGGACCAGAAAGTCGATCTTTCCCCAGCGTTTTTCCAATTCTTTAAATACCGCATCAATAGAGTCGCTGTCCGTCACATCACAGGGCAGGATAATATCGGACCCTATGGACTCTGCGAGAGGACGTACGCGTTTTTCCAGAGCATCCCCCTGATAAGTGAAAGCAATTTCCGCGCCGTGTTCAGCGGCTTTGCTGGCAATACCCCACGCGATGGAGCGGTTATTGGCAACACCCATGATAATGCCGCGTTTTCCGGCAAGAAGGCCATTATTTTTTGTCATTTTTATTCCTTTGAGATTTTTTCTCATTCTTTGGTGTAGGTGACGTTTGACATAAGGCTCAATACTACACATTTTTGTATTTTATTCAATCAGTGCCCGTATTTTTTACATTATTTTTTGATCTTTGGTGATAGAGAGCAGCGTTAACTTCTGCGCCTAAAATATAGGAGGCTCCAATAAAATAAAATAACAATAATGTGATAATGGCCCCGGCTAAACTGCCGTAGGTGACATCATAATTGCCAAAATGCTTGAGGTAGATGGAAAAACCGTTGCCGACAATCATCCAGAGGATCAAAGAGGTGATAGCCCCTGCTACAACAGGTGTTCGGGCGTCTAGTTTGAGCGGTTTCAGTATAAAATAAGACAGGCAGAGGGCACCAAAAATCAGACTTACACTGAGCGACAGGCGCACCAAATTCCAGATAAGCTTCCAATCTGCGTCCAGCGGGATGTAGCTGATGAGGATTTCCCAGACCACCGGACCAAAGAGCAATATAGTCATACCGACGATAATACTGCTGGCAGACAGGATGACGAGAAGAAGCCCTTCGGCGCGGCGTCTGAGGTATGGTCTGCGACTTACGGTGCCAAAGGCCCGGACAATGGCCAGTCGGGCGGCGTCAATGGCGGATGATGACACCCATAACGCTCCCAGAATACTAAAGGTCATGATGCTTTTGTCGGTGGTTTGGATCATTTTTTCAATGGGGTCTTGTAAGACCTTGACCACATCTTCAGGCATATGTTCAAACAATTGCTCCAAGGCCTGAATACCGGCATCGGATTGGCCAAAGAAACCGGCTAGGGAGACCAGGAAAATAATAAACGGAAAGAGAGCCAGCATGGCCAGGAAGGCTAGGTAGCCTGCCATTACCATGCCGTCATGCTTGATAAAGTTTTGGATAGCCTCCATAAAAAAGGCAAACTTTTGCAGTTTCTTTCTCATGTTATATGTGATCTGACATCCTGTTTTTTGTCTTTAGCCCATTTTTTGATAGCTTTTTCCAAATCTGCATCCGGTTCAGATGGTAGCATGATTTGAAGTTTGACATATTGATCGCCGCGGACTTTGGTTTTTGGGTCGGTTGCCCCTTTACTTTTCAAGCGCATGATCCGTCCTGAACTAGACCCCTTGGGGATGGTCATCGCCACGGTGCCGTCAATGGTCGGTATATTGACCTTTTCCCCCATTATGGCTTCTTCCAGCGTGATCGGTAAATCAAGATGAATATCGTTGCCCTCATTACGGTAAAAAGCATGTGGATTGATTAAAATTTCTATGAGGGCATCGCCAGCAGGCCCACCGCTCATCCCCAGTCCACCCTGTCCTTTAAGGCGGATTTTTTGGCCTTCACGAACATTTTCCGGGATGGTGATGTTTAGAGTCTTGTTGTTTTCTAGAGTGAGGGTCTTCTTACCGCCCTTTATCGCTTCAAGAAAATCAACTCTGAGTCGATAGTTTTGGTCTTGTCCTTTTTGCTGCCGTTGTCGCCGTCCGCCAAACATGGATGCAAAAATCTCTTCCGGGTCAAAACCGTCACCAAATCGTCCAGAACCTCTCCCTGCGTGAGGATGGAATCCTCCGCCTGCGAAGCCTTTTTCTGAACCATCGGGGTTGATTTCTCCCCGGTCATATTTGGCCCGGAGGTCTTTATCTCGCAGCAATGCATAAGCCGCAGAAACTTCCTTGAAGCGATCTGCAATTTTTTCATCCCCTTTGTTGATGTCAGGATGTAGTTTTTTGGCTAATGTACGATAGGTTTTTTTTAATTCCGCATCGGTAGATGTTTTAGAAACACCTAATACGCTGTAAGGATCTTGCATAATGTTATTTCAACTCATTGATTGGCGATTTTCCAGGTTCCGTCTGGCTGGCGGCAGGCCGTACCGTATGCGGTTTCGGTTTTTCCACCAACGGTTACCGTTTGTTGGTACTCCCGGCAATATTTGTCTGTCTTATTGGTATAGGCGGGTTGTGGTGTGATTGTGCCGGAATTCCCGCTGTCGGGATTATGCCAGGTTGATGTCTGGCCGGATTTGGTACTTTCCAGAGAATATTGCGTTCTCTGCTGCATGGCTAATCTGTCTGCCCGGTCAAGAGATCGTCCAATTTCCCGGCCGATATAGGCCCCGGCCAGGGTTCCGGCGGCCACGGCAATAACCTTGCCCGTTCCGCCGCCTTTGCCGCCAATGGCCGATCCGATAACCGCTCCACCTATTGCGCCGAGCAGGGTGCCGCTTTCCTCCTTGGTACAGGAAACCAACGGTAAGGAAACCGCGACTATTAACGATGCGGTTATCAATGCCTTAGGCAGGTTTTTTGTGGAAATTAGCATATAAATTCCTTTCGATTCAATAGATTGTATTCTCGAGCAATTGATATTATATATCATTTAAATTCAAATTACATATTCTAATGATGAATTTGGCAAGTTTATAATAAAATTCAAGGGCCGTAGCGTGAAAAATCCAATTGAATTGTTTAAAGAATGGTTTGAAAAGGCCAATGAAGCAGAGGAGCTTGCAGAAGCAGTGGCTCTTGCGACGGCTGACGGGCAAGGGCGGCCATCGGTACGGATGGTGCTTTTGAAGGGCGTGGATGACAAAGGTTTCACTTTCTATACTAATCTGGAAAGTCGGAAAGGCAGTGAACTTGCCGAAAATCCTTTCGCATCCCTTTGTTTTCATTGGAAATCACAAAAGCGTCAGGTTCGGGTCGAAGGTCGCGTTGTACCGGTTAGCGATGCGGAGGCGGATGCTTATTTTGCCAGCCGTGCCAGAGACAGTCAGATCGGGGCTTGGGCTTCGAAACAAAGTCGTCCGATGGTTGGCTTGTTTGAATTTGAGGCGGCAATTGCCAAATATGCGGCTAAATACGCGTTTGGTGAGGTTCCGCGACCAGCCTATTGGTCTGGTTTTCGTATAGAAACAGCGCGTATTGAATTTTGGGAAGATCGGAAATTTCGTTTGCATATGAGGCATGTCTATGAAAAGAACGACAAAGGAGACTGGGTGAAAAAGGAACTTTACCCATGATTCCCGGATTGAAGAAGAAATCGGAGGAAGTATCTGCTTCCCGACTTATGGTTCGGGCGGCAAATGCCGCGGTTGTTGTTGCCTTTACGTTGATTTTGATAAAAACCTGGGCTTATAATATCAGTGGTTCGGTATCCATGTTGGGGTCTTTAATGGATTCCCTGATGGATATCCTGGCCTCTTTAATTAATCTGGTGGCTGTTCGCTTTGCGGTGGTTCCAGCGGATAATGATCATCGTTTTGGTCATGGTAAGGCCGAGGCTATTGCCGGACTTGTTCAGGCGATGGTTATCTGTCTGTCAGCTCTGTTTCTTTTGGTCGAGGCCGGACGCAAGTTGATAAACCCGGAACCCATATTACAAGTCGATATGAGCATACTTGTACTGGTTATCTCTATTATATTAACGGTGATGTTGGTTGCTTATCAGCGATATGTGATCAAAAAGACCGGCTCCGTCGCCATTTCGGCAGATCATGTGCATTATTCCGGTGATATCCTGATGAATTTCGGAGTGATATTGGCATTGTTTTTAAGTGGTTATCTACAATATTACTATGCCGATCCGGTGATCGGTTTACTGGTTGCAGCGTACCTCATTTATAATGTGAAGAAGATTGCACGGGATTCCATTGATATGCTCATGGACCGGGAAATGGAGGAGGACGAGAAGACAAAAATTCTCGATATTATCCGCAAACATCCACAAGTCCGTGGCGTGCATGATATAAAAACCCGGAAATCAGGATTGAATATATTCATTCAGTTTCATTTGGAGATGGACGGCAATATTAGTTTAAGTGACGCGCATAAGATTTCCGATGGGGTTGAACTTGAAATAATAGCAGAATTCCCACATGCAGAAGTCCTGATTCATGCCGATCCAGAAGGCTACGTTGAAAAAATTTCTTTTTCCGAAAAAGGCTAATATATGATCATTCTATATGGCATTAAAAATTGTGATTATATATTGTTAAAGCTTTATTATTAAGTGAAGGAAAGTAGCCATTTAGGGCGTAAGTTCAACGAATTTTTTGAGAATACCGAAGCAAGGTCATTAGCTTGTGTTGAAATAGTTCTTATTTTCTTAGTTCTGAAATTAAGTTTAGGATAACCAATTGGCCATTAGATCTATCTATTGGCTGGTTGGGGGATGATAATAAGGTAATTGACGTGAAGCTCGTCAATATTTATACTTGCATCTCCGGGGTATTATACAATTTCGTAGAGTGTTTCCTGGAAGAATACAGGTAGAGTGAAAATGAGGATACAGAATTGGGGGGTGCGATATGGTATGGTCGCATGTTTTCTTTTAAATTCATTGTCGTTGAATGCATATGGGGAAGTGAATGGGATAGAGGCCCGTACACATCTAAAATCTATCATTTCTGTTTATGAGTCCGTTCCGGCTTACACGCAGGTCTTTAAGGAAAATATTCAGGCTGCTGTAACCAACCATCCGCGCACTGCTGCGGCCATAGCACTTCGTGACAGTTTTCGTTACCGTCAGAGGGAGGCAGAGGCGGGTTTTTACCCAACCTTAGATATCGGGGTTTCAGGCCGTTACCGCATGTTTGATAGTTTTGAGGACCGGTTTGATAATATTACCGAAAGAAGCCGACGGAACAGGTCGGCCAACGCTACTCTGACCGGGCGAACATTGCTTTACGATGCGGGAAGAACCTCAAGCCTTGTTGCCAGTGCGAAGCATTCTTTTACAGCCGCACATGAAGAGTATGGCATGACGGTATCCTCAATTGCTTTGACAGCAATTGAGATTCATTTCCGGGTAGTCTTTCAACGTATGCGACAGAAGATGCATCAAAATATTATTGATGACTACCGAGAGACGCTTGAGAAGGTTAGGTCGCGCTTTGACAGTGGCCGTGGCCCTGGGCGTGATGTGGTCCTTCTCGAGGCACGTCTGGCGCTAGCGGAAGCTGATTTTTTATTGGCAAGGAGAGATTTAGAGGAAACCGTCATTCAATATGAGGAGAATTACGGGTTTCCTCCCGCGAATTTGAAGCGACCGGAAATTATATTGAGCATTCCAGAGACCTTAGGCGATGCCATGGAACTAGGCTTTCTGAATAGTCCGTCACTCAGCATTTCTAATTCTATGATGATGGCATCCAAAGAAGATATGGTGGCGGAAAAGGCTGGATTATTGCCGCAGCTTTCTATGGAACTTGCTGCAACTAAATATGACCTTGATCGGGGCAATGGTGATTATGAGGTTACAGCTCGTCTGGTGATGAATTATAATCTCTATAGTGGTGGTGTCACAAAGGCACGTATCTCTAGAACACGCGCAGAATATGAACGGGCTCGTCATGAAGAGGCGGTGGCGCACCGCAGGGTCACCCGCGAGATAAAAGTTTCCTATCAGAATATAGGTTTTCAAGACGGTCGGGTTTGTGCCTTGAAAAAAGCAACCGTGGCCAGCAAGCGTAA
>JAESRB010000157.1 GCA_016764855.1 Emcibacter sp.
ACCACCAGCAATTGCAGGCCGGGTGGATTGCCGGACCCTGCTTTTGAAAGAGGGCGCGCATCTTTTACCGCTGGAACCGTTCAAGTTTATCTATCACACCCATAAGGCCAAGTCCGGCCTGCCGATCCGGGGCGGTGTTGCCCGGTCCGTGGCGTGGTGCTGGATGTTCAAGAATTTTGGCCTGAAAGACTGGGTTATTTTTGCCGAGGTTTACGGCCAGCCGATCCGCATCGGTAAATATGGACCGAATGCAAGCGATAAAGATAAAAGTATTTTGTTGCGGGCGGTGGCGAATATTGGCACCGATGCGGCGGCAATCATTCCCGACAGCATGATGATTGAATTCATCAAAGCCGATCAAAAGGGCAGTTCCGATTTATATGAACGGCTTTGCAACTGGCTGGATCAGCAGATGTCAAAAGCGGTGTTGGGCCAGACCACCACCACCGATGCCATATCAGGCGGTCACGCGGTCTCAAAAGAACATAACGAAGTTCGGGAAGATATTGAACGGGCTGATTCCAAGCAACTATGCGGCACGTTGAACCGTGATCTGGTCCGGGCAATCATTGACCTTAACCGAGGACCACAGAAACGCTATCCCAAAATCAGGCTTGGCCGGGGGGAATATACCAATATCCCTGAACTTTCCGCCGCCCTTGAAAAACTGATCCCGCTTGGTTTGAAGGTCAGCGAGAGCGAAGTGCGCGGCAAAATGGGCCTGAAGGAGCCGGATAGTGACGCCGATCTGTTGGCCCCGATGACCCCCGCGCTGCCACCCACGACAAAGGCGGAACCTGAAACAAAGGCCGCACAAGCCTTGCAGGGACGGTCGGCAAGCTATATTGCCTTTGATGAGATTGACCAGCATGTTTCAGAAAATATTGACGATATGCAGGCAGCGGTCGGCACCGACATCATCAACATCATTAAGGAGGTTGCCGAACGGTCACTGGATTATGATGATTTTGTGGAAAACCTGATGGCTACTGTGCCTGATATGAAAATGGACGGGCTTACGGATTTGCTGGCCCGATCCGCATTCAATGCCCGCCTGTCCGGTGTTGTGGAGGAATAGGATAAACTATGGCCCTGTCCTTCAAGCCCTTGCCGCCGACTGAGGCTATTCGTTATTTTGGCCGCAAAGGGTTATCCCCGTCCTATGCTTGGCAAGATATTTGGCAAGATCAACATACAGTTTCTTTCACCGTCGCCAAATCCGCTGGCCATAATATTTTAGGCGATGTTTTTGGGGCCGTTAAAGACGCTTTAAATGAGGGTAAAACATTTGAGATGTTCCGGGCCGAGCTGGAACCGACGCTGATCAAAAAAGGTTGGTGGGGCCGGACGGAACAAGTGGACCCGCTGACCGGGGAAATCAAAACTGTTCAATTGGGATCGCGGCGGCGATTGAAACTTATTTATGATACCAATTTGCGCATGGCCCGCGCCGCCGGGCAATGGGAACGTATTGACAGGGTGAAGGCCCGCCGTCCGTATCTAGCCTATAACCCTGTAAATGATGGTCGCACAAGGCCCCTGCATAAGGCATGGGGAACGGTGGTCCTGCCCGTTGATGATCCGTGGTGGGATACCCATTATCCGCCCAATGGCTGGCGGTGCCGTTGCGGGGTTTTACAATGGTCGGCGCGTGATCTGGATCGGCGGGGCTTGACGGTGACGAAACCACCTGTGACAAAAACTCAGGAATATACCAATCCCCGCACGGGAGAAGTCATGGCCGTGCCGAGCGGCATTGATCCGGGCTTCGGCTATAATGTTGGTAAAAGCCATTTGCGGGCCATCACACCATCGCCTGCATCCGGGCCGCTGGGGGGCGTGCCGTTAGGGCTTAAACCGAAGCCCCCGTTACCGCCATTATCACCAGTCCGGGTTCCCGCATCGCGGATACTGGATGATGATCTTGCGGATCGAGCCTATTATCAGAAGTTTGTCAATGAGTTTGATCTGCCGGAAGAAGGCGGGTTTTTTATGGATGTTACCGGAACCGCCATCCCGATTAATGAACATCTATTCCGGGACGGTCTTGGCAGCTGGAAAATCAAAAAGCGGGGACGGCAGGCTTATACATTGCTCATGGCCGACCTGATCAAAAAGCCTGCGGAGATATGGGAAGAATATATTTTTCATAATAAACGGGCAAAATATATTTTGCATCGGCGGTATCTGGCCCGGTTCCAGATCAAAGAGAATGGCAAACTGCGCGATGGCTTTGCCCTGTTTGAAAAGAATGATGATGAATGGTACGGCTTGACGATATTCAGTCCAGAGACGTTGAGCTATATCAAGCAATATCGAAGTGGGGTTCTGGTTTATAAGAAGCGGTAAAAATAAGGGCGGGGCCGCGTGGCCCGTCCCGCCTATTTCATCAACCTACCAAGGGCCACCACGACCGCAGTTAATGAAGTTCCAATTATATCCTGAAAAAGTGAAATTTTCAATAAAAACCGCAATGGGGCATAGAGGCCCACAGAAGGCCCGTGAGGGCCGGAGGGCGATCATCATGCCTGAAATTCATTTTCCCCCGTTTAATCCCCCTTTAATTATTGATTGAAGGGTTATTTCAAGCCAGCTGATCTAATCATCGTTGATCTGAATTTAAAATTCGGGTACGGTCACGAATATCTCCTGAAATCTATCATGTGAATTAATTGCAAGCCCGGAAGACCTTCCGGGGCTTTTTGACCTTGCCGTTTCCCTAATCTCCAATTCTTACAAATTGAGATTTAACGGCAAGATCAAAATATGCTCCAACGCGCCATACATTCCATGGAAATACAAAACACGCTTGAGGGGAACTCCCAATGGGTGCAGCTTTTCCCCTTGGGTGCTTTTTCCGGCTATGATGGCCGTGGTCCATATTCCATAGATGATGCTGAAAAAGTCATTGAATTAACATCGGCCAATTCTATCGGGCGCGACCTGCCTGTGGATTATGGCCATCAAAGCGAATTCGCTGAAAAAAATGGCCAGCCCGCCCCCGCCGCCGGATGGATGAAAGAATTCGCCGTCCGGGCAGATGGCCTTTATGCCCGCATTGAGTGGACTGATAAAGCGATGGCATCCATTCAGGCAAAAGAATTTCGTTATATTTCCCCGGTTTATTTTCATACGCCGACAGGTCAGGTCAAGCGGATCATCAGCGCGGGGCTGACCAACCAACCAAACCTTCAGATGAAGGCTCTCTCTTCACAACAACATACTCATCATGACAAAGGACATGACATGGACTTGCAAAAGCTTTTAATCAAGCTGTTTGGTCTGGCAGATAATGCCACGGCTGAACAAATATCCGCCCATGCTCAGCAACTCATCAATAGTGATACCGAGGTTAAAGCCGCGATGTCATCTATGGGCGGAATGTTGAGCTTAAAGGACAATGCCACCGCCGATGATCTTATCAAAGCGGTTCAATCGGCCATCACCTCAGATCAGACAAAAAGTGACCCTGATCCGGCAAAGTTTGTGCCGATGACTGTTTTTAAGGAATTGCAGGGAACCGTCAAAGCTCTGCAATCCACCAATGAGACAGCGGCGGCAACGTTGGCCGTTGATAAGGCGTTGGCGGACAAAAAAATCACGCCAGCGCAGGTGGATTGGGCAAAGTCCTATCATCAGATCGATCCAAAAGGCTTTGGCGATTATATCAAGGCGGCCCCCGCCTTGTCTTTGGATGCCGTTATTATTGATAACAGCGATCCAGACAAGAGGGGCAAATCGCTTTCGGTCGAAGAAAAGGCTGTCTGTTCGCAGTTGGGCGTGACGGAGGAAGACTTCATTAAATCGCGGGGAGATCAATCATGACCGCACTAGCTAAAGCACGCAATACACCCGCCCGCGCAGGGCGGAACCTTGGTATCGGGGTAAAAGCCGCTACCGTAATTTGGCTTGGCGCGATGGTGGCCTTGGACGGCGGGTTCGCAGCCCCCGGCAGGACGGCGGTTGGTCTTAAAGGGCTTGGCCGGGCCAAAGGCACCGTCGATAATTCCGCCGGGGCCAATGGCGACCTGACTGTCGAAATTGATCGGGGCGTTTATCTGTTCGACAATGCTGGCGCGGACCTGATCACCAACGCTGATATCGGCAATGATGCCTATATGGTCGATGATCAAACGGTCGCTCGCACCAATGGTGGCAGCACCCGAAGCGTGGCGGGTAAAGTCCACGAAGTGACATCATCCGGTGTCTGGATCGAATTTTAAGTTAAGGGATTAAGTGAATGCAAATTACATCAACCTCTCTCTCCGCCCTTATGGTCGGTTTTAAGGCTGAGTTTCAGAACGGTATTGGCGATGCTGAAAGTCAGTATAAAGAAGTCGCCATGGACGTCAAAAGTACCAAAGGTTCTGAAGTCTATGGCTGGCTTGGCAAATCAACCCGCTTTCGGAAATGGCTTGGGGCGCGTGTTATTCAAAACCTGAAAACCCATGATTTTACCATTAAAAACGAAAAGTATGAAAATACTGTAGGTGTTGACCGGGATGATATTGAAGACGACAGTCTTGGCCTCTATAGCCCCCTGTTCAAGCAATTGGGCCAAGATACAGCAAATCATCCTGATGAACTGGTGTTTGCTCTGTTGAAAAAGGGCTTCACGGAAAAATGTTATGATGGGCAATATTTCTTTGATACCGATCATCCGGTAACGGATGAGGACGGCAATGAATATAGCGTGTCTAACATGCAAGCGGGGGGCGAAACTCCGTGGTATTTGATTGATAACAGTAAGGCTCTGATGCCGATCATCTTCCAAAAACGGCGGGACTATGCTTTTGTTGCCATGACCAAGCCTGACGATGAGAAAGTCTTTACCGACGATGAATATCGCTATGGCATTGATGCGCGGGTCAATGCAGGATTTGGCTTGTGGCAGTTGGCTTTCGGGTCAAAAGCAACGCTCAACAAGGCCAATTACGATGCGGCTTTTTCTGCAATGCAGAGCCTGAAAGGCGATATGGGCAAACCCTTGGCCGTAACCCCGAAAATTCTATTGGTGTCACCTAGTGATAGAAGTGCCGCCTTGGAAATGGTCAAAGCCGAACGTGACGCCAATGGTGCCACCAATGTTAACAAAGACTCGACAGTTGTCGTTGTCTGCCCATGGCTCGCTTAGGAGAGATTAAATGACTAAAGCAACACAAAACACCCCTGCCAAGGCTACAGAAAAGAAAAGCACCGCTGCCTTGGTCCCAGAAACGAAAGAGGTGCTTTCGATCACATCAAAGAAAGAAGGCTTTCGCCGTTGCGGTATCGCCCATTCTGAAAAGGAACGTCACTATGATCCCACATCTCCCGACTTTCCCTTTGATGATTATGATGTTGCCACCTTGATGGCGGAACCGATGCTGGTTGTCTCTATCCGGGCTGTTCCGGTCGAGGTCAACGACACATCTGACTGAATACCTTCGTAGGGTGAAAGCCCCGGTCTCCCTGAATTGGTGACGGGCGGTCGGGGCTTTTTTTAATTAAGGAAAAAAATTATGGCGACACTCGCCGAAAAACAAGCTGAAATCCAAGAACGGGTTTTAACCTTGCTTGGACCGCAAATCATATCTAGTCCGACGGCTATGCGCGAGGTTTATCGCTATGTGGCGATCAAACTGGTCGAAGGCGTGGAAGAAGAAGTTATTATCGATATCGCCGTCCATAATAAAGACACCGACGATGAAATGGCGGTGGAAATTAAAACCAATATTGAACCGCTAAACGATCCGTCAAAACAGATTTTTATAGATTGGTTCGAAGCACAACGTGGCGATGCGAATATTGTTGCCTATGCGGAAGAAGCCACGGCAAATGGCCCCGGCGTTGTGGTCCCGCGCACCACATTAAAAGTCTGGATATTAGACCCCGAAACCGATCAAATCAAGACCCGCCGCGTTTTTGCATGGATGCCCTCGCACGATAAATTTATATGGAAATTTATCACCCCGGACAGTATTTAAAATGACCAACCCACTCCGCACCAAAATATCCATTGATCCGCTGAAAGTTATCGGAACCCACACGAATTTTCCCCTTGCAGAAAATCGGGCGGTGTTTTCCGGTGCCGCAGATGTGATGTTCGATCCTGCTGACCCTAATCGTTCGGCAGGCGGGGATCAACGGCGTTTTGATAAAGATGGCACTACCGAATTAAGCCGGGATTTCGTCGCCTTTGGTCTTGATAGCGTGGCGGGTGCAGGTGATGGGGAATTCGAGGGTTGGGTCAA
>JAESRB010000158.1 GCA_016764855.1 Emcibacter sp.
GATTTCTTTTTCTTCAAGCAGTTTTACAATATCACTGATTTCCCAAAGACGATCTGTAACACCAGCGGCCATTGCTGGTGTTACTTTCAGAGATGAGTGAATTTTCACAAAGTTATAATACATGAAATGCAGTGCAACTGCATAAACATGGTTTTCAACCTTCTTAGAAAAGCCATTTGTTAGGCGGGTGAAACGGCGCATATGCATTGTAAGGTTCTGGCGTTCAACAAATGACGTGTTGATATGCTCTTCATCTGGTTCGCCCTCAATCTTGTTTTTCTTGATACCAACACATTCCGCAGGAGAGTAACGGCCCTTTGCGCTTTCAGGAGACTTGCCGTACATTTTTACAAGTTGGGCGTAATCTACATCGCAACCAAATGCTCCCTCGACAACCTCTAAGTAGGCTCTGTGTCCATCTGTTGTCATTTGAACGCGAGTAGCGAGGCGAGAAGCAACATCATCCATGAAGGCATTTGCGTAACGATCATCACGGCCGCCAACTAGATACGAGACAATTAGTTTGCTGTCTGCATCAATTGCTGTCCAAGTCCACGTATCCCCTGCACCTTCCGGTGCAGATTTGGCGGTCTTCACATTTTTCTGCTTGGCGTAAGTGAACGACCAAATTTCATCGCACTGGATTCGCTCTGCTTTTACGTTCCGCACGTTTTCATCATGGTACGTTGCACAAACTTTTCCAGCATCTGCAAGCAACTTAGAAATTGTGTTTTTGCTCATGCCCATGATTCGAGAAATGGAACGAATTGATTGCCCCTCACAAAGCATATGAAGAATTTGGCCACGGATTTTTGCATCGAGTTTGTTCATACTATGAATATAGCTGGCCTAAACCACATAGTCAAGCATTTGGGTCAGTTTCCCCTGATGGGGAATTTGGGGTTGTTGTCCTCTTGTTTGTGTGATATTTGATTCCTTTATGGAGTAATTAAAAGATGAATATCATAGAACACCCCGGTATCAGGCTACGGGAAATGTTGGGAAAAAATGAATGGCTGCAAACGGATTTAGTGTTTATACTTGGGTGTCAGCCAAAATCTGTAAATCAGATTATTAATGGCAAACAGGGTATCACCCCAACAATGTCAAAAATGTTAGGTGATGCGTTTGGCGTATCTTCAAGCTATTTTTCGGAACTACAAATTGAATACGATCTAGCGCGATCTGAAGATCCGGATGCTTCAATTAAATCTAGAGCGAAAATCGTTTCTCATTACCCAATCAGAGAAATGATAAAGCGCGGGTGGATTCAAAACGAACACGCGGACGATCTCGAAAGCCAACTATGCCGATTCTTTAAAACAAACACTCTTGATAGCATTCCACACCTTGATCACAACGCGAAGAAAACTTCTTATGACGAAGTCTCGGGCAAGCAGCTTGCTTGGCTTTTTCGCGTTAAACAAATCGCCTCTGAGATGCTGGTTGATTCATATTCGAATACAAAACTTGAAAATGCCATTGATCAACTATCAAGTTTGCGGGAAGAACCTGAAGAAATTCGGCATGTTGCAAAAATTCTTTCAAAGGCAGGCGTCAGGTTTTTGGTCGTCGAAGGACTTCCCGGCGGCAAAATCGATGGTGTATGTTTCTGGTTGGATGCACGGTCACCAGTGATATCTCTCACCTTGAGATTTGATCGAATTGACAATTTTTGGTTTGTTCTTCGCCATGAAATTGCCCACGTCTTACACGGCCATGGTAAACTATCAGCCATTATTGATAGTGATATGGATGGCTCTATTAATGATACGGATGAGCAAGAAAGGATTGCTAATATCGAAGCCGCGGAATTCTGTGTACCTCAAAAAGATATGAAATCGTTTTACATTAGAAAAAAACCGCTTTTTTCAGATCGGGATATTTGTGCGTTTTCAAAAAGAATTCACGTTCACCCCGGTTTAGTTGCCGGGCAACTTCATAGGCTGACTGAACAGTATCAATATCACCGCAAACATCTTACAAAAATTCGAAATTTTGTACTTTCAACAACCATTGCGGATGGTTGGGGAAATACAGTGCCAATTGGTTAGAAAGGAAATACCTCGATGGCTTCGCACTCTCAACAAATGCAAACAATTTTTGCACGTTACCAGAAAGAAGTATCCGACAACCCTGTTGACCTGAAAGAAGTAGGCCGATGGGCAATAGATAACGGGTTGTGGCAACCCCGCCCAATTGATATCCAGTCCAAATTTGCAAGTGAAATGGCGACAGCTTTGCGAGAAGAGTATCGCACTGACAAAAAGGGTCGGCGTTACCGCTCAAAACTTCCTGCTCGTAAAAAAGCAAGTGGGGGAGAAACATTATTTCAATGGGCGGATATAGATACTGCGGAAAGGCCCCATGTTGAGCTAGCTCTTCAACAAAGACGAAAACAGATTGTCGGAGATTGTCATCAATTACGCGTTGATACAGATCATTGGAATGACGCTAATCCAAGTTCTGAGCAAATTGAAATGATTTATGATTTTACAGACGATGTCGAAGAGATGTTCATCGCAGAAGGGATTGAGGACGCAGCTTAACCGTCTTTTTTCCAACGTGCTTGTGCTGCTATGCTAGCAATTTCGGAGCGTTGTTCTGGTGTGAGGGCTTTTGCCCTCGCTTTACCGCCCTTTAAACCACCCTTGCGGGCGCTTTCAAGAACTTCTTTTTCTTCTGTTTCACCAGTAGCAAGATCAACAATAGATTTTGCAAGTTGGTTTACATCACGGGGTCTTTTGGGTGTTTTCATGATTTACCAGCCGTAGGTCCAGAAATTAGAGTATGACTAAACATCACGCCGCCATTCCATTCGCGCAATACTTCCCCGCAGGGGCAATTTGACACGTCTCTGTCGCGCATAGGTATCTTGATCTTTTTTTCTTCGTAAACTGCGCCGCATTTGCAAGTAATTTTATCCATAACCTGTATATGGCATTCAACGTTGCCGAATTCCAGATTAAATTTCAAGCTGATCCACTACTCGATCTTTCGGTTGGGTTTAATGCCTCTTTTGCTGGCGTGCTGGTAATCGGCCTCATTGTGCATAGTGAATTGCCGATCATTGTTGCGATTGTCGTGGTGGTATGCGTTGGAGCTTTGATTGGCTTTGTTAACGGGATCATTGTTACCAAGGCTAGGGTGAACTCGGTCATTGCAACGCTTGGTGTTGGCACCATTGTTGTTGGCCTAAGCTTTGCCTATTCGAGTGGCGTGCCGATTGTTTCCGGCGTGCCTGAAGCCTTTAAGGAGATTTCCTTGGGACGTTTTCACGGGGTTCCCCACAACATCATTATTATGGTGGTGGTACTGATTATGCTGTGGGTTCTGGTCGAGCGCAGAGCAATCGGCCAAGCCATTCAGGCGGTGGGTGGCAATCCTGCCGCGGCGCGTTTATCCGGCATTTCCGTTGATGGTATCAAAATTCTTGGCCTGACGATATCGGGAGCCTGCGCTGCACTTGCAGGCATCTTGCTTGCCTCCCGACTTGGTTCGGGTACGACAA
>JAESRB010000159.1 GCA_016764855.1 Emcibacter sp.
AGAGGTGGTCCTACTTTGTTGGACAGATTTGCGGCTTTGTTAAGCTTTGTTATGTTGTTTAATGTTATGCCGCGACTTTCCTTATGTCAGGGCCATGGCCCTGACTTTCGATTTTCTGAGTATAGACCTCATCGGGGGTTTGTCCATTGAAAGTGGAATGAGGCCGGGTGTGGTTATAATGGGTCAGCCAAGCGCCAATATTCTGCCGGGCCTGCAGGCCATTGTCAAAGGCGTTAAGATATACACATTCATATTTGAGACTGCGCCAGAGACGTTCGATAAAGACATTATCCATCCATCGACCCCTGCCATCCATGGAGATTTTAATGCCCCTGTCTCTCAGCGCAGAGGTAAAATCAAAGGAGGTAAATTGTGACCCTTGGTCCGTGTTGAATATCTCCGGCTGGCCATAGCGGCTGAAAGCCTCTTCCAATGCTTCCAGGCAAAAACTAACATCCATACTGTTTGACAGGCGCCAACTCAGCACTCTGCGGCTATACCAGTCCATGACCGCCACCAGATAGAGAAATCCCCTCTTGATCGGGATATAGGTGATGTCCGTACACCAGACCTGATTGGGTCTGGTAATAGCAAGGGAGCGCAGAAGATAGGGATAAATTTTATGCTCCGGATGGGGCACACTGGTACGCGGTTCCTGATAAATCGCCCGTAAGCCCATGATACGCATTAAACGGCGGATGCGGTGGCGGCCAACACAATATCCTTGTCGGCGCAAATGCCGCGCCATCTGGCGAGAACCATAATAGGGTGTCAGGAGAAACTGTTCATCAATCAGACGCATCAAGGCCAGATTCAGCAGGCTTTCGCCCTTCAGATTATAGTACCAGCTTGACCGGCTGACCGACAACAGGTGGCATTGCACCGTGATGCTCAGATTAATATTGGCGGCCACTACCATTTCTTTACGCCTCCGGGGATCAAGCGGCTGGAGGCTTCGGACAAAAAATCTCTTTCCACCGTCAACTGGCCAATCTTGGCGTGCAATTCCTTTACTTCCAAGGCGTGATTATTCTGCTGCACATCCAGCTTGCCGGAAAAACCAGCCTCCATGGAAGCCAGGGCTTCCCGCCTCCAGCGACCAATGACCGTCGAATGCACCCCAAACTGAGAAGCCAGTTCTGATGCTGGACGATCTTCCCGAAGTGCCGCGATAACCACTTTCGTTTTAAAAGGGGCTGGATAATTCTTGCGTGTTCTACTCATTCATATGATCCTTTCATGATCAAAATAAAAGCTTAACACACTGTCCTATCTTCTGGGACCACCTCTTTCCCCTGTCTCAAAATCAATATGTTTGACCGCCTGAAACGAGCTTAGGCCCCAAGGACCCAGCTCACGCCCAATGCCACTTGCCTTAAACCCACCCCATGACGTTTCCACGGGCACGATTTGCGGCATATTCCACCAAATATGTCCGGCTTTTAGCTTTTTACTCACACGGCGCAATCTCTGTGTATCCGAGCTACATATGGTCGCCGCCAGCCCGAATTTACAATCATTCGCAAGCGCAATAGCCTCGGCCTCAGATTTAAAGGTTTTCGTACAAAGCACAGGCCCAAAAATCTCATCTGTCCACAACGAACTGTCCACAGGAACATCCACATAAACGGTCGGCTCCAGGAAATATCCCTTCCGATCCAACGCCTTTCCCCCCGTTATTAAGGTAAGGTTTTCTTTCTGAGCCGTTTCAAACGTTTTTAAAACCGCCTCATACTGTCGTTTTGTTGTCATTGGCCCCATCTGTGAGCCTGCGGCCAAGCCCGGCCCAATTTTTAGGTTACCGATTTCAGTCAAAAGTTTTTCAACAAGCTCATCAGCAATATTTTCATGCATCAACAAGCGGGACGTGGCGGAACACATCTGACCGCTATTATAAAAAATCCCTGCCATAATTGCGTCAACGGCTTTATCCATATTGGCGTCATCAAAAACAAGGATGGGGGACTTGCCCCCAAGTTCAAGGCTAATATCTTTTGTCGTCGAGGCGGCGTCTTTCATGACAGTTTCACCAACTTTATTGCCGCCAGTGAAAGAGACTTTATCGATATTGGCGTGATTTACAAGCTGTGGACCAATGCGGGCCCCCGGCCCCGGCAGAATATTTAAAACACCCTTTGGTAACTTGGCTTCCTGCACAATTCGACCCAGTTCAAGTTCAATGGTGCTCACGGCTTCTGCCGGCTTTAAAATCACCGTACATCCTGCGGCCAATGCCGGTGCAATTTTCCATGCGGACGTCACTAAGGGGAAATTCCATGGTGTGATCAAAGCCACGACGCCGATCGGCTCAAACCGGACATAACTGGAGAATCCTTCCATCGCGAGCGGAACATCTGTTTCCTGTTTATCATCAAGAAATGCTGCCTGTTGCGCGTAATAGCGATAGGTCGCAATGGCATCTTCGATATCAAAATAAGATTCCCCTAACGGTTTTCCGTTGATCAATGTGGAAAGCTCGGACAAGTCTTTGGCATCCCGTTCCATAATATCCGCGATAGCAGAAAGAATGACCCCACGGCTCTGGCCGGACGTTGCACTCCATTCCTCAAAGGCCCTGTTCGCGGCTGAGACGGCGTCTTCAACGTCTTGAACTGTGGCGGTCTGAATCGTGACAATGACTTTCTCCGTCGCGGGATCAATACAGTCAAGCTGCTCTACATCGGATTGGGCAACCCATTTGCCATCAATAAAGGGGGTCGTTAACATAACAGTCTCTTTCAATCAGGTCGCTTAATCTCGACGTATACAATCCGGTAAAGAACACAGTATTTCAAAAATTAAATTGGCTGCAAGAAGGGCTGTATTACCGCTTTGATCATAGGGCGGCGATACCTCAACCAAATCCGCACCAACAATATTCAAGCCATAGGCGCCTCGGATGATTTCAAGGCCTTGCGATCCTGTCAATCCTCCGGGCTCGGGCGTTCCTGTTCCGGGAGCCACCGAGGGATCAAGCCCGTCAATATCAAAAGTTAAATAGACAGGTCTATCCGGCCCAACCTTCTTACGATACTCATCCATTAAAGGTGCCAGTGAATGATACCAGCAAGATTCGGCTTGTTCGAGCTGTACACCTTGATTGCGCGCCCAATCGAAATCCTCCGCTGAATAGCCCGTGGCCCGTGGCCCTATCTGGATCATAAAGTTCGGATCCACCAGATTTTCTTCGATAGCCCGGCGGAAAATGGTGCCGTGGGTGATTTTCTCATTGAACATGGTGTCATTGGTATCCGTATGAGCATCCACATGAATAAGAGCAACAGGCCCATGTTTTTTAGCAATCTGCCGAAGGATTGGAAGCGTGATTGTATGATCGCCTCCCATGGAAATGGGCCGAATATCATGCTTAAGCAACGCGTTATAATGCGCTTCAATAATCTCAATAGATTTTGTCAGGCTAAAAGGATTGACTGCGACATCACCAAGGTCAGCGACCTGAAATGAATCAAACGGTGCCGCCCGTGTGGCCATACCATACGGCCTGACCAGAACAGATTCCGTGCGTATTTGTCGTGGGCCAAATCTTGTGCCATTCCTATTGCTCGTACCAATATCAAGCGGGACACCAATCAAGCCAACATCAATACCTTTGGCAGATGTGGCCACAGGAAGCCGAAACATGGAGGCGATGCCACCAAAACGCGGCAGCTCATTCCCGCTCAGGGGTTGGTTATAGTCTTCACTCATAGGTCAACTCGCTTTTGTAGTTGGAAAATTTCTTAAATTCCCTGTGATCCCGGCAAACATCATGCCTCAAATTATAGGACATATTGTAACGGCAGCCCTCAGCGAGGCGTATAGTTCTTTGGGACTATTTTTAACGGGATGAGAGCATGCTTAAATGGCACTCGTAAATTAACCGTCCTTCTATTAAGCCGTGCGCTCTATTGGAAAGACATGGGAAATCTGCATATCTGATAACCATAAACAGGACCCTGTAGACGAATGATGAAGTTGCTTAAAGTTGTTGATCTGTCGTTACCTTTAAATGCCGACACCCCTATTTATCCAGGTGATCCAAAACCAGAATTAAGCATTGCTACGACGATTGAAAATGAAGGATATAATCTTTTTAACGTTGTTTTAGGATCTCAAACCGGCTCCCACCTCGACGCGCCGTATCATTTCAATAATGACGGAGCAACCGTTGATAATATTGATCTGAAGCATTGCTTTGGAACCGGGCTGGTCATTGATGTTTCCCATAAACAGAGCAATGAAGAAATCACCCTAAACGACATTACGCCCCATTCCAGTGACATCGAAAAATACGACATTATCTTATTCAAAACAAACTGGGGAACACATCAAGGGACAGATGCGTTTTTTAATCATCCCTATCTTTCCGCGGAAGGGGCCAGATATCTATTGGACCAAGGCATAAAAACGGTCGCGATTGATACGATTAATCTTGATAAAACGGGCGGGACATCCTTCCCGGTCCACACAATGTTCGCGGAAGAAGGCGCCCTCATTGCCGAAAACCTGACAAACTTTGCCGCCATTGATTTTGATAACCCAGTCATTTCAATTTTACCGCTTAATCTAACCGGTTGTGATGGCTCCCCCGTAAGAGCCGTCGCATTAAAAATGGATTTTACCACCCCCTGATATCAGACGTTATCAGAGGTCGCTTCTCTGAGGCAAGAATGAAACCCATGCAGATGACATGACACAATGAATGGATATTCCAAATGTTGTCTGAGAATTCAAAAATATACCTATGAAGACCAATTAAAATGTATAAAATATGGAGAGTAAACATGAGAAAATATTCATCATCATCCATGATTGCAATCATTGCACTCGCGAGCATATCGGCAGAAAGTTTTGCCGATAACAACCTCGCTTTGGATGAAATTGTGGTCACGGCACAAAAAACATCTGAAAGCCTTCAGCATGTTCCGGTGTCAGTGATCGCGCTCGGTCAGGATGCCCTCGGCAACTTAAAATTCCGCAACACACAAGAAATTGCATCACAGGCACCAAATGTTCAAATGCTCGGCAGTAATGGCGATGCCCAACTGGTGCTTGGCATGCGCGGCGTCACCCAATCCGATTATAGCCCAAATGGCACCGGCGCAGTTGCGCTGTATGTTGATGAAATATACATGGGGGCGACACCTCTCGCTTCCGGCGTTCAGCTTTTTGATGTGGAGCGCATAGAAATGCTGCTTGGCCCTCAAGGCACATTATACGGCAAAAACACAACTGGCGGCGCGGTAAATATCATTACCAAAACACCACAGATGGATGGCACCAGTGGTTACCTTGAATTAGGCCTTGGTAACTTTGAATATAGAAATATTGCCGGGGCAATTGATACTGAATTAGGCGAAAATTGGGGAGCCCGTCTTGCCTTTACCAGAACCAAGAATGATGGTTTTGTCGATAATCTTCTTCCTAACTCTAAAAACCCAAGCCAGATCAACGAAGGAGCACTTCGTTTTACATTGGCCTATGACGGTGAAAATCTGGAAGCAATCCTCAGGCTCCACAGAAGCCGTTCACGGGGTCGGCATTCCAGCATTTTAATGGTTGAAGCCGATGGCGGCGTTGACAATGGCGGTGTTGGTCTGGGACATACGGGCTATGGTCGGGGCGAATTAGACTTTCATGATACGGAATCCAACCGGGTCGAAGAAAAAGAATTCGATCTGGTCGGTGCCAATCTGACCGTCAATTATGATGTGGGAGCTTATACAGTTACCTCTATCACGTCCTTCGACAAGGGTGACTATTTTGTGCCGGAAGATGCCGATGGCAGCCCTTACAACCTGCTGGAAGATGACTTCAAGGCTGTGACTAAACAGTTTTCTCAGGATTTACGTTTAGCCTCTAATTTCGATGGAAAATTCAATTTTATCGGGGGCCTGTACTATAGTCAGGATACCACCGATGGTGAGACAACATATCGCTGGTTATCCGATTATGGGGATGATACCCAACCCCTCGCGAATAATTGTCTCGATACCTACTTCCTTGGTTGTTATTACGCCAACAGCTATACGCAGAAACGCGATACGGTTGCAGCTTATTTCAACAGCACCTACGCGCTGTCCGATAGCCTGACCTTGACTGCTGGCATAAGATATACAAAAGATAATATCGAAATGCTGGACTATACTTCCTTCCTTGGCGAAGCGAACAATAGCTTTGCGACGACATCAGACGGGCCTTCTCTTGGCAGTCTGGGTCTGGATGGACGTAATGATAAAATATCCGATTCAAATGTATCCTTTAAACTTGGCCTCGATTGGTTCATCAATGATGATATCATGGTCTATGGATCATACAGCACCGGATACCGCGGCAGCGCCTTTAACGGTTTTGCCTTTGCACCAGAGGAATTTACCTCCGTACAGCCAGAGAAGCTTAAAGCATCTGAAATTGGGTTTAAGGCTACTCTCCAGGATGGCCGTACGCGCCTGAACGGTGCTGCCTTTTATTATACCTATAAAAATCAGCAGTTCCTGATTTTTGATGGTGGTCTTCAATATTTGCTAAACGCAGGAGCGTCGGAAATTTACGGTTTGGAACTGCAACTCACGACCAGAGTTACAGACAAACTGACCGTCAATGCTGGCGTCGGGGTACTAAGTGCTAGATACACTGAATTGACGTATGCTGGTGTGAATTTAGCAGGCAACCGTTTGCCATCTGCCCCCGAAGTTAACATGAACCTGTCCGTGGACTATGACTTCTGGCAGAGTGGCTCCGCATGGGCACAGCTGCATTACGATGCCAGCTATGTTTCAACGCAATATTTTGAGCCATTTAATGATGATCGTTTGAATCAACCCGGTTATGCCATTCACAATGTCCGGCTAAATGTATCGCTGGATGATGAGAAACATTCATTCGGAATTTATGTTAAAAACCTGTTTGATAAAGAATATGCATCATATTCAGTGGACCTTACAGCGGATTGGAATGGCTTATTCTTTTTCCGTGGCACACCCCGCACTATGGGTATCGATTACAAGTTGCGTTTTTAATCGTCTAATATAGGAAAATATTATGTCATTGGCCCAAAGCTCAAAGCATTTATCTCAAAACGATCCGACAATAAACGCGGAGGGTTATGGGCCAATTAAAGGAACTTTATCAACGGGCCGCATTGGCATGATCTGGCTTGCGGCCAACCTTGTCGTCACAACCCTTCTTACAGGAACGCTTTTTATTCCGGGTGTGTCGTGGCAATTGGCTCTTGGGCTCATCTGTCTTGGGTCTGTCATCGGGGGAATTGTGCTGGTTCTGGTCGGCAATATGGGAACACGTACCGGCCTTTCCACCATGTCATTGACCAAAGGTGCCTTCGGATTACGGGGAGCCTATTTAACGACGATTGCCAATGTGGTGATCCTTATGGGCTGGTGCTGGGTACAGGCCATTCTGGCGGGGGTGACCGTCAATTTTCTTGTTGAACAAACTTTTGGTTTTTCCAACCCTATACTCTTTTCCGTACTTTGCCAGACGCTGGTTGTCAGCCTGGCCATATTCGGTCACAAGGGTATTGCCAAGGTAGAGCCATGGCTTGCTTTGATCATATTGCTGATTATGGTCTATATCTTTTCAGTAGCCTTTAAGGCTCACCCTATCTCCGACTTCATACATATGAACGTCGATGAAGGCCTGGGATGGAACGGTATGACAGTGCTGGATGTGGTCATTGCCACAGCTATTTCCTGGACCGTATTATCAGCAGAATTTAATCGTTTGGCCAAATCCCAGAAAGCTGGGGTCATTGGGTCTGGCGTGGGTTACGTTATCTCAACGGTCCTGTCCATGAGCTTGGGCGCCACCGCGATTGCATACCTTGTCCTTGAAGGTGAAACCGTTCATAGCTTCGACCCCACCACAATTGTGGCCGCCTTTGGCGCACCCCTTGCCATCGTTATTTTCCTGTCCGTTATGGCAACGAATACGATGGTCATGTACGGCATGATTTCTTCGATTATGAATATTGCCCCCTCTGATAAAGTAAAATTTATTCCCATAGCCTTATTTATCGGTGCCATCTCTATAATCGGTTCCAGTTGGTTGGCTATGCTGGACCAATTCACATCCTTCCTCACACTGGTCGGAACGCTTTTCCTGCCTGTTTTTGCCATCATGATTGTCGATTACTATATTGTTCATAAAGGATCATACGATCGTGATATTTTACTTCGTCGAGGTGGAAAATATTGGTATCAGAGCGGCATCAATATAGCCGCTTTAACAGTTTGGATTATTGGTGTGATAATATCACTATGGCTGACATATTCGGTAACAAGCCCCATTGGAGCCACAGTCCCAACCTTCGTTATCTCCTTCATTCTGTATCTTGGCTGGAAATATCTGGCAAAAGACATCGTCAAGGATAAGCCCCTCTCTCTCCATCTGCTCCCAGAGGAGCTGGAAAGTAGAAATATCTAATACGCAGAAACATCCTACCAAACCTGCAGAGAACCTAGGCCACATCATCACTAACATACCTGTTTCAGACTTTCAGCAAATTCCGATCCTTATTGAAAAACGAATATAGCCCTGTTATGTTTATCTATAAAAAGGTACGGCAAATATGGTCAATATTCAAAGCTCGGATTGGTACAGTCTACTGGTGCAGTTACAAAAAAAGGTCGGAACATCTGCCTTTTTACCCGCCCTGTCCGATACCTTAAGGCAGGTTGTCAAATTTGATTGCTCCGGCGTCATGTTCTATAATGGCAGCGAAGTACAAAATATATATGAAGGCGACTTCTCCCCTAATTTCAAAAAATACATAGATCTATATCTCAAAGGTTTATACCTTCTGGACCCCCATTATGATTTGCTGGCCAAGGGCGCAAAAACCGGCCTTTATCGCTTTCAGGACATTGCCCCCGACTGCTATCATGACTCCGAATATTACAACGAATTCATCAAACATGTAGGCATCACAGATGAGTATGATTTTATCATCAAAGTGGGGAATGATTATGTCGACTTCTACCTAGATAATTTAGGCAATAAATTTTCTGAAGAAGACGATAAAATACTAGCCATGATTTCTCCCATGGTCCTTCATTTATTAGAAAAGCATTGGGAAAAATACAGCAAAGGCTCCGACCTAAAGAAAAAGGATGGCACGAAAAAGCCCTATCAGAATATTTTTGATTCATTCGGAAAGTCAATTTTAACGGAAAGAGAGCAGCAGGTCGTCCAATATATCCTGAATGGTCACTCCTCTAAATCCTTGGCCCTAAAACTCAACATCTCACTCAGCACCGTCAAAATACACAGAAAACACATATATCAAAAGTTTGATATCACAACACAATCGGAATTATTCTCCCTATGCATACAGTCCCTCTCCTTAGATGGTTTAGATGAATCCGAAGACCCTTTTGCCATACTCACAAGGGCCTAAAATGGGGGCCTGAAAGAAGAACCTGAAGGAGGTGGCTGATGGCGTTCCCTAAAAAAGAACGTATTACATTTCTGCCTCCGAACATGTAGTAAAATCGTTTGAGTTACGTCAGGATAAATTGCATGGGGATCACAAGAGTCATCATATCTTTCCGGAAATGCTTCGGTATGGGCAACAAAGGGGATGATCTATGAATAGCTTCAAGGGCAGCCTCATCCAGCAAAGGAAAGCCCGATGACTTTACCACCCGTGCAAACAATAGTTTCCCTTGTGATGTAATACCAAGCTTGACCAATGTAACCCCCTGTTGTTTAAGGCGGCGGGCTTTCAAGGGGTAGTTCTGGTGGCGTTGTATCCATTTCTGTAAACGAATATAATAACCGGCAATATCCCCTGTTGATCCACCGCCAGTACTACTGTTCCCAATCCCTGTCTGATCCTGCCCGCCAAATCCGGACAAGCCCCCTTCTCCTCCCGCCAATAAATTTATCTGTAATTGTTCCTGTACTGACGGTCCTGTTCCTGTCTTCTGCATCTGATCTTTTGTTACTTTTACGGCGGTGTCATTCGCTCTTTTTTCCTCAGGTCTGTCGCCTTTTTCAATCTGAGGCACCTCCATTTCTTTGGCGGGTCGGCTCTTTTGCTCCACAGGATTTTTCTTTAGCACCACAGCCTCTTTCTTGACAGGCAAATCACTTCGCAACGGCTTCCCAGCCCCCTGCTCTGCCTGGGAAGAAACCTGTTCCTCATTAGACAGATCATTCTTTCCCGCAAGACGTCCCGATGGACCAAGCCCGATATCTATGCCCCCGATGCCCGGAGCAGAGGCCCCCGTTGTTGTAGGACTGCTGAAATAAAGAACCATTGTCCCATGTAATAGGATAGCCATAAAAGCACTTAAACCCCAGAGACCTATACCCCCAAAGGCCTGAGCCCCATGACCCACAGAATTGATTGTCATTTTTTAAAGTCCTGCCGGGTGATAAGACGCACATCCCTGACCCCTTTTGAGCGTAAAACTTCCAGCACCAGAAGAAAATCATTCGCCATTCTATTCTGGTCAGCCCGTATCATAAGTTTATCCCCTTCGGCCAATATTTTTTCATCAGAAATTTCTGTTCGAAAGGCCTCAAGTGTATATATTTTATTTCTCCATGAGATATTTCCATCCGCATGTAAATAAAGAATATCTTCCATGATTGCCTCTGATACCCTGCTCTCTGAAACCGGGGGCTGAACCGGACTTTTCCGTTCTATGTGCCCTGCAATCATAAAAAAAATCAGCAGCAGAAAAACAATGTTAATCAAAGGAATGATATTTTCCCGGACGGGTTTCCGGGCTGGTAAGGCAAATTTCATGGCAGCCTGTCTTCTGTTTTTTCATGTTGAGCAACCATTTGAATTTTTAACGTTGCAATAGGGCGCAAAGCATCCACAATATTAACAAAACGCGCAATATCTGTTTCAGGGTCTGCCATCAATATGACACCTAGGTCTCGCCCCCTCTCAAGTTGATCGATCACCTGATCCAGCGGCATTATTTCCCCGCGCCACTTCACCTCTTGCGGCAACACCACCAGTATATTAACAGTTTCTCCCGACTGAGCCGCCGAAGGCAATTCGTCGGTTAAGACCAATTCCGGTATTTTAAAGGGTAAAACCCAGTCCTTTGCAAAGGTAGAGGTCAACATAAAAAACACCAGCAGGATGAACACTACATCAATCAATGGCGTCAGGCTGATATGCACCCGGCGGGGTTTATATGAGGTAAAAAATCCCATCACAACACACTATTTCATCGGGACAATAAAGTTATATTCTCGCCGTCTATATTCCGGCTTTCCAGCCTGATATTCGACGAAGACATTATCCGGCTAGCAGCACGTTCCATACGCAATACCGTTTTTTCCACCAGACTTTCAAAGAAATTATGAAGGGCCACAGCAGGAATAGCAACGCCAAGCCCCACGGCCGTCGTTAACAGAGCAACCCATATCCCTCCGGACAGGATAGAAGGATCAACCTGTGCCCCGCCCATTTGCAACTGTCGAAAAGCCTCTATCATGCCAAGTACTGTTCCTAACAACCCCAAGAGCGGACTAACCATACCGATAAATTCAACGGGCCGCAGGCCGCCTCTCATATCTTCTATTTTTTCAGAAGCAAAACAGGATAATTCTTCTGTAATTAAGCTTTCATCGCCCTTGAAACGGCCCTTCAACTCATCAGCCAATACCAAAATCTGAGCAACCGGATTTGGGGTTTTGCCGAGCTGTTTCAGATCACCTGTGCCAGTCCCCGCAAGATAATCCGACACCAACCGGTCAATAGCCCTGAAATTCCACAGTCTCATCATGGAAAACTGAATGGATTTAAATATGGCAACCGTCAGGACGACCACGGATAAAACCAGCAGGATAATAATCACCGGCCCCCCAAAACCTATCAAGTCCAGAACATTGTTAATCTGATTTTCCATTTGCGCTTCTCACATCTATTAATGTTATTAATTATTATTATCATATAATGCTGTTAAATTAAAGGGCCTCCAGAAAACTATTCAAAGCGGCCTTTTCCTCATTTGTCAGATTTAACTTTTGCAACAGTTTTGACGTTTGGGGAAATGGCGGATCATACTCTCTGCCCTCTTTGGGTTTGGGATGATAGCCGCCAGCATTATATACATTGATGATAAATTTCAATTGGCTAAAGGTTCCCATATGCATCCACGGACCGGTTTTCGATATATTGCGCAATGAAGCCGTTCGAAAAGCCCCCACATCCTCGTCTTTCTCAGTGACATTATACCGGCCCAAGTCTTCATTCTTTCGGCCATAAAAATGCAACCCCAAATTATGATACTTCTGATCGGTCATGAAAGATCCATTATGGCAATTCATACATCTTGCTTTGGTTCGGAACAGATGCAGACCCCAGAGTTGCTGATCCTTCAATGCGGTGCGACGTCCTTCCATAAACAGATCAAACCGGCTTCGCCTGTTCTCCGATCTGACATAGACCACAAGAGATTTCAACAGCCGTTCCAAAGAAATCTCGTCATCACCATAAACATCCGCAAATAATTCTGTATATGCCTTATCTGCCTTCACCCGGTCCACTGTTTCATTCGGGTCCGCGGCCATTTCAATCGGATTGGTCATAGCCGCAAGAGCCTGATCTTCCAGAGTTCCCGCCCGACCATCCCAGAAATGCTCCCGATAAAAGCCTGTATTCACAATCGATATGGCATTGCGATTTCCTTTTTGCCTGTCATGACCAAAAGAATTCCGCAAGCGGTCCGTAAAACCAAGTTCCTTGTGAAGACAATGAGCGCAGGCTATCTGGCCCGATTTGGAAAGGCGTGGGTCACTGAAAAGCTGTTTTCCCAGCTTTTCTTTCAATTCACTATGTGGGTTATCCGGGGTGTATAATGCCGCCGGGAGCGGGGCCAACGGTTCATAGGTCACTGTTTCAGCAAGGTCTGGCGCCGGCCAGTCTTCCTGCTTCCCATCATAGATTTTCCTCAGGGCGCTAATACATTGGTCAATACGACCGCTTCTATCTGCCCCTTTCTTCACCATTTGCAAAGCGGTACAGACCTCTGGCGTCTGTTCCGCCTGTACCGGAAAAATCAGGACCAGCGCAACAGTAATGATAAACGACAATTTTGCCCACAGGCGAAACAACATTTTTTATCCCTTTCAACACATAAAAAAACGGGCCGCCCACAGGACAGCCCGGATATCATTATTTAAAAAGCCGCTTTTGCCCCAAAAATGAAACTGCGGCCTTTTTCATAGGGACGCGTTGACGTTGCCGTCCGGGATGAACTGTTAAACAGGTTATTAACATGCATATTCAGTAATATTGATCGGCCATGTGCCAAATCTAATTCATAGCTAATATCCGCATTGAACCTGACAAGGTTTTTTCTCTCAACCAATGTAAACACGTCATATCTGACATCATCATAGGTTCTGTTGGTACCGCTATCCTCAATATCCACCCAGCTTGGAATATATTTACCATCCAAACTTGTTGTCAGTTTTCCCTCAAACCATTTTGCTTTCCAAAAACCGGCGATTTTCCAAGGGACAGAAAATTCCTTACGTCTGATGCCAAGGCTCGAAATTGGCGTCAATGTATTGGCAAAATCGGCATCATCCATATCACCAGAATTTTCTGCCTGTTCAGGATCGGCGATATAAGAAACATCTATATCCTCGTCTGTTAATACGGCATAATAATCTATATTACTTGTTTTGGTCTTGGACCATGTGGCTGTCAGTGAGAAGAAATGATTTTCCAGTGACTTGTTCCATTCTATGGATAATCCGCGATAGCTGCTTTTGCCCAAATTAACTGGCGTATAATAACGCTGATTATAAGTTTGTTCATTGCCCCTATAAGTCCGCGTTACCTCTTCTTCTACCTGAAGACGGGAAATGCGATCTTTATTATCCCGGTAAATGCCTTTCAGACGAATGGTCCCCAACCCTTCCCCATTATCATAGGTTAAGACGGCCGTTAATTCATCGCTATAAGGTGTTTTCAAATTCCCATCAGCATATTTGGTTGAGGTCAGTTGAGTATAAAGCTCCCATTCATTTAAGTAGGTATAATCCGTACCATTAATGTCAACCACCCTTCGTTCCTGAACAAGCGTCGGCTTCCCATCCCGCAAGGCATATCCTAAGAAATTCCGTGTATAATAACGGTTCGCTCCCAGATCTACCGACCAGTGATCTTCAAAATCTATACCAATAGTAAAGCGTGGTGCCAGAGTAAAATTCTTCAGGTAACTTTCATATCCAGCCGCAACCCCGGCCCGGTATCTGAAAGCCTGAACAAAACCTTGATAATCTTTTCGCCCTTGAAATTCGACATAACCATCAAACGTATCCATATTTACTTTAACATCATATTCCGGGTAACCAGCCCGCCGCGTAATGACCTGCACCCCACTGATACAAGATAAATCAGAGCTATCCGCACAGATGATATTTCTTGAAGACGATTGCATTTTCCTGTCAAAAGAATAGGCATAATTTTCTTCAAAACGTTCATTATGAACCTCATCGCCATTCCAGCGAACGCCGAAATTCAAATCTCCTTCAGAAAATTTATATGTAAAATCAGTATTGATGCCATAGCTGTCCTGACGGGTCCGAATATCACCAAAGCCGCCCACGGAACAGACCGACAGATTACAGACATCCGTCTGAGGGTTTGGAATGGCATCATCGTCACCATAACTTATGTTCTGCAGTCTATAAAATGCATTTGGCGCATCCCGTTTAAAACCAGAACCAGAATAAAATGCCTTCACCGTTGCAGAGAATAAATCGCTTTCCCTGCGCCATTCCAAAGATGAAATATGGCCAATTCCTTCGGTAACCTGCTCATCACCATAAACATTAGAACGGGTAAACTCACTTTCATACGGGGTAATATTGGTGGATAATATAAGGGTGTCTTCATTGCCCATATTATACATTAATTTCCCTAAAAACTGCATGACTTGCGATGTTGTTTGTGCAAAGCCCCCGCGTGAGGCCGTATAATTCTCATGGACCACACGCGCAACATTGGAATTACGGAATGAGAATGAAAACATCGAATATAGTTTCTCGGTTATTGGAATATCAAATACCGCCCCAATTGTATATTTCTCAAATTTTGGCTTTGGTTTATCTTCCTCATCAATGACGACCTCGTTACCGTCTTCGTCTTTAAGTCCGGAAATATAACTGGTCAGACTATCCGATTGATAATTCCCTGAAACTTGACCGCCGATTTCCCTTTTGGGGTCACGGGTTTTAAATTCAATCACCCCACCAGAAAAACCGGTATATTTAGCCGATATATTACTATCCTGCACCGCAACCTGCTCCAACATCCCCGCATCCAATATGATCATATGAGTTGTGGAAATCCCCAAACTGCCATAATGGGCCGGATTATCATTACCGGCATCAAACGTATAGGATTTGGTTTGCAGGCCATCAAATGTAATCAGGTTATTATAGATCTCTCCCCCTGAAATACTGACTTCCTGAGGCAGAAGAGACTGCTCGTTATTTTCATTAACAACATATTGATCCGCGCTGAACGTCACATTGGGTAGCTGGGTAAAGGCGTCCATGGGATCACCAGCCCCCTGATTAAGACTGCTTAAAGCCCCCCGGCCAATCAAAGCCCGTCCTGTACTGCTTTTATCTATCACGACCCCACGTGGCCGTTCGGCAAGGGCGATGGATGGCGCCAGCAACACGGCATCTCCCTGTAGACCTCCCTGGATATCACCCGCTGTGATATTTTGAATAATGACCATTTTCGGCCCTTTAAACTGAAAGGTATGACCCGTTTCCGACAACAGGACATACAATCCCTGAACCGCCGTGAACGGCCCCTTCAGGCCAGTGCTGTTCATCCCCTTTACCAGATCCGCGTGATAAACCAGTTGAAGCCCCGTCATATCGGCAAAACGATTCAGCGCCGTAGACAGCGGAGACGCCGGAATATCAAAATCCATAATATTCTGCGTCACCGCAGTCGTTTTATCACCTTGGGCTGTCGCCGTCGTTTGTGCCTGTACTCCCTGAAAGGTCATACAGGTAACAAGGGCCGTTGTTGCCGCCAAAACCCGGCTTCTTTTTGTGTGACCCGCCATAAGTCCGAAAATTTTACTGCTCATATAATCTCTTCCGTTAATAATAATGATTATTACTTTTAACAATAAGACGGAGCAGGTAAAAAAAAGAGGAGCTATAAAATATATTTTTTTCAATAATATTATTAATGTAGAAAAATAAGATGGTCTGTCAGGCGGGTTGACTTTAAATTAAGGCTCTCTTCCAAAAGCTCTACCAGAGCCAACGGATCAGACAACTCAAACACACCATTCACTTGAATATCCCGAATTTCCGGGTTAGAAAGTCGGATATATCCGGAAAAATGGGTATTTATTTCAGCAATCACTTCACTCAACGGCGTATTTTCAAAAATTATCTTACCTCTTTCCCAGGCTGTGGCCCGGATGATGTCAATCGTTTCCACTTGTCCCAGACGTCGGTCTGTCCCAATCATCACCCGCTCCGCCGCATGTAGCATTTTTCTTGTCCGCCCCACACCGACTTCAACTTGACTTTCAATCACCGAGACAACGGCCCCTTCATCTCTCAGGCGCACCATGTAAATCGTCCCCAATGCCTTTGCCTGTCCGGTACCGGCATAGACAACAAACGGACGGGTTGGGTCCTTTGCCACATCAAAACTTGCCTCCCCCTTAATCAAGGTGATCCGCCGTTCAAACCTGGTCATTTCTATATTCAAGGCACTGTTGCTGTTCAGGCGTATATGCGACCCGTCTTCCAGTATGACTTGCCTTATCTCTCCGGTAGATGTGGTTTCATCTGCCATAAAAGCATCAAAATAACCTGTACTGTAGGAGGCCGTAAACACAAGACAAACCATCGCAGCGATCAAGCCCCACTGCTGAATATGATCTGTTCCGAAATATTTATATATTTTCGATGGCGGCACAGGGGCATAATTATCCTTACCTGTCCTAGTGGTTTCAGAAAGAACAGAGCCCACATCATCCAATTCCCGCCAGATTTCTTTCAAGGCATAAAAAACAGAGGCATGGTCACCGGACTGTTTTAACCAGTCTTGAAATACCAAATCCTCCTGCACGGCCCCTTCTCCTTCTGAATCCATCTTCAGAATCCAGATAGCCGCTGCCTCTTCTATTTGTTCTATCGTTTTTTTCTGTAAACCCATATCTTCACATATATGTTATATGCCCGTCCCCCTACAGTCATTGCGATTATATATAATCTATCGCCTCTAAAAGAAGTGCCGACCCACTTTAATTCCTTTTACCCAATTCCATTTCCACTACTCTGTGTCGACAATGTATCAATGCCCGACGCAAGTGTTTTTCTACCATATTCCGGCTTATGCCCAAGCTTTCCATGATATCTTCTACGGGCCTTAATTCCACTTTCCGCATTCTGAAAACCTGTCGACAGCGCGGGGGCAACTCTTCTATGGCAATTGCCATAAACCGTAGCCGTTGACGGCCTTCCAGCACCTGCTCCCCGTGGATTACAGTGTCTTTGATATTTTTGAGGATGGCGTCCTGTACAATATATTCACCTTGCGCCGCATGCTTGCGACTTTCATCAATCACCAAGTTACCCGCAATTCGATAAAGATAAGCCCGAGGGTTCTGAACAGATTTCTTATCCTTATTGGAAAGAAAGCGCAGAAAAGTTTCCTGTACGATATCAGCCGCAGAAGTCCGAGAATGTATCCTTCCCAGAACAAAAGCCATCAGCTCACCGTAATACGACTGGATATAATAATTTATATCCTGTTTAGGTTCCTCAATCATCATGGCATTAAATCAATATTACAACAGGTTTTATTTATAATAATGATTATTAGTATTAATAATATAAAATTAAGTCAAATAAAATCACGTTATCAAACAATATTAATTAAAGAAAATATTCCCCCGGCAGATAAAATATGACATTAGCCTAAAATTTCACTGCTCGTAAAATTGCTCTATTTTCATATTTAAGCAAGTATCGTCAAGGGAAGAGACCAGATCAAACGCGGCATAAACCTGCGGCAATTCATACCTGTAAAAGAACCTGCAGGCAGCCAGTTTGCCTTCATAGAAATCCTGCCCTCCCTTATCCATATCCAGTCCTTTGGAAGCTGACAGAGCTTGCTGCAACCACATCCAGGCGACAACTACATGACCAAAGGCATCCAGATAAATCGTCGCATTGGCCAAC
>JAESRB010000160.1 GCA_016764855.1 Emcibacter sp.
CTGCTAACCCAGTTTTCCTGAGGTTTTGTCTGTTTTTTCTTATTGGTTTGAGTCGTATATTCAGAGGATATGAAATAAGCTTTGCCGGTTACGGAAGTATCCTCAAGAAATTTTTCTGTCCGGTCGGCACTGTCAAATATCCGAACGCGCCCTTCTTCTTTTGAGAGAATGATAATCGGATGATTTTGCCAACCAGCAAATAAACACGGGAACAGCCGTTCATCAATTTGTGATATCTGGGCTGTTGTTTGAACTGTTTTATATTGCAGATGAGCCAGTGTTGATCTGAATTCGGTTAGATCAAGGCTATCGGCGAAATGTGGCAGCGCCTCAAATAGTCCTCTTATACTTCCCCGCCAACCTAAGGCATTCAACAGGGGAATCAGACATGATGCATAGGGAGACTTTGCATTGAATGAGCCAATTTTTCCGGTTTTTTCAGCCTCGATCATTTGCGCGGCGTCGGATACGGAAAGTATGATGCCCTTTTGAACGCGGTTCTCAAGGGTGTCTATCAAGTCTCGCGCAGGTCCCTTTGAATTGCTGGCCTCTGTTTTTTTAGTATTTAAATTAGAGGTCATTTTTGCTGCCCTTCATTTCTAGAGGCATGGGAGGAGGGGGCCTTTATTGTTTCCTGTAGAATTAATTGACCATCTTTCAAATCATATTGCCGATCTGCCAACCGCAGAAGAGAAGGGCGATAGCTGACCAATATGATGGTTGCGGTTCCTTTAAGTGTTTCAATGAGTTTTTGTAAATCATGGTCGGACTGGGTATCCAATCCCGAATTAGCTTCATCAAACAAAATAACATCAGGCTTGTTGGCGAGGGACCGGGCAATGGTGATCCTTTGGGCAATACCAGTGGGGATTTCGCCTTGTGCACCATCACCAATCATGGATTCATAACCATCGGGCATCCGGGCTAGAATTCTATTCAAATCCAGTTTTTCTGCAATTTTGAGGGCGTCGTCAATATGGGCATCCCCACGGAACATGGTAAGATTGTCCAGAATAGTCCCTCGAAACATGCAGGGTTTTTGAGGAAGGTATGCGATCCGCGTGCGAATGCTATCGGTGGAAAAAGCTTTAGGGTTCTGTCCATTTATCAATACTTCCCCAGACGTAGGCGTCAATCCGCCCATCAAGGCCCATAGCAATGTTGTTTTGCCGGATCCATTTCCGCCCCGAATACCAATGATATCACCATGGTTTAGTTTGAGGTTAATATTATGAAGAATGTCCTTGCCGTTTTCGTCATAGCGGAAGCTGACATTTTTCATTTCAATTGTTTGAACGGTTTTAATGTCTGTGGTCTTATCCGGCCGTTCATTGGGCATGGCGTTGATATGGTGCAATTTTTCATTGGCAATTTGAATATGTTGAAACCGGGTCCATATGCCAAGGGCGCGCAACATAGGTTGTACTGTGCGTCCGGCAAGTAGGGTGCTGGCGGCAAGGGCCCCCATTGTAATCTCGTTGTTAATGACCAAAATACTGCCCACACAAACGACGGCTACCATCGTGATTTGGGAAAAGATATTGCCAATGCTCTGGGATAGACCGCTCAGTAAAATAACCTCATAGAAGGCTTTAGAGCAATTTTCCATGAGCTTTTCATAACGGCGTCCCATGAGGTTTTCCATGGCCATCGACTTGATGGCATGTATGCCGGTTAGGACTTCGATAATAAAACTATATCTGCGATCTTCCCATAGGGTGTCATTTTTAAGGGCCTCTTTCAGGCGAACTCCCAAGATAAAGGCAATAGCGCCCAAAATCATGAGTAGCACGACTGGGACAACCAGCAGCACACCACCGATATAACCTAACAGACCAAGAAACAAGAAGACGAAAGGCAGGTCAACCAGCGCAAGACCGGCCTGACTTGCGTAAAAGTCACGGATTGAATCAATTGAGGACAGACGGTCCAGATGAACACCGGGAGAGACGGATTCTAATTGTTGCAGGTCTGTTCTTAAGATGCTCTCAACGGCCTGACATCCCGTTTCATGTTCATATTTTGCTCCGATCCAGCCGGATAAATAGGCACGAGCGGTTCGGAGTAATACGTCAATGATCAAAACGACGATCAAACCAAATATGAGCAAGGTGAGGGTTTGCAGGGCAACGTTCGGAATAATTCTGTCGTAGACCTGTAAAAGAACCATGGGTAATGCCAATGACAAGACGTTCAAGAATAATGACGCCACTAAAATATCGGGCCTCATTATGGGCATAAAGCCCATCCGGGAATTCTGTCGGGCACCCCGTGTTAAATTTTGTGGGCAATCTATATTCGGTGAAGTCATCTAATTTCTTCAGGCCTTTGCGTAAATTTTTTTTGACTTAATAAATACTACGGTCTTGTGAATTTAATATATACAAACCTCTGATTACGCTTATTGCGTTGAATATTGGTTAATTTAAAATGAAATAGGGATGAATAGTTCAATTTTTATGTAAATAATAAAAAATTTGTAACTCATAACTAATTGAATTTTATATATTATATGTAAAGTTGGTTAATCTGAATTAACCATGATCCGAAAGATTTTATTTATTATTTTCTGTTAATAATTTCAGAGAGGCGTTTTTTGTGACGTTTCTGTGCAGGGTGCCTGCGCTGTTGTTTTTGACTGGAGAGAATAATTATGGCTGACAATAAGCATGATAAAGCCAAATTAAATGATTCTGATATTGAACTGGACCCAATCACACAGGGCGTAGGCCGTGTTCGGGAACAGGAAGAGGAAGATATTCGTCTTGATTCAACCAGCGGTGACGAAGAGCAGGGGACACATACTCTGGCAAATATTCATCTAGGCAGCCGTAATGAGCATGGTGAAGGATTTGGGGAAGAAGTAGGGCAGGCTTTTCCTTCTTCTTCTACGGAGGATTCTACAGCCGTTGGTTCGCCTGTTCACAGGAATATTGAACAGGCAGAATATAAGTTATCTGAATTTTTGAGAGAAGATCAAACATTCCAAGAGGAACCGGTGAATGAAAGTGCAATTTCAAGCGCAGGAACGGCGACCTCTGCATTAGAATTTGAGCCAGCATTTCAAACCGATGTCAGGTTAGAAAACACCGAAGCCATGCCGGGAACAGGGACGCAATCTGTTGATTCTAGTGGTGGAGTGGGGGATCCCGTATTTGATCCGGGGCCAAATGTTGATCCGGTTGCGATAGATGATGAAGGAAGCCTAGATGAGAATGAAACATTTTCTCTGAATGTTTTATCCAATGATACAGATCAAAATAATGACAGCCTTTTTATTACAGATGCTGCTGTTCGTGATGGCCTTGGGGCGGTGTCTCACGATGGTGAAAATATAACCTTTAATCCTGGCAGTGCCTATGACCATTTAGGCGTTGGGGAAACAGAGGATGTGACCATTACATATACCTTATCGGATGGTGAGGGTGGTACGGACGTGGCAATCCTGACATTAACTGTAACGGGCAGTAATGATGGTCCGGTTGTGGGTAATGTTGATCTGGGAGCGACTTTGGAGGATACGACAGTAACCTTTACGGCGGCGGACCTTCTGGTGAATTCGTCCGATGTGGAGGGGGATTCTCTGAGTGTTAGTTCTGTGACGGTCGATGCGACATATGGTGTTGTGACGGACAATGGGGACGGGACATATAGCTTCACACCGGCAGAAAATTATAATGGAACGGATATTCCGTTGAATTTCACCGTATCTGATGGTGTTGAGAGCAGTTCCGCTACGGCAAATATTGACGTGACGGCGGTTAATGATGGCCCAGTGGCTCATTTTGATACATTCGTCGGTTCTGAGGATCAACAGATCAGCGGAAATGTCATTGGCAATGATACGGATGTTGAGGGCGACACCCTCTCGGTTGTGGCGGAAACGATTACGACGGTTCACGGTGGTACGGTTATTTTGAATGCGGACGGAACCTTTAACTATACGCCGGCCGATGATTTTAATGGTACGGATAGTTTTAGCTATAGCCTGTCCGATGGGACAACTATGGATACGGGGTCTGTGACATTTGAGGTGGCAGCGGTTAATGATGCCCCGGTGGTAACGGCAGGTGTGGAATTCGATAATGTTACCTCAAGCCTGTCGCTGAATGAAGAGGGTCGTACGGGGGATTTAGCAGCGCTTTCTGGTCTTGATGATTTTCCAACAGATGCCTTGACGGTACAGTTGAGCTTTACGTCAACTGAAGCACCAGTGGCCGGAGAAACCAATGGCATTGTACTGGTATCCTATGCCGTGCCATCAAGTGATAATGAATTTCTCATTTTTGCTCAATCTAATGGGCAGCTTGCTGTTTACATCAATAGTAATAGAATCCAACTGGATGTAAATTCGGATGATTTATTTGATGGGGAAAGGCATGACTTGTCAATATCATGGGATAGTAATACGGGAGAGATTTCAGTATTTGTAGACGGAAGTCTGGCGGATACCGCGACGGCACAGGCGGGTCATCCTATTCAGGCTGGCGGCACGATTACATTGGGGCAGGAACAGGATAGTGTTGGGGGTGGTTTTGTCAGTGCGCAGGAATTTTCCGGTGAAATCCATTCCCTTCAAATATTCTCAGAGGCGTTAAATCCCGGTGACGAAGGGGCTACACCGGTATTGGGATTTGATTTTGATGCTGCGGAGCCTTTGGATAACAGTTTTGGAGATCATGCCTTTGTTCTTGATGGGGGTGCCTATGTCACGAATGTAGCCGAGGGAACTGCGCATGAAGACAGCAGCGGTATTAGTGGGCGTATATCGGCCAGTGATATTGACGGTGATAATTTGGCTTTTGAATTATCGACAGCTCCGGCAGAAGGGACTGTGACGGTTGGTACAGATGGTAGTTTTAATTTTGTTCCAGGGGATGATTTTCAGGATTTGGGTGTTGGTGAGAGCCGTGATGTGACATTTGAAATACAGGTTTCCGATGGGCAGGGCGGAAGTGATATCCAGCTTGTGACGGTAACTATAACAGGGAGAAACGACGGGCCAGTCGCCGAATCTCTGATGATTTCAATATCAGAAGACAATGGTGCTGATGGTCAGTTGACAGCTTTGGATGTTGATGGCGATAATCTGAGTTTTACACTTTCCGAAGGACCGGACGAGGGATCTGTAACCCTTAATGGGGATGGCAGTTTTCATTTTAACCCGGGGAGTGATTTTCAGGACCTGAATGTTGGGGAGAGCCGTGTGGTGAGCTTTTCTTACGAAGTTTCTGATGGAAATGGGAGTACGGACACGGGGACAGCCACGGTGACCGTGACAGGTAATAACGATGGTCCGGTGGCCCATTCAGATGCATTTTCCGGTACTGAAGATCAACAGATCAGCGGTAATGTTATTGACAATGATACGGATGTAGAGGGCGATAGCCTGTCGGTTGTGGCGGAAACGATTACGACGGTTCACGGCGGCACAGTTATTTTAAATGAGGACGGGACCTTTAGCTATACGCCTGCGGCTGATTTTAATGGTACGGACAGCTTTAGCTATACTCTGTCCGATGGAACAACCGTGGATACAGGGTCTGTGACACTTGAAGTGGCCGGGACTAATGATGGGCCGGTTGTGGGAAATATTGACCTAGGGGTGACGTTAGAGGATACAACGGTAACCTTCACGACGGCGGACCTTCTTGAGAATTCATCCGATGCGGATGGGGATGTCATGAGTGTGAGTTCTGTTACAGTTGACGCAGCCTATGGTATTGTGACGGACAATGGGAATGGAACGTATAGCTTCACACCGGCGGCGGATTATAGTGGGACGGATATTCCGTTGAATTTCACCGTTTCTGATGGTGTCGAGAGCAGTTCCGCCACGGCCAATATTGATGTGACTGCGGTTGCTGATACGCCAACACTTGAAATGACGCAGGTTTTGGACGGTAATCACGGTCAATATGATATTTCAGTGGGTGGGGTGGTCACCATTGATGTCAGTTATCTTTCCGTCAATGCGGGTTATAATAGTTCACATGGTTTCTATATTGCGGATAGCGATGGCAACCCCATAGGCGGCGCTGTCATACAGGATAATGTTAAGGACGGTGGCTCCAAATCTATCACGATTGATACGGATGATTACCCCGGCGGCGTTACGGTAGGTTTCTTCATTATTCCCGATGGAGATGACAAAAATTCAGGATTGTCAGATGGGGATGCCGTAACATTTCAGGAAATAGACGGGGTTTGGACGCCTATGGATGATGGTACGGCCATGTCAGGTCAGGGCGCGCCAGCTTATTTTAGTAATGCGTCATTGAATCCGGATGGTTATGATCATTTCGCAGATACCGAAACAGCCGGAAATCAAAATTGGGAAGATTTATATAACGGCGGTGACCATGATTTTACCGATGTTAATGCCAATGTTACGGTCAGTATTCAGTCGGATTCTATCGCTGTGCAGGCTGAGGTTGGTGTGGCTATGGACTTGCCGGATATCAGCTTGGCTTTAACGGATCTGGATGCTTCAGAAACATGGGCATTGGGCATATCCGACATTCCTGATGGGGCTGTTCTGAGTGATGGAAATGGTAATTCATTCACCGCAACTTCGGGGAATAATTCGGTGGATGTGTCAAGTTGGAGCCATAATGATTTGACGGTTACGCCGGCGGAGGGCTCTCCGGATTTTAATCTGCAGGTTACAGTAACCTCAACCGAAGGCAGTAATGGGGATACGGCAACGACGAGCCATACCATATCCGTTGAAATTGCCGATCAGGTCATTGATGGCACGGTTGGTTCCGATGATCTGCAAGGGGCCGGTGGGGACGATGTCCTAAATTATAGTGTTGATGGAACATGGACTGGGTACAATGCTCATAACGTAGAAACCGGTAAAAATGTAGCCTTGAGTGGTAGTAACCGTACGACGGATGTTTATGACGGGGGGGATGGTTATGATACTCTTCTGGGGACCAGTGGTGATGATACATTATTTCTGCATGATGATATCAGCAGCTATGCATCAGGCGGGCAGGGACGTATTCAAAATATTGAGGAAATCGATATGGGGGCCGGGAACGATATCGTTGACATGACCTCCAATAATTATACGTATAGCGAAGGGATCATTGTAAAAGGCGGGGATGGAGATGATATAATCTGGACATCTAATGGTGATGACAGCCTGATTGGGGGCGCAGGTAATGATGCCATGTATGGTGGACAGGGAAGTGACCTATTCATTTTTGAGAGCAATGAAGGAAATGATACTGTTTCCGGTGGTGATAATTGGATAGATGCCATTCAATTAGAAGGCTTTTCCGCGACTGATTCCCAGCAGGGCTGGACCTTAACGCTCGACGGGGGAGATACGATACAGTCGACGGATGAGGATATGAATGAGATGCTATTATCGGAAGATGCTTCGGGTACGATTGTATTTGATGATGGTGGAACCATTGATTTTGACGGCATAGAAAAAATCATCTGGTAGGACGTCATAGATTGTAAGAATATGAAAAAAAACATCTGGATTGAGATAATTATTTTATAAATCCAAGACAATTTAATTTCAGATATATTGCTTTTTGACATTAATGTTTTCTATGTTAACATCCCGCTGAATTCAAAAATTCAGGGGTTAGAATGTGTCTGAAAATCCAGTAGTATCTTATGCAAATTTTGTCGTTCGTCGACCATGGCTAGTGTTGATTTTGTCGCTTGTTGTGGTCATTTTCGCGGCTTATGGCGCTAAAAATACCTATTTCTCAAGCGATTACAGAATATTTTTTGGACCCGATAACCCGCAATTGGCGGCACAGGATGACCTTGAGCGTACCTATACCAAGGTAGATATGGTTTCCTTTGTCCTTAAGCCAGCTGAGGGGGACGTATATAATAAAGAATTCCTAGGTCTTATTCAGGAAATCACGGAGAAATCCTGGCAAATTCCCTATACTATTCGCGTTGATTCTCTTTCTAACTATCAGCATACAAGGTCAGAAGACGATGATATGATCGTCGAAGATCTGGTCGGGGACTTGGATAGTCTGGATCAGAAAAAGCTGGATATGATCCGTGAAATTTCATTGTCAGAACCAACCTTGGTCAACAGGCTGGTTGCTAGTGATGGTAAAACAACACAGATTACCATTACAGTTGAAATCCCCGGCACTGAACAGAGCGTTTTTAAGGAAATTGTGAATCCTGTTCGAGCAATGGCGGCGGAAATCCGGGCCAATTATCCGGGGCTTCATGTGGCGTTGGGCGGTAATGTCATGATGTCCAATGCATTTTCCGAATCTGCCCAGCATGATATGACGACGTTATTTCCGTTAATGTATGGTTTGCTGGCCTTGACCATCTTTATATTTACCCGTTCCGTTGCGGGTATGTTAAGCGCGATGACAGTCGTATTTTTATCGGTCATTACGGCGATAGGTATTACGGGATATATTGGTTGGGGGCTAAATTCTGCGTCCGTGAATTCGTTTGTTATTATTTTGACGATTTCCGTGGCAGACAGCATCCATTTGTTGATCACTTATTTTAACGAATTAGGCAAAGGACATGACCGAAAAAAGGCCACAGTGGAAAGCTTGCGCATTAATATGCAACCTGTATTCCTGACATCCTTAACGACGGTCATCGGGTTTTTGAGCCTTAATTTCAATGATAGCCCTCCGTTCCGGGAAATGGGTAATATTTCATCCTTTGGGGTTATTGCAGCTTGGTTCTTGTCGATCACATTGTTACCGTCACTGATGGCTATAGTTCCCATGACAGCACGGGGGCATGGGAATTATGAAGATAGTTTTATGGCACGCTACGTAGAGTGGGTCATGCGGAATAAGAAATATATTCTTATGGGATCGGTGGCGGTTATTCTTTTTGCCAGCGCTATGTTGCCCAGACTGATTTATAATGATAAATTTGTGGAGTTTTTTAGCACCAATGTTCAATTCCGTAAGGATTCTGATTTCCTTATGGCTAATCTGACCGGTGTTTATATGCTCGAAATTTCGATACCATCCGGTGAAGACGGTGGCATAGCGAAGCCTGAATATCTTAACAAGCTGGAAGAATTTTCAAATTGGCTCCGGGGACAACCCGAAGTTCGGCATGTCATGAGCTTCACGGATGTGATGAAGCGATTGAATAAAAATATGAACGGCGATGATCCGGCTTTTTATAAGCTGCCAGAGCGACGCGAATTAGCGGCACAATATCTTCTTCTGTATGAAATGTCTTTGCCCTATGGCCTGGACCTGAATAATCAGATTGATATTGGCAAATCCGCAACACGGCTAACGGCTATTCTGGGGGATATCAACGGGGGTGAGATGAAAGGCCTGAAATTCCGTGCCGAAGGCTGGTTACGGGATAATGCGCCGCCCGAAATGAAGCCGCCAGGGGCAACCAGTGTGAATATAATTTTTGCCTTTCTGACAAAGCGGACTTTTGACAGTATGTTTTGGGGCACAGGAATTGCCTTTCTGTTAATTTCTTTTTGTCTTGTCATTGCGTTACGGAGCATAAAATTGGGCTGTATCAGTCTTGTTCCCAACATTATTCCGGCTGTGGTCGCATTTGGTATCTGGGCGATAATTAACGGGGAACTTGGTATGTTCGCGGCTGGTGTTACGGCAACGGCACTGGGGCTGATTGTGGATTGTACGGTTCATTTCCTGAGCAAATACCTACGTGGTAAGCGTGAGAAAAAACTTCATGCAGAAGATGCTGTACGTTATGCCTTTTCTATGGTGGGGACAGCTTTGTGGGTATCTTCCCTAGTGTTGATTGTAGGATTCAGTTCTTTGATGCTATCGGATTTTACTATGAATTCCAAAATGGGATTTCTGACCGCATTGATTATTGCTGTGGCTCTGGTAACGGACTTTATGCTTTTACCTGTTATACTTCTGTATCTTGATAAAAAAAAGGAAACCGTAAATGTTTAGAATGATCGGTAGAATGTCATGTTCTTTACTCATCGTCAGTAGCTTCATCCTTGACGTGGCCTTGGCAGAAACACCTGAAGAAAAAGGTCATGCTATTGCAGAAGAAGCAAAGCAACGTGACGCTGGGTTTCAGGATACAGTAGCCGTGCTGGATATGATTTTGAGCAACCGTCAGGGCAAGAAAAGTCATCGGAAGCTCAAGATTAAAACCTTTGAAGTTTTGGATAACAGTGTAGGGGATAAATCATTGGTGATTTTTGATAGTCCTCGTGATGTTAAAGGAACGGCCTTTCTCACTCATTCTAAAATTCTAGACCCTGATGATCAGTGGATATATTTACCGGCTCTGGGGCGGATCAAACGGATTTCATCCAGCAATAAATCCGGGCCCTTTATGGGGAGCGAATTCTCCTATGAGGATATGTCGTCGCGGGAAGTCGGGAAGTATCACTATAAGTGGCTTCGTGATGAACCTTGTGGTGCGTTGACCTGTTTCGTCGTTGAATCTTATCCTCAATATTCGAAATCGGGATATACTAAATTGACCTCCTGGATCGATACACAGGATTATCGAACCATGAAGACAGAATTTTATAATCGACGGGGGGCCTTGTTCAAAGTGTTGAAATTTTCCGATTATAAAATTTATTTGAATAAATATTGGCGGCCGGGAAAGTTGTTTATGGAAAATATTATGACGGGTAAGAAGACGTGGCTTATTTGGAGTCGTTTTGATTTTCGTACCGGGTTGAAGGAAAATGACTTTTCCAGAGGCAGATTAAAGACGGCTAAATAACGCCTGAGTCAGTAGTATTCCTGTGGTTTTTGATAAGCCCGGTCATTATGGCCGGGCTTTTTGCTTTATTTTTAGCCTCTGTGAACTTATGGTTAACGAAGGGTTAATGAGGATAGAACATCCTGTTTTTGCTTACAATTTTAGAAAAAAATGAATAAAGTAGTCGTTAAATTGGAACGATTATTAGGCCCTTCTAGATGTTTTTTTGCAATTAATTGATTGAGTGAATCGCAAACAACGACTTGAGAGGGCCATTTGCCACAAGAATATCCACATAACAAGAAAATGAATAAAATCATTTTTCCCAGAGTCAGACGTCATCTCTTGAGACGTTATCTATGGGCCTTTGCTTTTTCTGCTTTGACGGCCACAGCTGTTCAGGCCGAAGTGACAGTGATTGATGTGCGCACAGGCGTGCACCCGGATAAGACACGCGTTGTTTTAGAGTTGAGTGAGGTTGCTTATTACCAGATCTCATATCTGAATGATGCGACTGACAAAAATTTGCGGGAAATTATTATTGATTTACAGGAGACGCCCAGCAGGGAAAGAGTGATGGCTCTTTCTAAAAAGGCGTCGACTATTGGGGTTGTGCATAAAGTTACTTTTGAGGATCACGAGGGGTCTGTGCGTTTAAGAATTTCCCTTCGTAAGGCGGCGACGGTTGATAAGGGCTTCACCTTGCGGCCGGACCATGGATTACAATATCGTCTGGTGTTCGATTTAAAGGCCGTATCCGCAGCGGAATGGGCACGGCAGGTTAAGCTTACCAGTTCAATATTGGAACAAGCATCACCGTTGCCTGAGGTGCCAGCTCGGCCTGAGCCTCCAATATCTATAGATGCTCCAACGCCGCCCAAGGCGCCGGCCAAATTAACAGGAGCCTCCTCACATGTAGAAGAAGTAGAAGGCCCGTCCTATGGGCCACAGGAGGCCGGACCTGAGCTATTGGAGCTACAGGAAGCGGAAACCTCAGAAAATTATGATGAGATGATGACGGACGACAGCAATTTCACGCTGTCCGGTTATGTGGAAGTAGAGGCGCGTGGCTTTGTTCAATCAAGTCCTAGAATGGGGCCGAAAGACTGGACGGTATCCTTTGCGCTGGAGCCGTTACTAGAATATGTCTCGCAGAGCAGTAGTTCCCAATTTATGTTCCGGCCTTTTGGTCGAGTCGATGTCAATGACAGGGACCGCAGTCATTTTGATATCAGAGAATTGAAATGGACGGGAACGCTGGATAGTTGGCAGGTGACCGTGGGTATTGATACGGTATTTTGGGGGGTAACGGAATCCGCTCATTTGGTGGATATTCTAAACCAAGATGATAATCTGGAGGATATTGATCAGGAAGATAAGCTGGGACAGCCTATGGCAACCGTGTCTTATGACAGTGAATTCGGTGTTTTTTCCGCCTATCTCATGACATATTTTCGGGAATTACGTTATCCGGGCAGTAAAGGCCGGTTCAGCCTGCCGTTGCCCGTTGATTACACGCAGACCCAATATGAGGCGGCCTCCGATAAGTGGCATACGGACTGGGCAGTACGTTGGGCACATGTGATTGGTAATGTGGATGTGGGGCTGTATCATTTCAGAGGAACCAACCGGGAGCCGGAATTGGTGATGGGGATGGACCTTGGCGGAAATCCGGTATTAATTCCTCGTTATAATTTGATCAATCAGACGGGCCTTGACTTACAAGCCACCTTCGACGATTTTCTGATCAAATTTGAGGCCGTTAGACGGGCTGGAACAGGGCAGGACTTCTGGGCCATGGCCGGGGGTATGGAATATACATTTTATGGTATTGGTGGCGGTGATTCAGATATTGGGGTTCTGACTGAATATCTCTATGATGACCGGGGCAATGGGGCGACAACGCCTTTTGAAGATGATCTGTTCATGGGGGTCAGGTGGGCCGCTAATGATATGGACAGTACAGAAGTCTTGGTGGGGGCGATTTTTGACCTTGATACCTCAGCAAAATTTGTCAATTTCGAGGGCAGTCGCCGGATTGGGGATAACTGGAAAGTGACTTTTGATGCCCGGTTCTTTTTAGGCGTTCCTATGACGGACCCTATTTTTCCTCAATCAAGGGATGATTTCTTTCAAATCAGGCTCGCTAGATATTTCTAATATAAGGTATTTTTAATATATTTGGGGTACCCTATATTGCAATAATATAGCATTTATTGTATAGAGATATATCATTTCAACTTATTTGGTGAGGGCGCGCAGTGGAACAGGGAAACTATAAAACGTTGTTTTTGAAGTTATCGGGTGCCGCTGTTGGCTTGGTTGCCATGCTTTCTTTGGCAATTACGCTGGGTCAGAATCAAATCTCGGTTGAAAATTCATCAATATCATCTCCTGAAAATTATACGCAAGAGGATTTGGACGTTAGGCGGGCCTTAAATAGGCAATTCAATATTGTTGTTGAACCTAGTATTGAGCTTGGCATGGTGGTTGTCAATGAAGCCCAACTGAATGCCGAGAAGCTCAAAATAGAACATGTTAAAAAACGGCTCATTGTAAAATCAAAAATGGTTGAGCAGTTAAGTTACGCCATTGAGAAAATTGTGCATCAAGTTTCAATTCCGATGGCTATAAAAGAAGAAATTCTTGCTGACTTGCAGCGTAGCCTTGCCGACAATGACAAAGCTCTAAATGAACTCGAGCGGAATATGGCGGATCTTTCCTATGTAATCTCTTTATCGTCCTTGCAATATAAAGACGCTTCTAAGTGCAGCAAAGAAATCATCATTGAAACATGCGATGATCAATGCCAGAAGAATGAAGCAATTTTGGAAGGCGAAGATCCTGTTGATGGCAATGCCAGAGGAAAAAATACGGGTTCTTTGGAAAAATTTTCCTGGATTTAATAACAAGTGTTCCCTTCTTCTTACCAGATTTTCTTTGCAGAAACATGAAATTTCTTACCAGAAATATGAAAATTTGTGGAACTTCTCCATATGGTAGACACAGGCATCCTGTTAAGTTGATGCTGGGTTTTATTATCCCGTAGCGTATTTAGATCAAAATAGGAAATCCGGGCTTTGTTCTTGATTGGTTTACTGCTAAGTTGTCATGATATAACATATAATCAGTAGTTTTAGGCAATCAGTAATTTCAGGGGCAGAGATGGTCGCGCATATTGGGACGGTAGCTTTCGTCGGGGTAGAGGCCCGATCGGTTGATGTGCAGGTACAGGTTGCCTCCGGGTTACCTTCTTTTACAATAGTGGGCTTGCCGGATAAGGCAGTAGCTGAATCGCGAGAGAGGGTGAGGGCGGCCCTAGGGGCCATTGGCCTGGCGTTACCTCCAAAAAGAATAACAGTAAATTTGGCCCCGGCCGATCTACCAAAGGAAGGTAGCCATTATGATCTGGCCATTGCTCTTGGGCTATTGGTCGCGATGGAGGCGGTGGCCAGCGATGCGGTGGAATCATATCTCGTTCTGGGAGAATTGGGTCTGGACGGCGGTATACAGGCTGTGCCGGGGGTTTTACCAGCGGCTTTAAAGGCATTGGAGCTTGATTGCGGGTTGATTTGTGCAGCGGCATCTGGTGGAGAAGCCGCTTGGGCAGGAGAGGTAGAGGTCATTGCGGCTGAAAATCTTCTGGGCCTCATTAATCACCTTAAAGGCAGTCAGTTGCTAAACCCTCCTATTGCTGCGGTTGCGGAAGATGAAGTAAATCTTCTTGATATGCGAGATATCAAGGGGCAGGAAACGGCAAAACGTGCTTTGGAAATTGTTGCGGCCGGGGGGCATAACCTGTGTATGGTCGGACCGCCGGGTTCAGGTAAATCTATGCTGGCAGCGAGATTGCCGGGTATCTTGCCGCCTATGACACCGGAAGAAATTCTGGAAGTGAGTATGATCGCGTCCATCTCAGGCTTACTGACCGAAGGGCGCATTACCCGCAGCCGTCCCTTCCGTAACCCTCATCATTCGGCGTCAATGGCAGCCTTGGTCGGCGGAGGTATTAAAGCCCGGCCAGGGGAAATTTCTTTGGCGCACCGGGGGATATTATTTCTGGACGAATTGCCGGAATTTCAGCGGTCCGCACTTGATAGTTTGCGTCAGCCTATTGAAAGTGGCGAGGCTGTGGTGGCACGGGCCAACCGTCACGTGACTTATCCAGCACGTTTTCAATTGGTCGCGGCCATGAACCCTTGTCGCTGTGGTTATCTTGATGATCCCGCACAGGCCTGTAGTCGGGCGCCAAAATGTGCTGTGGATTATCAATCAAAAATATCCGGCCCCATGATGGATCGTTTTGATATCCATATAGAGGTCCCCGCCGTTAGTGCTCAGGATTTAACACTTCCCACGCCGTCGGAAACCAGTCGTGACGTGGCGGCGCGAGTTCTTGCTGCGCGTAAAATTCAAACCGAACGCTATCAGAAAATGGGGTTGGCGCATATTCGTTGCAATGCGGAAGTGGATGGGGAAGCCTTGGAACAGGTGGCTGTTATTGACAAGGCTGGCAAGGAAATTCTGTCTCAGGCTATTGAAGTTATGAAGCTTACCGCGAGAGGCTATCACAGGATACTACGCGTGGCTCGTACGCTTGCAGACCTTGAGGAGCGGGCGGAAATCAGTAAAATACATATCTCCGAAGCGCTTAGTTACAGGCAAAAAAAGCATATTCGATAGTTTTTCTTATATTAGAAATGTGTAAAGTTGACTGCTAATATGTCAGGAATCTTTACAGTTATAGGTCGTGGAGAAATATCTATTTTCGGCAACTCATTGCAAAATAACAATAAAATTTATTGGCATATTAATTGCATATCAATATATAGTTAAGAGCAAGAGGAGTCAGTTGATGAGAAAAGTTATTTTAGTATGTTTTGCGTTGATGTCTGTCGGGATATTATCGGCGTTACAGTCTGCAAATGCAGCGATTTGTACCTCAGGTATTTACAGTGGTACGACAGACGATCTGACAGTAAGTACAGCTTGTCAAATTGGTAGTACCAATAATGATTCTCAAACTCAGGTAAATCTGGATAATATGATGGGTTATGGGGATTGGTTATTTGCTGAAAAATGGCAAAATACTGATAACAATGGCCCGCAACCTGATGAGCAAAATATTGACCTTGAATTCTTTATTGATGGCGATGGAATTAGTGGTGATTGGTCTGTTGTGGCTAATATCTGGAGTCTTTATAGTGATGTCATGATCATTCTGAAGGGTGGTGCGAGTAGTGTGCCGCCGTTCTATACTGGATATTTAGTGGATGTGGGTACCGTCAGTGGTACATATTCATCCCCCTTTGCCAACCCGCAAACTGGTGGTGCAAAAGATGTTTCACATTGGTCACTCTATGTTAGAGGTACACCAACCGATGTTTCCGAGCCAGCACCGATTGCGCTTTTAGGTCTTGCTCTTTTGGGATTTGGGTTGATACGGAGATATCGCAGTTAATTTTATTCTGAGTGTATGAAAGAGGCGGTCTCCTTATTTTTTTGGGGGCCGCTTTTTTGTTTTAACTGAATTTAATAATCGTTGGTGTGATTATAAAGTTTGATGTTATGATCTGAAAAACCATCAGGAGATTATCCATGCTAAAGAAATTTATTCTGATCATCATATTGACTGTCATGCCAACGGTAGTGAATGCTAAATCTGTAGAGAAGAAGAGGGCAGACATCCTTGAAATGAGGTCAGAAGTTCTGTCTCAGCTCTATAAAAACCACCCAGAAGCCAAGGGTATGGTTAAAAAGTCCGCTGGATATGCGGTCTTTAACAACGGGGGCATAAATTTAATTCTTCTTTCTGCGGGCAGCGGTAAGGGAGTGGCTCATGATAATGAAAATGGCCGGGATATCTTTATGAGAATGGCAACGGGTGGGATTGGTATTGGCCTTGGCATAAAAGATTACCGGGCAGTTATGATTTTCCATAAACGCTCTGCTTTTGACAAATTTATCACAGCGGGATGGGATTTCTCGGGACAGGCTGACGCTGCGGCGACAGTGGGTGATAAAGGCGGTGAAGTGAATGCCGCAGACACCGTCGTTGGCGGGGTGACAGTTTATCAAATGACCAAGAATGGTTTAGCCTTGCAAGCGACATTGCAAGGGACTAAATATTGGAAAAGTAATAAACTGAATGACTGACTTTCTGGGGATTTAAGTGAAAAATATGGTAGCAGGTAATAGTTGGCGGACGTCTGTTCGTGAATATTCGCATCCGCGCGTGGTGGGGGTTTTTTTTATGGGGATTTCCAGTGGTTTTCCCCTCACGTTGCTTTTGTCTTCTTTGGGGTTTTGGTTAATTGATGAAGGGGTTTCAAAATCAACCATTGGTCTTTTGACACTGTCTCTTGTTCCTTATTTTCTGAAATTTATTTGGGCGCCTGCACTAGATAGCTTACGTCTGCCCTTGTTGCATAAATTTTTAGGGCGTCGTCGTTCCTGGTTTGTCGTCATACAGGTGGGCTTAGCATTTTCAATCATTGGTCTGGCGTCCGCTTCGCCGGGGGATGATCCAGTATATTTTGGTTTGATGGCTATGATTGTTTGCTTTATGAGCGCCAGTCAGGATTTGGTTATCGATGCCTATCGTATTGAAATATTGAAAGATGAGGAAATGCCAGCGGGGGCCGCGATGACGCAATTTGGTTACCGGGTAGGTAATTTGATTGCCGGAGTTGTGACACTGAAATTTGCCGATTGGTATGGTTGGGATGTGGCCTATATGAGCATGCCATTGTTGTTGCTCTTTGGTTTGGTTCCCATTTTGATTTTTGGCGAACCTATATTGCGCGGCAAGCATCTGATCGAAAAGGAAATGGATACGGTGCGGGGCTGGATGTCCAAGGATGGTCAGCAAGCTGGTACTTATGACAAGATTGTTGAAAATATATATATGACAGTGATCGTGCCGTTTAAGGAATTTATCCAGCGGCCGGGTTGGTGGGTTATCCTGCTGTTTATCCTGTTGTTGAAAGTAGGTGATAGCATGGCCGCTGTGATGACAGCGCCGTTGATTGGTGATTTGGGCTTTTCAAAGGATGAGATTATCTGGGCCAATAAAACGGTGGGTTTTGTCGCCGTATTACTGGGGGCTTTTTGTGGTGGCGTTGTCTTAAACCGTCTTGGAACATACCGTGGTCTTATGGTGGCGGCGGTATTGATGATGGTCACTAATCTCAGCTTTGCGGTGCTGGCCGAAAATGGCCGGAACTTGGACTTGCTTGTCTTTACGATTGGGTTTGAGAATTTTGCCACCGGTATGGGCGGAACGATAGCTATCGCATATCTGTCGGGTTTGTGTAATAAGGCCTATACGGTGACGCAATATGCATTGCTATCGGCCTTTGCGTCCCTTGGTCGGCTGATGATTGGGGCACCGTCTGGCTTTATGCAGGAATCCATTGGCTATACGGAATTCTTCCTACTGACCACAGTGGCGGCGGTTCCGGGCATTGTCTTGCTTATCGTGATGAATAGGATGGGCTATGTTGGAGACAGGTTAACCCTTTCGGGCGACAATTCTAAGGATTGAAGAAAATCTATTTTGTCGCCATGTCATTTTAAAGCCATGCTGTTCCAGTAAAAACATGATGTTTTTTGACCTGAAAAAATTGATCTGTCCGGGCATGGGTGGGGGGTTGCGGAAATAATGCGTGATGGGGGTCGACAGATACAACAAACCGCCGGAAGTGAGTTGGCTGAATTTTTGCTGTAAGTCACGGTTGAGGTCTTCTTGAAAGGGAAGGGTCATGGGGGACCATATCAAGTCAATTTGCCGGTGATCTTTGTTAAGTGATACAAAATTTGCCGAATGATTCTCTTCCGGGGGGGGGAGTTCGCCATCGATATATACCGTCGGCATAGACTGTGTGCCGATAAGGTAGTGAAGACTTTCAAATCCGTGAGGGTATTTTTCTCTGTTTCCCGTAGCGGCCCGATGTTCAAATTTACAGAAACAACAGGTGAACTGCTGTTCAGATTGGGAATTCCGGATTTTAGCCCCGCATATGGGGCAAGTGATTGAGCATGAGGCCATATATCTTACTTAACGTTACAAGGTGTTTTTTTACCACTCTTTATAGGTTGGCCTTGCACGAAAGTTAAGATGATTTATAAGAAATAGTGAGACGGTTGTTCTTGTGATATAAAGTTAGGACATATGAATATTAAATCAGAAAATAACAGAGGAAGCATGTCGGAAGAGTCCTTTATTCTTAACGCTGGCCCTATTGAAGTTCGTATAGCAAGAACCAAAGAAGAAATTATTGCCGCACAGAAATTACGTTATAAAGTTTTTTATGAAGAGTTGCAGGCGAAGCCCAGTCCCGAAATGGCGGAAGAAAAACGGGATTTTGATGATTTTGATCTGATTTGTGATCAACTTTTGGCCTTTGATACGACAAAAAGCGGCGATGATGCTGTTATAGCCACATATCGTTTGTTGCGGGAAGAAAAAGTCGACAGTATCCATGACTTTTATTCTTTTCAGGAATTTGATCTCAGCAATTTAGATAATGACCATTTTCGGGAAATGATGGCTGGTCGACAATTGTTAGAACTGGGCCGTAGTTGTGTGCGAGAAGAATACCGCTCTAACAATATCATTCAATTGATGTGGCGGGCCATCGTGAAATATATCGTGCAACATAATGTGGGATGTTTGTTTGGTTGCGCCAGTCTGGAAGGCGTGATTCAGGGAGACTTGGAGCTGCCACTTTCTTATTTGTATCATAAATATAAAACACCTGATGCTTTTAATATTCCCGCCCTGCCGGAACGTTATCAGAAGATGAATTATATGGAATGGGATGATATCGATAAAAGAAAAGCCAAACGTCAATTGGCCCCACTTGTTCGGGGATATGCCAGACTTGGTTGTTATATCGGGGACGGTGCCGTTGTTGATGAGCAGTTCAACACCACAGATGTTTTAATTCTTTTATTAACGGACCGTTTAAGAGAACGTGGGGCTCAGCTGTTCGAAGACAGCTGAAATAAAAACGGGGAGATATTCTATCCGTCGTCATAAGATTTTAGTCATTCTGAGCCTTTTGGCCATTGGCGGGGTGTTTTTTATAGACCCCATTGCACAGGATCTTGATTATCACGATTTTGCGGATCAGGATCTATTCTGGACTATCCCAAATTTTTTCAATGTGATCAGTAATATTGGGTTTGTTTTTGTTGGTTTATGGGGACTCTGGAAATATGGAGCAGAGGCCATCTGTGGGTCATACAGGGGCCCTTACCTCATGCTATGTGCTGGGATACTTTTGACGGCTTTTGGTTCTGGGTGGTATCACCTGTTTCCCGCTAATCAATCTCTTGTCTGGGACCGTTTGCCCATGACAATTGCTTTCATGTCTTTATTCAGCTTGATTATTCGGGATTATATTGATGAAAAAACCGGTAGAAGGCTCTTGGTTCCGTTGTTGTTGTTTGGTATTGGCAGCATTTTTTACTGGTATATGACGGAGGAGGCAGGGCGTGGCGATCTGCGGCCTTACGCTCTGGTACAGTTTTTACCGCTCCTGTTATTTCCCTTCATCATGTTGCTATATGGGCCAAAACATGGCAGTCGTCTTTCCCTTGGCCTGGCTTTGTTATTTTATGTGGTGGCCAAGGGGGCTGAGTTTTTTGACGAAGCGATATATGAGGCGTTGAGCCACAGCGTTAGTGGCCATTCCCTCAAACATCTGTTGGCTGCGGCGGGCTCTTTTTGTGCGCTTAAGGCGTTTGTTTCTTTGCCAAAAGATTCACATTATGAGCCGCAAGTGCCGCGAGGTTGATGATCTCAGATGCATAAGACCCCATGGGGATCACCTGCACCGAATGGGTCAAGCCGACCAGCATCGGGCCAATCACAGTGCCACCGCCCAGTTCCCGGATCATTTTTGTGGAAATATGAGCGGAATGCATACCCGGCATGATCAGTACATTCGCCGGTCCTGATAGACGGCAGAAGGGATAGGCCTTCATAATTTCCGGATTCAGGGCAACGCCAGCGTGCATCTCACCTTCATATTCAAAATCGACCTCTTTGGCATCCAGAACGCTGACCGCCTCACGAGACGTGGTAGCTAATATGCCGCCAACAGGATTGCCGAAATTGGTATAGGACATAAAGGCCACACGTGGTTCAATACCAAAATGCCGGACCGCTTTGGCGGCATGTATTGCAATATCGGCCATTTCTTCGGCTGTTGGCATTTCGTTGATGGCGGTATCGGCGATGAAAATGGTCCGGTCTTCTTTGATCACAATGGACAATCCAATGGCTTTGCAATCGGGGAGAGGATCGATCACCTTCGTGATGCTTTCCAGAGCGGCGGCATAATGGCGGTTATGTCCAGTAACCATGGCATCCGCATCACCGAAGGCGAGCATACAGGCGCCAAATACATTCCGGTCTGAGCGAACAAGTCGCAGGCAATCCCGGTAAAGATAGCCTTTACGTTGTAATTTCTCATACAGGAAATTGGCATATTCCGGGCTTTTATCACTGGTGCGGCCATGATGTATTTCCAGGTCATCATCGCGGTCATGACCAATATGTTCCAGATGGTCTCGGATTTTTTCTTCATGACCGATCAGAACGGCATGACCATACCCATTCTGTTCAAACCCAAGAGCCGCGCGAAGTACGGTTTCTTCATCAGCTTCGGTGAAGATAACCCGTTTTAGATCTTTGCCCAATTGGTCATAGATCATCTGTAATGTACCCGTTGTCGGGTTCAGGCGTGCTGCCAGTTCTTTACGATAGGCATTCATATCGATGATGGGCCGTTGTGCGACGCCACTTTTCATGGCGGCTTCTGCCACGGCAGGAGAAATGGCGCTGATCAGGCGGGGATCAAAGGGAGCCGGGATGATATATTCCGGGCCATATTTGGGGTGTCCACCGCTATAGGCGGCGGCAACTTCATCGGGGACGTCTTTACGAGCCAGTTCAGCAATGGCGAGGGCGGCGGCAATCTTCATTTCGTCATTGATGGTTTTGGCGCGGACATCCAATGCGCCACGGAATATATAAGGAAAGCCCAAAACGTTATTAACCTGATTTGGATAATCAGACCGCCCCGTGGCAATGATGGCATCAGAGCGGACTTCCTTAACGGCTTCCGGTGTAATTTCCGGGTCCGGGTTGGCCATGGCAAAAATGATAGGCTTTTCGGCCATGCTGATGATCATATTTTGGGTTACAGCGTCCTTGACGGAAAGGCCGAGGAAAATATCGGCGCCCTTTAGGGCATCTTCCAGCGTGCGGTGAGGGGTATCAATAGCATGAGCGGATTTCCACTGGTTCATGCCTTCTTTACGGTCTTGGTAAATCACGCCTTTGCTGTCACACATAATGACATTCTCATGGGGAACACCCATAGCCTTGACCAATTCGGTACAGGCAATGGCGGCTGCTCCGGCGCCATTGACGACAAGCTTAACTTTTTTAATGTCCCGGCCGGTGATATCGATGGCATTAATGATGCCGGCGGCCGTAATGATAGCTGTACCATGTTGATCATCGTGAAAAACCGGAATATCCATCTTCTCGCGCAGGGCCTGTTCAATGATAAAACATTCGGGGGCTTTGATATCCTCAAGATTAATGCCGCCAAACGTGGGGCCAAGCAG
>JAESRB010000161.1 GCA_016764855.1 Emcibacter sp.
TGTTTTGGCAGCGATCGTCTTTGCAACCCGAGAGGCATTCCCGTCATTACGGAAAATTAATAGCGGATTTCTGGTGCGATATTCACGCAACCTATTTTCCGCATTATAAAGAAATTCTTCCATTGCGGGGTGCAGGAATGAATTTATCAGTGCCGTCCATGCCCGTCGACAAACCGAAACATCATCCACCAATTCACTGGCAAACAACATGGGGACAGCGCCCAGCAGATGCCGAGGATAATTTTCAAATGCGATTTTCTTGAATAGACTTTCGAAAACACCTGCTTGATCGACGTCAAAGCATACAATAACCCGGTTGGCACCACTTGATGTCAATTGTATAATTATAGTCGTGGCTTCGGCCCCGTTCGCATTGTCCTTCAAGTCATCGAGATCAACTTCAACGACCCTGTCACCAACCAAGAAGTCGTATAGCTCTTCATCCTGTGCCCGCATGCGCCCAACCATATCGGAATGACCTTTATTCAGAATTAATCCGAGTTTTGGCCCTTTGCGTTCCACTATGGAATTTGTGCCCTGTGTTGTCGAATAACGAATATGTTCGACTTCAGCAAGCAGCCTCGAGACATTTTCTTCCCCATAAATAACTTCTGAAATAGCCCGCAAACCATCAAAGAAACACTTACTCAAGTCATAGGGGGTGGTGAGCGTTTTAGTTTTATAAAAATTATCACCTTTTATCGCACATATATCTGTTAATGTGCCGCCATTATCAATATTTATCAGCATATAGTATCACTCTTCCCGGATTCCTTATCTTAAACTCCACAAACCTCGCCGCTCCACTATGAAAGCTGAAAAGGTTGCTCCTTGACCATCCTGTCTTCTTTCTAATTATCTGGATGACAGGATCACCCTTAGGGAATTATGCAAGTCATGTGCCAGCTGAAAAAAAGTAAATATATATATTTATGATCTTGTTATTAAATGATAATTATAAAAACTATTAATTCTATGGTCGTATGAAAATCGACCGAATGTATGGAAATCGTCCTGATCCGAAATCGCCGCAGGAATTTTCCTGAGGTTTATTTGACATCCAGATATGGATTAAAAAGTACAGAAAGAGGACGGATTTGTGGTTCGTCGCAGGTGTGGAAATAGACGCACTTAGGGGGAGGTATAAGGCACTTATCAGCAGATAAGATTTCACTCAATCCGCACGATAACATTGCCGATGATCTTGCCACTTTCAACGGCTTTATGGGCAGAGGCTGTATTCTCAAGGCTGAATGTTTGAGTGACCGCATGTTTGACATGACCCCCTGCAATCATTTTATTCAGCCCTTCGATGGTTTTTAGACGGTCTTCGTCCGATAACAGATAAACCAGATACAGTCGCAGCGTTACCCCATTAAACAACATCGGATAAAAAGGCAATGCTGGTTCCGTCTTCGCCATTGAGCCATAGGCGGCAATAACACCGTTTGGACGCAGAACTTTATTGCTAATCTCAAGATTTCCGCCGAATTCCACTTCGATGATCCGATCAACACCTTCACCATCTGTCGCTGCCATAATCGCCGCCGCAACATCTCCCTCACGGTAATTAATGATGACATCTGGACCGGCGCTTTTGGCATGTGCCGCTTTTTCAGGACCACTTACTGTCGTAATAACCCGTGCCCCGCCAAGCTTGGCGAATTGAATAGCATAATGGCCAACCGCTCCGGCTCCGCCCGTAACCAGCACAGTTTTGCTCGCAACCTTGCCATCCGAAAACATACCGTAATAGGCTGTTGTCGCTGGAATGCCCAGACAGGCTCCTTCGTCAAAGCTGACATTATCCGGCAATGGGACAGCTTGTTCTGTGGCAACCGTCATATATTCTCCACAGGTTCCAAAAGCGCGACCCCAAGCCCCGTTCCAAATCCAGACACGTTCCCCAATCCGACCAGGGGCGACAGCTTCCCCTACGGCTTCGATTATTCCCGCGCCGTCCGAATGAGGGATCGCCCGATCATAAGCTAAGGGTCCCCGAGCACCAGCCCGGGCTTTGACATCGGATGGGTTCACACCGGATGCGTAAAGGCGGACAAGGACTTCCCCCTCAGCCGGTTCGGGCTTTGCCATATCGCCGTAAACAAGTACAGCATCTGCTTTACCTGTTGTGTCATACCAAATTGCCTTCATCTTACTTGTCCTGATAATATTGATTTGATTATGCGTTGTATCAAATTAAAATCTTCAATTTATATTGGGCCACACCTCTAAAGTTTTGAACGATATTCACCCTATGCCACTCACCGTATTGACAAGCGATTAAATCTTGAATTGTGACTATTCCTCAGGGCATTTATGAACAGACCACAGGTGGGTTTCATGGTTTCTCCTCCTCTGATTATTTTAAACTGTTAAACTCAAATTCTGAAAAACTCCTGTAAAACCCCTGAAGCCCACGTCTTTATCCGCCGTTTAAAATCAGAATTTGGATGCGGTTTAATGAATTTCTGTCTTAGTTCTTTTTATAGGCCGTAACAACACAGGCCCCACCAAGACCCATATTATGGGCCAGAGCAATTTGGGCATTGTCAACCTGACGCCGACCACTTTGCCCTCGTAATTGGCTAACAAGCTCATAACATTGTGCCAGGCCTGTTGCTCCCAGAGGATGACCTTTGGAAAGCAGGCCTCCGGAAGGATTGGTTACAACTCGGCCGCCATAAGTGTTATCGCTGTCCCATATAAATTTCTCTGCTCCGCCTTCCGGGCATAGCCCGAGGGCTTCATAGGTGATCACTTCGTTGGTGGTAAAGCAATCATGAAGCTCCACAACATCAATATCCTCTGCCCCGAAGCCCGCGAATTGATAAACTTGGGCGGCAGCGGCGGCGGTCATGTCACTACCAGCGGCCTTGATCATACTGCCATTAAAGCTGGAGGCAAAGTCTGTCACCATAGCTTGTCCTGCGATAACGACATCTTCTCTAAGGCCATGTTTTTTGGCAAATTTTTCACTACAGATTACGGCGGCGGCAGCACCGCAGGTGGGTGGACAACATTGTAATCTGGTCAAATTAAGGAAGAGTTTCGGCCCGGCTAACACATCTTCAATCGTCAAGGGGCTACGGAAAATTGCCCGTTCATTATGGCGAGCATGCAGGGCGGCTTTTGTCCGGACCTTGGCAAAGGTTTCTGCTTTAGCGCCGTACTTTTCCTGATACTCAAAACCGACCCCGCCAAACAGGCGTAGCGCCATAGGAACTTTCTCCGCCCCCTCAAATTTGGCATTTACGACGTCTAAGAATTTAGCAAGAGGGTCGATACGGTCAGGAAATGACTGGCGCAATGGCCCAGGGGACATTTGTTCAAAACCCACTGCCAGAGCACAATCCACAATGCCTGCCATCACGGCCTGACGGGCAAGGAACAGAGACGTTGACCCGGTTGAACAATTATTATTGACATTGATGATGGGAATGCCGGTGGTCCCTAGCTTATAGAGTGCCTTCTGACCACTGGTACTATCACCGTAAACATACCCCACATAGACCTGCTGAAACTTTTCATAGGGAAGGCCGGCATCTTTCAGGGCCATTCGGGCCGCATCAGCCCCCATGCTATCATACATGGGGCTCACACTCGGCTTGACAAAATTCGTCATGCCGACACCCGCAACAATTACATCATTACTCATTACATAATTCCTGGCCCAAATGATGTCCCAAATTACCAGAAGCGTTAATGCTGAGGCTCATATTCACCCCCGACTACCCTCGAGTTCGCCCTTTGTGTTATTTTTTGGTTATTACCGAAGATGAACTTGGGTTTACATATGTAGGCGAGTGCTGGCATTAGGAAGAGTGCGCTTAGGGCTGATACGGTTAGCCATAGGGCGATGAGCATGCCCATTTCTGCTTGGAATCGGAGGGAGGAGAAGAGCCAGACACAGATGCTGGCGATGAGCACGAGGGCGGTGACCAGAACCCCGCGTCCGGCGCAATGGAGGGAGATTGATATGGCCTCTAGCGGCTCTTTGCCCAATTGATATTCGCTCTTGATGCGATCACAGATATACAGGGCATAATCCACGCCGAGGCCAATGCCGAGGGCGGCGACCGGCACGGTGTTGATGTTCATGCCAATATTCTGCCAGGCCATGAAGGCAAAGGTCACCAGATTTGACAGCACCACCGGCACCATGAAGAACATGCCGGCAATGCTGGAGCGATAGACCAGAATGCACATCATCACCAGAATGAACAGGGCCAAAGCAATGGACTGGATCTGGCCGGAGAGGATCACTTCATTGACGGCGGCGATCACGCCGATCACCCCGCCAGCCAAATGAATTTTGGCCTGCTGGACTTCTGGGTTTTCGTCAATGAACTGATTGATCCGGGCGATGGCGGTGCGAATGGTTGTCCCCTGACGATCGCCAAAATACAGGGTGATGGAGGCATTGGTCCGGGAGACATCAACAAACCGGTTCAGATCACCGGGTTCGGCGGCATTTTCGAACATATACATGAGTTCGCCATTGACCAGATTACTGTCGCCCAGTTCAGAATAGCGGAAGTTACCTTCGCGCAAGGTCATATTTACCGCCGGCAGGATATCGGCAATGGACAGAGTGCCGCCGATCTCCTCCTGAGCTTCCATATAGCGCTGAAAGCGGAGCATGGTATCAAGAACCTGAACATCCTTGGCCTGATTCATATGATCGCCGCCGACAACCACAAACATGCGGTCAGCCCCGGGGAACTGTTCGTTGATGGCGGCGGAATCCTTGTTGTAACTTGCTTCCGGCCATAGAATTGGCGAGCCCGGATTAGCATCACCCACCTTCAGATTAAGCGAGTAGACGCCGCAGACCACAAAGATAACCGTGGCAATGGCGACGACCATGTAACGGGCCCGGGTGGCGACAATCCGCACACAAAAATCCAGAAAGGGCCGGATCAGAAGTAAATCCAGGTTCAACCCATGAGCATAGGTCTTTGGCTTCTTGACCCAAGACAGCAATACCGGAGTTAGAATGACCGAACTGATCGCCACGGTAGAGATCCAGACAATGGCCAGAACCACCAGTTTCTGTAGCAGGGGGATCGGGCTGATGGCGACAACGGCGACACAGCCGGCATCAGTAGCGATGCCGAGCAGACCGGGCCGAACCAGATCCTGCAGGGTTTTTTTCGCCGCTGTAATGGAACAGAGCTTCTGTCCTTCCGGCACATTATCGATCTCTTCATGAAAGCGGGTAATCATCTGAACCGAATGGGAGACGGCCCGGGCGGTAATCAGCATGGCAATCACCACCACCAACGGATCAAAGTTAATGCCGCACAGCTGGGCAACGCCCAAAGCCCAGATGGCACTGACCGCCGCCGACAACAGCGGCAGAATGGTCCCGCGCCAGGTCCGGTTAATAATAAACAACAACATCAGAAAGATGGTCAGGGCCAGAAGAACCAGATTGACCGTCTCCGGCAGATAGTGATTGACCCAGCCATAAAGTACCGGGTTGCCCACCAGACGAATATCCACGCTGTCATCGGTAACCCGCGCAATCAGGTCATAAGCTTGCTCGTAAGCGAGATTATAGTCCAGAAGGTCATCAAAAAAATCCACAGTGATCAGGGTGGCCCGCAAATCTTCCGAGACATAAGGGCCATAGACCAGAGGGTTGCGCAGGACGGCCTGTTTCAGCTCCTCGATTTCCGCTTGGGATTTCGGCAGGTTGGGCCACATATAGGGCCGGGTGGATATGCCCTCGGTGGAGGCCCGGACTTCTTTCAGTTTTTTACCGGCCAGAGAATAGATCTGGAATTCGTTGATGGCATCAATTTTCAGGAGGCCGCGGGTGATTTTCTGAACCTTATCCAGCACCGACATCTGAAAGATTGTGCCTTCTTTGGCTTCAATCATAAAGGTAATGATATTGGTGCCGCCAAAGGTATTTTTAAAACGCTCATGAACCTGGATATAAGAATGGGACGCGGGCTGCAAATCCTCAAAGATGGTTTTGACCTCTATGCGCTGGGCAAAAAAGGACAATATAGCTGTCGCCAGGAACACAACGACCAGGACTATTTTCCTGGAGTCCACACATAACCGTGCAAATTTTTCTAACATTTTAACCTCCAATATTTACCCGGTGCAGGGGTAAAGGGATACCTAATTTTCTGTATGGTCAGTTTTTGAATTCTAAGGTCAAAAATCTGTAAAGTGGTTGGTTTCAAACGCCATATAACCAACATTTGCGCCCACCGTGATGAAGCCGCCCTTCACGATGGCCAGTTCGGTGTGAGACGACAGATCGGTCGAGGACAAGCTGCCCGCCTGAAAGTTTTTCAGATCGCCGGAGAATTTAATCCACTTGCCCTTGTTGCCAACGGCCACCCATAGTTCGGTCAGCTCAGACCATTGAACATCCATCAGATGCTCCGTGATGCCGGAGATGTCTTTGTCAATCAGAGACCATGTTTCGCCAGCATCTCCGGTCACCAGAATAGCCCCGTCCAAACCGACGATAACCCCGTCCAGAGGTGTTCTAAAATCAATGGCCGTCAGACTGCTGGGACTGGCGGTATAGTTATCCTGCCATGTTTTGCCCTTGTCCCGGCTCTGGAACAGGCGGCCATATTCGCCGACCACAAGGATCCGATTGTCATCCAGTTTGATCAGGTCATTCATGATCACGTCTTCTTCTTCCCGCATCCGGGTCCAACTTTGACCATAATCCTCAGAATGAAGGATCATCCCTAGTTCCCCGACCGCCCAGGCTTCGCCGCCAGCATAGGTATGAACCCGGATTAATTTATTGGCAATTTTTGATTTAGGAGCCTCAACTTCGGTCCAGGTTCCGCCGCCGTCAGCGGTAATGAAGATCACACCGCCATTGCCGACCACCACCGCCGTCTGGTCATTCCATGCGGAGATATCCTGTAGGTGGCGGCGGGTTGCCGCCGTCTGACGGACCCAGTTTTTGCCACCATCTTCCGAATGGAGGATCTTGCCATAGTTGCCCACGAGCCACATTTTCTCAGCAGTGACCACAGAAATACCAAATATATTATCCCGCTTTTCGATTGCCGGCGGGATGACCACTTCAACCATGGTCTGGGGTTTGATAAAAATACCCGCCCATAATAAGCCCGCGACAATAGACCAGGGGATCAATGATAAAAATATGGAAAATGTTTTTTGACCTATGGTTTTAACCGGATTGGCTGGCTCAGACGGTTGATATTCCCCGGATGTGCTGCGTAAAATATTCATTTAAACCCTCAAGACTTTCTTATCCCAGAGCCACCAACCTTGTGGTCCGCTGTGACGTTAAATGATACCGTGAAGTTAGACGGTGACCTCCCTTCTGATGGCAAGGCCATCTATCCCAAAGAATGAGAAGGGTGAAGAAAGAAAGAAGGAAAGCCACCGTCTTAACTCAGGCAGTGATCTCTCTCATGAATCCGATGCCACCCGTTCCGGGGCAAAGGGGAAGAAAGAAAGATCACAGCCTAACCGTTAGAGTTAACGTGCCAGTTTAATCAATTGCTTGATGGTCACGTCATTGGCTTCCACATCAGCCGGGTTCGCCTTCATATTTGACGACCAGGTAGTGGAGTAGTTGGCTTTAAAGTCAATGATATGGCCGACCACGGGCATAATCGCTTTATAGCCATCGTCACCAATGTCCTGGCGGTTCTGGAAGATAAACATTTTCCAGAATTTACCATTTTGGTCATAGGCTTCCCCAAGGTAAGGCCGGGGCCAGTCAACTTCCATGTAAACGACTTTCTTGCTGTAAGGATGACCCTCGGGCGGCGTTCCTTCAACAACAAATACTTCACGGGGCTCCCATTCAATATGTTTGGCCGGATAATAGTAAGGCGCATCGGTCAGGCCAACACTGGGGAATTCCCCCGGACTGCCTTTTTTCTGAAGGTCAACGCTGAGTTCCGGACTATGCGCCACCGCAAAGATCCAACGTTTTTCGATCAGCTTGTTAGACTTGTATTTGGTGGGAACCGCATCCCAGATATCCCAGTCATCATAAAGCTGCACTGTACCGCCAATGGGGTCCATCCAGGCACTCCCGGTCAGGCGGCGCACACGACGAACAGACTTCAGGTAAGCCCAGGTATCATCCGGCCTCTTGGCACTTGGATCGTTATAGCGAATGGAGAAAGTCCCCAAACCCTTGATATCCTGCGGGCTATAAGCCACCAAAACGGTTTTTTGCAGAATGTTGCCTTTCCCTTCCGACACCGGACCACCGTCCAGACGGCCTTCCATATAATAGCGGCGGGCCCACCAGCGCTGCACACGCTCAACACCCTTTTTACCATCAATGAAGACCCAGCAGATGTTGCGCAGATCCATGGTCGCCCCATATGTGGGGCCCCGCAGGTTCCAGATCACCTTATCGCCCGCATAAGGATCATTGATATCAATGTCCTGAGGATCAAAGAACATGCCGGCTGTCCAGCCGCTGACTTCACGGGTTTTCGGGTCAAACTTTACCTTGCCCTTGCCGTCCTGTGTCGCCTGCATGTATTTCTCATCCATTTCGATAGGGGCCGAATGACGGATCTTCATGGTCAGATTCCGTTCGCGGATCATCCATTCCACACGCTCAGGGATCATGTCGCCAACACGCTTGCCTTCAAATTGCAAGTCTTTAACACTGTCAAAATTGGCCGCAGAAATGACCGTTCCCACAGCAAGTTCTCCTTCAGAGGCCATGGCCCCTGTGGACAAGGCGACCCCCATCCCCAAGGATATTAATGACGTAATAATTTTTCTCTTAAACATAATTTCATACCTCCTTATATTAAAACTGTCTGGTCAGCTTGAGTACTATTTGATTGTCTTTAGCGAACCAGTCGAAAAACGCTGCACTATTCTCACTGATGCCCAAAGGATTGCTATGGGCGCCATTTGCTAACGTGCTCGTTGGCAGTTTCTTGTTGCCGCCCCACCACAGATTAGCCTCCAGTTTAAAGCGCCAGTTCTCACCAACAACAACCTCAACCGCCGGAATAAGAAAGCCGCCGCCATTGCTCATATCAGCCCCAAATACCAGAGACGGATTGATCGTGTCATGTTTGTAGTTGAGCACCGTAAACATGGTCAGATAGACCGTATGCTCTTTCTTGCGGGCACCGTAAGAGGCAAAATCAACCAGCTCATCCGTGCGCTTATAGTTGGTGATCCAAGTATCAAACACCTGAATACTACTGAAAGACGGCCGGTTCGTGCCCAGCCAGTTGCTCAGTTTCAACTCCTTATCAAGACGCAACATAATCAACGCTGTGTCTTTTTCCTTAACCCCGCCCCAGCCGGGCAGTGAAGAGGAGAGTTCACCAAAGTTAAATGGTTTATTGGGCACAAAGGCCACTTCCGCGCTCAGGGTGGAATCCAGTTTCGTGGAATAGCCGTTAATGCTCGCCCCAAACACATCGATCTTAGGATAGATCCAATCGCCCAGAACCTGATTGCCCGCCACTTCGCCGTATGGCGTTGTCGAGGTCACACCAAAGGCTTCAACAACCCCGGCATTGCCCGTGGTCGCCGGGTTGATAATCGGCGTCGGGTTGAAGGTTTTCAGGTAAGCCAGGGAATAGCTGATTGACCCCATGGTCCCGGTCCAGCGGGCGCCAAAGGTTACATCATCCCAATCGCCCCGGTTATGCTCCGTATTATAGGCATTGGTGAAAGCGGTAAAATCAACCCCACGGTAAGGATGGGGAATCCAGCGGCCGCCTTCGATGTTGTAATTGCTGCCCATATCCTCATCCCGGTCCCAACCTGGCCGGACGAAGAAGTTCAGGTTACCATCCAGCTCCTCAACACCCAGATTGAAGTTGGCCAGAATCAACGGTTTACGCCAATCTTCGTTATTCTCAAAGAACAAGCGCCAGCGGTAATCAAAACCATGGATCAAGTCCATGGCCTGGAAGAAGTCACTTTCGCCCCAGACCAATTGCTGTTTGCCCAGCCGCACATCCAGACGGTCAAACAGGGTGAAGTCTACATAATATTCCCGGAGGAATTCCAGAATATCATCGGTCTCATACTGGTCCATAAAGTCCGTCGCGAAATTACCGCCCGGGGACTGGATTTGAGTGAGATGCTCAAGCTCCTTGAGATACCCGGTTTTAATTTCTTTGTCATAGCGGCCAACCACCTTCCAGATTAAGGGACCCGTATAGACGTCCACATCCAGGTAGATCGTACCCCGGGCCATAGGGATGGAAAATTTATCATCCCCGGCAGTTTCCTCATGGTTCGACAGGCTGATCGCCGTGTAAGCCCGCAGGTAACCACTCACATCAATCCGGAATTCATCGTCATCAGCCTGTGCCGTGCCGGTCAGCGCCAGGCCACCCCCCAAGCAAAGGGCTATGCTCGCAAACTTTGCCACGCTCGACCGCAGTCGGCTAGACAATTTCCTCGGTTTATATTTATCTGTTTCCTTGAATTTCATTAGTCACTCTCCCGTTATATTACTGAAAAAAATCAGGTTGCATTTACATGCTTTATTGATGGTTTCAAAAATTATAAGGTCTGCACTTTTGCAACAGTGATGAGTAACAATGCAACTTACATGCCAGATGAAATATCCAGCAATATTATCGTCCAACAAATTGTTCGGAAAAGATTTAATTAAATATGACAGATCAAAAAATAACCCAAAAATAGTTCTATAATCGGTCAATCAACTCAAAATCGGTCACCCAAAACCAAAAAAATAACCCAGAAAAATAA
>JAESRB010000162.1 GCA_016764855.1 Emcibacter sp.
TCAGCAACTACCGCAAAACCACGACCTTGCTCACCCGCACGTGCCGCTTCAATGGCTGCGTTTAGTGCTAATAAGTTGGTTTGATCAGATATACCTTTGATCATCGTTCGATACCGGATCTGCGTATTCGGGGAACTATTTCCCGAGATATCCGGGCCCCGAGCATCGGCGAAGTCTTTCTTAAAACATTGTTGTTATTTGATAACATAGGCAACCCTTTTACCGGGAATGTTGATTTTGCCACCATATTGAATACGGGAAATATTGACTTGAAAGAAGAAAGTGCGCTGACCAAAACGGTGGGAATGGTATATTCTCCGGAATGGTTGGATAACTTTCAGGTTTCTGTAGACTGGTATGATATTGATATTAAGGATGCCATTCAATCCGTTTCAAGCCAGAGCATCGTTGACGAATGTTTCGCCGGAAATGCGGAATTCTGTGGTCTTGTTAATTTTGCACCGGATAATACGGTGCTGGAAATTACCAATAAATTGTTGAACCTTGGAACCTTCCGGGTACGCGGGTTTGATTTCGAGGGCCGCTATATGACCGAGGTTGGTGATAATGGTACATTGAGCTTTAAAGTTCTGGGCAGCTATGTTTATGCCAAGGATATTGCGGCGGATGGCAGTAACGAGGTTAATTTCGCCGGTGAAGTTGGAACCGCCAGCGGCTTTGGTCTACCCAAATGGAAAATCCGTGGTAATATTTCTTATGACAATGGCGGACTGGGGCTGTTCTCGCAAATTCGCTACGTGGGTGCTGGTAAATATAACATCCAGTGGGGTCCCGCAGAATTGGCGGACGCGGAAAATAATATCGCTGCTGAAGTATATGTGGATATGTCAGCCCGTTACCGGTTTGAGGAAGGTAGCTTCGAGGGAATGGAAATATTTGGCGGTGTTAACAATGTCTTTGACAATGAACCGCCTGTAATTCCGTTGGACTTTATCGGCCCAACAGCGACCAACGCGATACATTATGATGTGGTTGGACGGTCATTCTATTTTGGCGTTCGTGCGCAGTTTTAGGGTGATGGCAGAGTAGCTCTAGATGTTTAAACAAATATTTATGCCGTTTCTAGAGCGCATATAGAAAATAGGAAGTGCCATATGTCATGGCGCTTCCTCCCACATATTTTTTGGAAAATAAAGGACTCATCATGAGATATTTTATTCAATTAATGATAGCCGTATGTATATTGATTTCTCCGGCAGTGGCGGCAGATGGCCTCTATGATATTGCGATTATTGGTGGGCGGGTTATTGACCCGGAAACTGGATTGGATGCGGTCCGGAACGTAGGCGTTTCCGGCAATAAAATCATGATCATTTCCAAAGATAAAATAAAAGGGAAAGTGGTGTTGGAGGCTGCTGGCCTGGTGGTTTCTCCCGGATTTATTGATCTGCATGCTCATGGACAAAATACAATTGCGCAGACCTATCAGGTGCGTGACGGGGTGACGACAGCCCTTGAGCTTGAAGGCGGTGCCTATCCGATTACAGATAAATTAAAGGAGAGAGTTGGTACGGCATTGATCCATTACGGTTATTCTTCCGGTCATGCGGAAGTGCGCGTTGGCGTTAAAAATGGTGATATGAAGAGAGCTTTCCATGAGGTGCCAACGGAAAAAGAATTAAAAGAAATATTGGCTGGAGTTGAAGAAGGCCTTGATGAAGGGGGTATCGGAATTGGGTTGCCGCTGGATTATTTTTCCCGTGGCGTGACAGAAGCCGAATTAGAGGGCATATTTCGTCTGGCGGCTAAAAGAGGTGTGACTATTTTTGTTCATATCCGCATGTCCGATGATGCGTCTAACCCAAGCGGTTATGAAGAAATGATCAGAATGACCCGTAAAACGGGTGCGTCTCTGCATATGGTTCATGTGGTCAGCACGGGGCTAGAGAGAGTGCCGCTTTATTTGGAAATGATGGAAAAAGCCCGGGCTGATGGGTTTGATGTTACGACCGAATTATATCCATATACGGCTGGATCGACGGGGATCAATTCTGGAATTTTTGATCATGACTGGCAAAAGAAATTTGGGGTTTCCTATGAAGCCGTTGAATGGCCGCCCACGGGTGAGCGTTTCACAGGCAAGGAAATGTGGGACCAATATCGTGCCGATAACCCTGAGGGTATCGTCATCATTCATGCCATGACGGAACAATGGGTTAAACAGGCTATGTCACATCCGGGTGTGATGATCGCCTCCGACGGTATGCCTCTTGATACATTGGACCAACGGGCTCATCCCCGCGGTATGGGAACTTTTGCCCGTGTCTTGGGTAAGTATGTGCGCGAAGATGGCGTTATTTCACTACCGGATGCCATTAGCAGAATGAGCTATCTTCCTGCCAAAAGACTGGAATCTTTTACCCCTGACATGAAGCATAAAGGCCGTCTTCAGGTCGGAAGTGATGCGGATATTACCATATTTGATCCGGTGAATGTCATCGACAGGGCGACTTTTGCCAACCCTAATCAATATTCCAAAGGGATTATCCATGTGATCGTGGACGGTAAGATCGTGGTAAAGGACGAAACCCTACAGGATAGTGTTTTCCCCGGAAAACCGATCACCACAAAAGGCCGTTAAGAAACAGAAACTGTCCCAATTGGCTTTGGTATGGCGCAGGGTTTAAATACGAACTACTTTTTATATATTAAGGAAATACGATGAAGACAATTGAACTGAAATCGCCATATTTAATATTTGTGGGTGATACAGTTGAAAGCAGCTATGTCAAAACGGGCTTTGGTTTGGTCGAATGGCGACGTGACCTTTGTAAAGGCCAATTAAGTCTTTCAGGTAGTGGGGTTGACGTTGGATTGCCGACGATGACGTTGAAGCAGGCGGCCGAATCCGGTGTTAAATCTATGATCATTGGGACGGCTGCCGTGGGGGGGAGTATTCCAGAGTCATGGTTGGATACGCTGGTTGAGGCGGCAAGCCGGGGTATCGATATTGTGGCCGGCGTTCATACGCGTCTAATGGATATCCCGCGTCTTCGGGAGGCGGCAGAACAGTCAGGTTCCCGCCTGATTGACGTACGTGTCCCCCCAACAGATTTACCCGTAGGGACGGGCAAGAAACGGACTGGAAAACGTGTTCTTATGGTTGGTACAGATTGTGCAGTTGGTAAAAAATACACCGCCCTTGCGCTGGAAAAAGATATGAAAGCGGCTGGCATGAATGCTGATTTTCGAGCCAGCGGCCAAACGGGCATTATGATCGCCGGCAAAGGCATTCCCATTGATGCCGTTGTTTCGGATTTTGTTTCTGGTGCGGCGGAAGTTTTGTCCCCGGATAATGACCCGGATCATTGGGATGTCATAGAAGGCCAAGGGGGTATTTTTCATCCGGGCTATAGCTCCGTAAGCATGGGCCTTCTCGTCGGCTCGCAACCGGATGCGTTCATTGTCTGCCTTGAGGCTGGTCGGACACATATCTTGGGTTGGAATGATTTTGAGCTGCCCCCCATAGCACAAGTGATTGACCGGACGGTAGAGATCGGAAAGCAGACAAATCCGGCGATCAGATGCGTGGGGATTAGTGTGAATACGTCTTCGCTTAACGGGGCAGAGCGTCAAAGCTATCTTGATGAACTATCGGCGAAGCTTGGACTTCCCTGTGTTGACCCGCTGAAAGATGGCACGCAGAAGATTATTGATCGTTTGAATAAGGAATTTAACTAAAAAACTGAAGATGTAATTTTATAGGGAAATATGATGATACAGAAAAAATATTATAACAGGCGCGGTTTTCTAAGTACGACTGCTGCAGCGGCACTGGCCTTTCCCATGATCAATATGGGGACGTATAAAGTTTTTGCTGCGGATGAGAAAAAATACAGCGCAAAGGTCATCGACCTTGTGAATAATACGCAGGTATTTGATATGTTATCCATCATTTCTCCTTTTGGGCCAATGATGTTGGCGGCGTTCGGCGATAAACCGAAACAAAAGGATGGCTTGAATATCACAGAGGAACATATGCAAATTCTTCTGTCATCGGGGATGGACGTTTTTCATCCGGCCATGGGGTTGGGGGCCGATGAGGCTCCCGCTTTTGTCGCACGGCTGAATGCCTTGGCTGCGGAACATCCGAAACATCTTCACCGGATTGATTCCATTGCGGACCTAAGCGATTTGAAAAAAGGTGAGCGGGTTGGTTTTATCATTGGTATTCAGAACTCGGATCATTTTCGCGAAGTGGATGACGTGGACCTTTATTACCACCTTGGACAGCGCATCAGTCAATTGACGTACAACAGCCAAAATCTGATTGGAACAGGGTCAACAGACCGAAGGGATGGCGGGCTTAGCAGCTACGGTGTTTCCATCGTCGAACGGATGAATAAGCTCGGCATGGCGATTGATGTGTCGCACTGTGGTGACAGGACAACGCTTGATGCCTTTGAAGTTTCAAAAAAGCCGGTATTAATCACACATTCTAACGTCCGTAAGCTTGCGGGAGGACACGTCCGCTGCAAACCGGATGAGGCCATTAAGGCGATGGCAAAAACGGGGAGTGTGATGGGCATTACCGGCGTACGGATGTTCGTTCGGGATAAGGAGCCAACCCGTATCGGTCATGTGATTGATCATATCGATTATGTCACCAAACTTGTCGGGGTCGAGCATGTGGGCATTGGGTCTGATATGGATATGGATGGGTATGATGATGTTCCAGAACCGGCCTATAGTGCCTTAAAAGCAGGATATAAGAAAAGCTATCAATTCCGTGACAAGATCGATACGGACGGTTTTGATCACCCCAAACGCATTTTTGATTTGACGGATGGCTTGATTGGCCGGGGATATTCCGACGATGATATAAAACTGATTCTGGGAGGTAACTTTAAACGCGTGCTTGGGGAAATTTGGGGAGCGTAAAGGCGTTTGAGGGCGTTTTTATCACGGGAGAAACAAATGAATATTACATTGGCAAATAAAATCATATGCAGGTTTGTTGTGTCCGCATTTGCGTTGCTCTTCACGGGGGCTGCCTATGCTGATGGCGTGCCGGATGTTACTGACGCCGCTGTTGTCGAGGCCTATGTTGATGGCGTGGTCAAGCCGACCATGAAGAAATATCATAGCCCCTCTGGGGTGGTTACTGTCATGAAAGGGGGCAAGATTATATTTGCCAAGGGATATGGCTATATCGATGTGGAAAAGCGGCTTCCGGTTGATCCGAAAACCAGCTTGTTCCGGCCAGGCTCCATTTCTAAACTTTTTACCTGGGTGTCGGTTATGCAGTTGGTCGAGCAAGGAAAACTGGACCTTGATGTTGACGTTAATCGTTATCTGAAGGCGCTTCAGGTGAAAGACAGTTGGCCTGGAAAGCCTGTGACATTGCGCCATATCATGACCCATACAGCGGGATTTGAGGATGGCGGTCTGGGGTATCTTATTATTGATGATGCAAGTCGTATTATGCCGCTGGCAATATCATTGGCTAAATATCAACCTGAAAGAGTGAGTGCGCCGGGGGAACATACGGCTTATTCTAATTGGGCGACGGCCTTGGCGGGCTTGATTGTTTCCAATGTGTCGGGCATTGATTTTAATGACTATGTTCAGAAAAATATCTTTGATGTTCTGGGTATGAAATATGCGAGCTTTATAGAGCCCTTACCACCGGCACTAGAGGCTAATATGGCAAAAGCTTATGGTTATGAGCCTGACCAATATATTGAATTGAATTACGAAATTATTTCAAACTTTGGCCCCGCCGGGGCGGCGGCCGTATCCGCTTATGATATGTCTCTTTTTGCACGGGCTCTATTGGGCGGCGGTGCGTATGATGGCAAACGTATCCTAAAGGCCGAAACTCTGCAACAGATGATCGATGGGGGCTATGCTCATGATGATCGGGTCCGGGGTATTGGTTTGGGATTTCTCAAGCGGCGATTTGGTCCCGATAGCTTGGAAAATTTTGGCCATGATGGTGGAACCACTATATTTATCTCTCATTTTGGATTGTCTTTGAAAGAGGATTTGATGCTCTTCTCTTCCTTCAGCGGTCCTGGAGCAGGGGCAACACATAGGGCCTTTGTTAAATCATTTTATGATGAGTTTTTCCCTCGGGATGTGCCGGTTATTACGCCCCCAGCGGATTTCGCAGAACGAGGTGATCTTTATGCGGGAACTTACAACAGTTGGCGCAATAACTTTACCAAGGTTGAGGCAGTGCTCCGCGGCCTTGGCGGTACAAAAGTCGTTGCCCTGCCGGACAATACATTGTTGATTGGTGATAAGCGTTATGTGGAGGTTGATAAAAACCTGTTCCGGGAAGTCGATGATTATGGACGGGTTGCATTTCAGGAAGACGCAGACGGTCAGATTGTCGGCTTTGTCTATGATGGATTTGGGGTTATGCAATTATACAAGGCGCCTTTTTATGAAACGGCACCTTTCATGGGGTTATTTGTCGGCCTTTCTTTTTTGGTATTCATTGGTGTGTTTTTGCGCCTAGCCTATCAATGGGAAAAATTTAAGGCGTCACAGGGGGATGAGAAAAATGCTTACGGGGCCTCAATTGCTGTGGCACTCTCAAATATTTTTTTTCTCCTGCTGGTTTCTTTCGGAGTCAGTGCGGGGGAGCGGGATCTTATGTATGAAATTCCTACCGTCCTCAAAGTATCATTGATTTTCCCTCTATTGGCGACGATTGCAGGTCTTTATCATATCTACTGCGCCGTAGGGGTTTGGCGTCATAGGCTTTATGGCAGCGTATGGCCTCGATTGCGGTACAGTGCTATTAGCCTGAGTGCCGTGTTTATGGTTTGGTTCTATTATTATTGGAACTTCATCGGATTTAATTATTTAAGTTGAGGAATAGAAAAGAAAATGAAAAAAATAACGATTGAGAAGCATAGTTTTCCTTTTAAACAGCCTTTCGCCATAACTGGCTACACCTTTACTGCCTCGGACACCGTACGCGTTATTATTGAGGAGGATGGTTATGTCGGTCGCGGCGAGGCGATTGGCATTTATTATGAGAATGAAAGCATGGACTCTATTGCGGATCAGTTAAAGGCGGTTATTCATAGCTCAAAGGCAGATATTACCCGCGAATTAGCCCAGGAGATTTTGCCTTCCGGTGGGGCGCTCAATGGGCTGGACTGTGCGTTATGGGACCTTGCGGCTAAATGTGCGGATAAGTCCATATGGGAGCTGTTGAAGATAACACCTAAACCATTGTCATCGGTGGCGACAATTGGCATCGCAGACCCCGAGGTCATGGGCGAAGCAGCGATAAAATTTGCGCAATATACCAATTTGAAAATTAAGCTCAGTCATGATGAGCCGATTGCCCGTCTGGAAGCGGTCCGTGCGGCGCGTCCCGACGCCACATTGATTGTTGACGTTAATCAGGGATGGACGTTTGAAGAGCTCAAAGAATATACGCCTGCGGCTAAAAGGCTGGGGATTGCCATGATTGAGCAACCTTTGCCACGGGGTGGTGATGAAGCATTGGAAGGTTATACGTCGCCGGTGCCATTGGGGGCGGATGAATCCTGCCTTGATACATCAGAATATAAAACAGCGGCGCGGCGTTATGACGTGATTAATATCAAGCTCGACAAATGCGGCGGCCTGACCGAAGCCCTGAAAATTGTGGAGTTGGCAAAACGTGACGGGAAGGGGTTGATGGTTGGTAATATGTGTGGCTCGTCGCTGTCCATGGCGCCGTCCTATGTCATCGGCCAATTTTGCCAGTTTGTGGATATTGATGGCCCATTATTGCTAGAGCAGGATATTGAAAATGCCTTGCATTATGGTGATGGCGGTGTGGTGAGTATTCCCAGCCCAGAACTATGGGGCTAAAATAAAGGTGAACGGGAATATAGGGAGGGAAATATGAGGATAATGAAAAAAATTATCATCGGTGGCTTGTTGGGGCTGTTGTGCGCGGCAAACCTATATGCTCAGGAACAAGCTTTCGAAGGTTTGAATGAACTGCTTAAGAAAGAAGCGGCCAATAAAAACCTCCCTCTTTTCTCCCTTATACTCGTTGATGAGAAGGGTGTGGTTTGGTCGGGTGGTGTGGGCAAAGATGCTAAAAACCCAAATTTGATTGCGGATGGCAATATGACGTATCGCATCGGCTCGGTGTCAAAGCTGTTTACGGATATTGTGGTCATGCAATATGTTGAGCAGGGGATATTGGATCTGGATGCGCCTGTCGTGACTTATCTGCCTGATTTTATGCCGGATAATCCTTACGATATTGCGATCACGTTACGGATGCTGATGAGCCATTCGTCCGGTTTGGTGAGGGAGCCACCAGTCGGAAATTATTTTGATCCTGCCGCGCCCTCTCTTGCCGATACAGTGAAAAGCCTTAATGAGACGACACTGGTGTATGCGCCGGGCAGAAAAGTACAATATTCTAATGCGGGTCTTGCTGTTGTGGGGCGGGTTCTCGAGAAGCTCTCCGGCGAATCCTTTGCGTCTCTCTTAAAAAACAAACTCTTGAAACCGTTGGGCATGAACCATAGCGCTTTTATCCCGGAAGCAGGCCTCCTGACCAATTTACCCGAAGCTTATATGCAAAGTTACCACGGGGAACGAACTGTGGCACCCACCTTTGAATTGGGTATTGCCCCGGCTGGAAGCATGTATAGCACGATGGATGATCTAGCGTTGTTCATGGGCGGGCTCCTTAAAAAAGGGGCGGGAATTAATGGACGGATTCTGAGAGAAGATACCTTAAGTCAGATGTGGACGCCGCAGACAGAAATTAAGAGTGGCCGTAACAGAAGCTTTGGTATTGGATTTATTCTGGGGCAACTGGACGGGGAGAAAACGGTTTCTCACGGCGGCGCCATTTATGGGTTTGCTACTCAGTTAAAGATGCTTCCGGGTAAGAAAATCGGCGTGGCCATCGCGACGAATCTGGATATGGCGAACGGTGCGATCAATCGCATCGCGGATCATGCTTTGCGCATGCTTTTGGCTCATCAGGAAGGGAGAAAATCGCCTGATTACGCCATCACGGCACGAATTTCGGAGGACAAAGGTCAGAAACTGACCGGGCTTTACAAAAATGAGGCTGAAACCATCCATATTAAGCGGCGTTTTGGCGATCTGTACCTTGAGCGGATCGGAGGCCTGTCTTTACGCCTTAGGAACGCAAAAGATAAATTGGTGATTGATGACATTATGACCTATAGCGAAGATATTCAGATCGCTGATGGTAAAGTCATAATATTTGGTGCTGAGTATATGGCTGTCACTGAGGGCAAGCCTGCGCCGATGCCCCTAGCTTGGGCAGGGTTGATCGGTGAATATGGCTTTGATCATAATATTCTGTATATCAGTGAGAAGTTCGGAAAGCTCCATGCTTTGATTGAGTGGGGGATGGAATATCCTTTGATTGACTTGGGCGGGGGCGTCTTCAAGTTCCCACCTTCAGGCTTATATCCCAATGAGCAGCTTGTGTTTGAAAAGAATGATCAGGGAAAAACGTATAATGTCAGCTTGAATGGCATTGATTTTCACAGGCGCGCCGTTGGAGATGTGGATGTGGAGGTATTTCAAATTGAGCCTGTCAAACCTGTGTCACTTCTGGAGCAAGAGGCTTTAAAAGCAACGCCGCCAGAAGAAAAAGGCCAATTCAACACGTCGGATTTGGTGGATGTCACGCAATATGGTGAAAATATCACACTTGATATTCGTTATGCGGGCAGTGATAATTTCTTGGCTACGCCGGTTTATTCTTCTGCCCATGCTTTCCTGCAAAGACCGGCTGCGGAGGCCTTGGGCAGAATTGCCAAAAACCTGCAACAAAAAGGCTATGGCCTGTTGGTTCATGACGCTTATCGTCCATGGTATGTGACCAAAATCTTCTGGGACGCGACGCCGGAAGAGGGTAAAATATTTGTTGCGGACCCGTCTCAGGGCTCTCGTCATAACCGGGGGGCGGCCATTGATTTGACGCTCTATGATTTGAAGACAGGCAAGCCCATAGAAATGGTGGGCCTTTATGATGAAATGACAGAACGGTCTTTTGTTCATTATCCGGGCGGGACGTCCTTGCAAAGGTGGCACCGGGAGCTATTGAAGGATGCCATGGAAGCCGAAGGTTTCAAAGTCTACCCTTATGAATGGTGGCATTTTGATTTTGGCGGTTGGGAAAAATATCGTGTCCAGAATGACACTTTTGAAGCATTGAGGTAGTGTAGAATGAATTCGTTTTATCAAAAATATTTACTTCCGGGTTTGGTCTTTCGGGGCGTCGTGATCGGTGGCGGTTATGCGACGGGTCGGGAGTTGGTTGAGTTTTTTCTACCCCACGGCCCTATTGGTGGTTTATTGGCAATGGGCGTCGCTGCCTTAATCTGGAGCGGTGTCATGGCGGTCTCCTTTGAGCTTTGCCGTATGACCCAGAGTTACGATTATAAAACATTTTTCAAACAGCTACTGGGGAAATTTTGGTTTTTATATGAAATTTTATTGGTTTTGCTGATGATTGTTGTGCTTTCAGTGATCGGTGCAGCAGCGGGGGAGATTACGCAAAATCTGTTTTCTGCATCGGCCTTGGTGGGGACTATAGGCTTGTTGCTGGCCATAGGGGTACTCACATTTTACGGCAGTCATATCATTGAACAATTTATGGGCGCATGGTCTATCCTATTGTATCTCTGTTACTTTGCTCTGGTTATTTTGTGTTTCTTAACGTTTGGGGAGAAGATTCAGGCCAACTATACGGCGGCAACGGTATCCTCTGGCTGGGCGTTGGACGGCCTCCGTTACGCTGGATATAATCTGGCCACGGTGCCGGCGGTCTTTTTCTGTCTCAAGCATATTACGCGGCGCAAAGAAGCCATATCGGCGGGTTTGATCGCGGGGGCAATTGGCATGTTTCCGGCGGTCTTTTTGTTCATTGGCATGATGGGACAATATCCGGAAATCGGGCAGGCGACCATACCGAGTACCGCGTTGCTTTCCCATATGGATTTGCCGTGGTTTTCTATTTTATTTCAGACCGTGTTGCTTGGGACGCTGGTGCAAACCGGTGTTGGCCTTATTCACTCTGTCAATCAACGTATTGCGGCTACTCTTCATGACAGGGGTAAGGAAATGCCGGAACTGGCCCGCCCGGCAATTGCAATCGCCCTGTTACTGGCCGCTCTGGTTCTGGCCTCTGCCTTTGGTTTGGTGAGTTTGATTGCCAATGGTTATGGTCTGTTGACATTTGGTTTCATCGCTGTGTTTGTCGTGCCTGTCCTTACCATAGGCATTTATAAAATTATGCGGAATAAAATGAAGTACAGTATTGAAACACAGAAATAGTAAGCATGTATGAGAGGCCGTCCCATAAAATATGACGAAGTGTTAAATGTCACGTTTGGTTATAAAAGGCCCCTTTGCTGAGAGGAATATACCAGAATTATCCAGTTTTTCCTAAGGCAAGGTGAGGGATTGCAACCTATGCAATATATTGCTTTATCCTCTGGTGCAGTATATTAGGGACTATGAATGTTCTTAATCAAAGTGACATAAACCGCATGTATGCGGGTTTTTATCAGGCTTATCATACTGAGCCTGAACAGTATGACTTTCGCAATATTAGCCAATTCTGTGATACAAATAACAGTGTTCACCTGGAATTGAATGATGACAGCGCCCGAGGATATTGGGAGCTGTATCGGCCAAATAATGATATGCTGATTTGTCTGGTTGATGGGCTTTATTATAAAGACTATCACCAAAAAATATTGCCGCGTCAGGATGTCGTAACGCTTCGATTTGTTTTGTCAGGAAATTATGGTTTGACGTTTCCTATGGCGGGAAAATTCAGCATACCTCAAGCCAGTGCGTCTATTATGTATACGAAAGAGGATAATGAATTTGACCTCTCTATAGATAAAGATAGTCATTTAAGTTCGGTTACTCTGCATATTAAACCAGACTTTCTATATGATATATTTGAAATTAATAGACATAAAATGCCGGCTCATTTGCAGGATGTTGTCTTTGGCGGGGAGCTTATTAAGCAGCTTTATAATTTTCCGTTATCGCCCGGGATCATGAATATTATTCTGGATTTATTACGCATGCCGTACACGGGGGCCAGAAGACGGCTATTCACAGAAGCGAAATCCATGGAATTGGTCTGTCGGTTATTTCAGGAAATTGAGGATGATTTCGAGGCTGTGCCAGTCTTGTCATCTCCTGCCAATACGATGAAGAAAAAAGCTCTGGATGCCCAAAAAATCTTAGTGGAAAATTATAAATCCCCCCCGACAATTTCTCATTTGGCGCGTCAGGTCGGCTTAAATAGAAGTACCCTCTGTGCCAGTTTTAAGGAAATATTTGGCACAACGATCTATGAGTTCTGTCAGGGGTACCGTATGAATAAAGCCCGTGAACTGTTGCAAGATAGAAATCTTAGTATTTCGCAAGTGTCTGAAATGGTGGGATATGATCACCCGACAAATTTCACGGTCGCCTTTAAAAAGCAGTTTGGTTTTCTGCCTAAGGCTATTCGGGCCCAGTAAGGCCGTTTAAAATTAATATCTCCATTTTATATTATTGGCGCCAACCTCCGCGCCATATTATTTTGACGATCTCGTCATTCATTCGGACGATGCCATCATTCATGGAATAATATTGCTGTTATTATGCCTCTATCTAAACATAACACGCATTAATTGCGTCAGTAACGCATAATATACAAAAAGATGAGGAAGTATGATGACCAATACATCGCCAACACATCTCAATTTATTGAGAAAATGGTCGGGCACAACAGCCCTGACAAGTGCAATTTTGATGGGCACATTCGCAGGATCAACAGGGGCTTATGCCGCTGACGAAGCTGCTGCTGAAAGCCGCAGAGGTGGATTCGACGAGATTATTGTAACAGCTCGTAAGCGTTCAGAAACACTTCTGGATATTCCGATGAGTATCAATGTTGTTTCCGAAGCAAAAATTGCAAAAATGGGCGCTAATGATTTCACAGATATTCTGGGAACAGTGCCAAGCTTGACAGCTTATCAAAACGGTCCGGGCCGTACGCGGATCTCTATCCGTGGCGTATCCAACGGTGGCGGCAATGACAATGACACCCAGAATCAGGAAACTGTGGGTGTGTATCTGGATGAAATTCCAATCTCCATGGGCGCGATGAACCCTGAATTGAGCCTTTTTGATCTGGAACGTGTTGAAGTATTGCGTGGACCACAAGGTACTCTGTATGGTGCGGGTTCCATGTCCGGTACGATCCGTCTGGTTTCCAAAAAACCTAATCTGAACGAAATTGAAGGCAAGGTTGAAGCCAGCCTGTCCACCATCAGCGAAGGCTCTGAAAATTATTCAGTCAAGGGCCTGATCAATATCCCTGTGATCGAAGATAAGATTGCTTTGCGGGTTAGCGGATATTATCTGAGTAACGGTGGTTACATCGACAATGTTCTGGCCGGTCATGAAGCCGAAGATGTCAATGATGGTTCTTCCAAAGGATTGAAACTTGCTGCACGTTTTCAGGTGAGCGATGCCTTTACGCTTGATTTTACTTTCATGCATCATGATTATTCCGACAATGGTCGTCCAGAAGATGTGGATTCCGCTGGCGAACTCAGCCGCAATTATCCGTCTTTTGATGGCTATGATGATGAGATGCAAATTTACAACCTGACCATGACCTATGATCTGGACACGGTTGAGTTTGTTTCTTCAACATCCTTCTTTAAACGGGACATTATTAACCCACGTTCTTTGGATCAGTTCTTTGTATTGGTGCCTGGTTTCGGTGACCTTGTTCCAAACGCACTTATTGATTACACGCAGACAGAAACTTTTGTTCATGAGATGCGGGTCGGATCAACGACGGAAAATGCATTGCAATGGACTGTCGGTACGTATTTTGACCAGAAAAATATCGCCTATCAGAATACTTGGCCTGTTCCTGGTTCCGATGTTGTCTTAGGAGCTCCGGCCGCTGGTTTTGGTGCGCCAACCGATCATATCTATTACGGTACAGATGATCTGACAGTGAAAACTTTTGCCATCTTTGGTGAAGCTTATTACAGCTTAGACAAATTTACAGTAACCGCAGGTCTGCGTTACTTTAACTGGAAACAGGATATCTCTACATATGCCTCTGGTATTCTTGCCGGTGCAGCAGAAACGGATAATCCGCCACAAGGTAGAGCTGATGGCTTTAACCCAAAGCTTAATGTTTCCTATGATGTAACCGATGATATGCTGGTATATGCACAGGTTGCCCGTGGTTTCCGTTATGGCGGCATTAACGCTTCCATTCCTTTGGCGACTTGCGGTGCTGAAGTTGCCGCGTTGGGTCTCGACGTTGCTGATCTGAAAACTTTTGCTCCAGACATGACTTGGAACTATGAAGCTGGTGTTAAAGGTCGTCTGGCCGATGGTGCATTGATGGTGAATGCTGCTGTATTCCATATTAAATGGGATGATGTGCAAACCAGCCGTCGCTTTGAATGTGGTTTCGGTTACCGGGAAAATGTTACAGACCTGACCAGTCAGGGTGTAGAATTTGAAGTTACAGCCAACCTGTCAGAAGGTCTGAGTTTCACGACTGGCGGTAGTTATATGACGTCAAATCTGGATACGCCGATTGCAAGTCTTAGCGCTCAGAAAGGTGATCGTGCTCCTTATGTACCGGAATTCACGCTGAATGCGACGTTGGAATATGTTTATCCAATCAATGATGAAATGGAAGGCTTTGTTTGGGCTAACTATCAGCATACAGGACATCGTCAAACTGAATTTAATGCGGCCAATGCGGATTTCCGGGATATGGCAGCCTATGATTTAGCCAATGTACGGGTCGGCGTGACGTGGGACAATTTCGAAATCTCCCTGTTTGCCAGCAATCTGTTTGATAGTCGTGGTGTTGTTCGGGCCTTGCGTCGGGCTCCATTCGATCCAGATGGTGCGATCCGGGTACAGCCTCGGACTATGGGCATTACTGTTAAAGGTAATTTCTAGTCTGTAGACTAAGAATTGATTATTTTTCTCTCTAAATAGAGTGGTTACATATGCCGTTGCTCGTGATTAATGATGTTGATATTTTTGATGGTGTTTCACCTGATTTAAAAGAAAATCACCATGTTGCGATCGAAGGGGGAAAAATAAAAGAAATATCGCATCGGGACATAATACTTCCCGGTGCGACCCAAATTTCCGGCA
>JAESRB010000163.1 GCA_016764855.1 Emcibacter sp.
ACCTGGTTGGGGCGATCAATCACTACGTTCCTCAGCAGATAGGGCCAGATCTTATGCTGCGGATGCTTCTTACTGGTATTAGGCTCCTGATAGATGGGCACCAGCCGCATGAGGCGCATCAAACGCCGCACACGATGACGGCCACATTTGTGATCGCTCCGCTTCATGTAGCGGGCCATTTGTCTGGACCCATACCAAAGCGTCTCAAGGAACTGCTTATCGATGATGGCCATAAACCGCAGATTCTCCGCGCTCTCGCCCTTCGGCTCATAATACAGGTTGGACCGGGCCAACGTCAGCAGCGCACATTGTCGGCGCAGGCTCAGCTTGTGATCCTTGCTCACCATTTTTTGCCTCGTGTCCCGAGCAGTTGAACGGAGGCACTGGCCAAAAAATCCCGCTCCACAACAAGCTGCCCAATTTTCGAATGCAGCTTCTCAATATCCGCAGGGCTTGGCGTGTCTGGCGCACGACCGCGCCGCTCAAACGCTGACGACATGTTATCCAACGCTGCACGCTTCCTCGTGCTGATCTGCGTCGCATGCACGCCATACTTCTTCGCCAACTCCGACAGGGTCAACTCCTCACGGATCGCTTCAACCGCAACATGCGCCTTGAAATCCGCAGAATGGTTCTTTCGCTTCTTCATCTTGGATCGTCTTTCTCATCAGTCGATCCACCTTAACTACTGGTCCTAAATCCCGCGACCACCTCTATCACCAGCTGACGGTGAGCCGCGTTCGGCCAATAAGTCCTCAACGTCGCGAAGGTGCAAACTGAAACGAAAATTCAACCAAACCGCATACTCAAATATTTTCTGGCGCAAAGCGGTGGCCTTTGAAGCCAGAGTAATTCTGGTATTTTTTCATGACGATGATTTAAAATTGCGATAGCGGTCCGTCAAATTAACGATACCGTGAAGAGTCTTGTGGGCGGTTTCGGTAGGATTAAGTTGGCGAGATAAACTTATACACAAGTCGGGCAACCGTATATTCAAAGTAGGCTCCGTGCACCTAATACCGTTCCTCACAATGTCTTTTTGTGGCTTTCGTTAAGTAGGCAGTATCTCTGATGGGCCCCACGTCCGTACCATCCTAGCAATAGATACAGCCATTTTTTCACCCGCCCCGTGGTTCCCTTTAGCACGGATAATGGTATTCAGCCCCAGCGCTGTGCTTAGTAGTATCTCGGTCATTTCGCGGATGTGCAGATCTAAGTGCAGCGAACCATTTTCTCTGGAACGCTCCAACGCAGACCCAAACCACTGCCGCAACATTCTAAAATATCGGTCTGCACGTAAATTTATCTCTGGGTCGCTCGACGAAAATTCGATCATTGAATTCAGCATGAAACACCCCTGAGAGGCTATATTGGGCATCGCATTAGAATTGCCACGCATCTCAAAGAACGTAGCGATACTCTCCAAGTCGCCCTCGACGTTGTTCATTAGGTCAGAGTTCTCGAAGGAGTCCAAATATGCGTCTAGTGCAGTCAGGTAAAGCTTCATTTTGCCGCCATAGGTCGTTTGCAAGGTGAAGCGCGTAATTCCAGTTTCTTCTTCAATTTGACGGGTGCCAAGGCCGGCAAATCCATGTGTCCAAAACAATGCCATAGCGGCATTCACAGCCGCCTCAGGTTCAACTTTTCGTGATCTCGACATGCTTTCTAAACTCCTTGGTTGCAATGCTATCCGTTCGGATAGATACGGTTTCAATCCACTTGGATATAATGCAATTTGCAGCAAGCGCCAACAAGCAAAGTTTAGCAAGGAATATCATAATGAAATACACTGAAAGTAGATACGGGCCCTGGGCTTTGGTAACGGGGGCCAACTCTGGTATTGGTGCCGCATTTGCCGAAAATTTAGCCAGCCAAGGTTATAATATTGCGGTGGTTGGTCGTCGCGCTGATGCCGTGCAAGCCAAAGCCGACCATCTGGCCGAGGTATACTCAGTCGACACTCAGACTGTCGTGGTTGATCCATCTGCACCAGATTTTCTTACCCAGCTCATTGAGCAAACTAAGAGCCTCGAGATCGGGTTGCTTGTGTCAAACGCTGGCGACGACGCAATGGGGGCATTGCTACGCGTAGAGCTGCCAGAACTAAAACGCATGCTTCGGCTCAACACCCAAACCCATCTGGAATTGATTCATCACTTTGGTCGATTGTTTGAACAACGCGGCTCTGGCGGCATTCTCATCGTTTCTTCTACTGCAGGGTTGCAGGGCACACCGTTTGTTGGAAATTATGCTGGAACGAAGAGCTATCTTTTAAATATTGGCATGGCGCTTAATTATGAGATGCGCGGCACCGGTGTGGACGTGACAGTAGTGTTGCCAGGTCCGACCAAGACGCCAGGGTTGATAGAAAAACCTGCTATCCCGCTCCATTCACTTCCCGCCCCGAAGATGAGCCCCGAGGCAGTTGCCAAAATCGGGCTTCGGGCGCTGGCAAAAAACAAACCCTTCGTAATTGCCGGGGTCTTGAACCGAATGGTGGCAAACATGGGGGTGCTGCTTGGCAAGGTTCGGGCACGAAATCTATGGGGTGCCGTGATGAAGGGTATTGTGCCTACGAAATTACGGCTCCGCTAACAACGACTTCCCAATTTACCTATAAAACCAACACGTTGGCCAAACGCCGACCACCAAAAGGACTAAACCATGACTTTTATCACCGCCCTCGTTCTCTTTGCCTTGTTAACCTTGATCATGCTCGGCAATGAAATTTTTTTTACCTATGCAACACAGGGATTTAGCTACGGCTTCTCATCAAATAGAGGCTCAGTCGAAAAATCTCCATTAGCGTTGCGAATACAAAGGGCCTATCAGAATCAGATTGAATCGGCGGCATATGGCGTCCCTGTTTTGGCAGCTGCTGCCATCAGCGGTCTGGATGGAAGTGACGTCCAAACAGCAGCCATGTTCTTTGTCGTTGGCCGCGTTGCATTTGCAGTGCTTTATTATACCGGCGTCCCATTTATTCGTGTCCCGGCATTTGTGATGGGAACACTTTCGATCCTCTATATTGCCTACGCAATGTTTGCGGCCGGATTGCTATAGAACATAAAACCGAGTATGGGGCCGGCGCTGTTGCCCGCGCCATACTTTTTCTTGGTGTGGGGCTATGCAACGATTTGTAACGCTAAAAGAACGCACAACGCGACCAAGCTGAGAAGTGTTCCGCCGCCGCCGATCGTGCGTAAAAGGCTAAAGTCTTTCTGTTGCGAGATACCGATGGCATGCGATAGCCGGACAAAACAGTAAAACCCAGCGAGTGGCCAAACATACATGCTCGACGCACCATTTGTTTCAACCAGATACAAAAGCACTATGAATAGCGGCATGCTTTCTGCCAAATTGCCTTGTGCCCGTACCGCCTTTGTCAATGCGGGGCTGTTATCGCCGTGGCCTAGCGGCGTGTTCTCAGCTTGCCGCTTCATACTTACACGGGCCGTAAGGATGATGAATAATACGGTCAGTACGATGGCTGCTGTGAAGGTCGTTATTGGAAAAATCATTGGCTGCTCCTTTGTTTGCGCTTTGCATAGTTAAGCACCTGCTCGCGCGAAATCTCCCGTGCAACAGCCAGAATAATGCTTGATCGTGCCAATTGGTGCGGCAAGTCAACTTGGCAGCTTGGAGCAAATAACTGTCCATTTGACGTTGGCGCGTGAACAATTGAGCTGGCATCTTCGTTCTTATGGACACAAGTTTTACATATGATCGCGCCGCTTCGAACTGGGAATATAAAATTTCCCGCAATGGATATCCTGCGGCATACAGAGA
>JAESRB010000164.1 GCA_016764855.1 Emcibacter sp.
TCGGGTAGTAAAGTAATCTTCCAGATACGCCAGATCACCCGCCACCAGCGCAAAGAGATAACACGGCTTTGGGAACGGATCATCCCACAAGGCGAAATGCCGGTCGTCGGTCAAATCACCCTGCTCAATTTTATTACCATTGGACAGCAATACCGGGTAGGCCTTTTTATCGGCCTCAATGCGCACGCGGTAAGTGGCCATGACATCTGGCTGATCAAGGAAGTATGTAATTCTACGAAAACCTTCGGCCTCACATTGGGTACAATACATGCCCTTTGAAATATACAGCCCCTCAAGAGCCGTATTCCGGCCCGGGTCAATATCATTTTCGATGGTCAATTCAAACTGGTCAGGCAGTTGAAAAATCGTCAAATACCGCGCAGTAACCTTATAGTCCTTCTCGGTCAGGCGAACCCCATCGATCGCAACGGATTTCAAGGTCATGTCATGACCATCAAGCTTTAACGCCGCCGTGCCGGACCCCATACGCTTAACAGCCATTTTTGCCGTAACATGGGTTACGCTGTCCCTAAGATCAAAGTTCAGATTAACTTGGCCAATCTGAAAGTCCGGTGTTTGATAGTCTTTTAAATATTTTGTTTCTGGCAGAATTTGATCTGTATCACACATATTTGACATATTTATACAAGCCCTTCTCTTAGTCTTAATTTTTCTGAGACCATGATTTTAATTTTCGATAGATCGTAGAGGGGTTTACCCCCAAATAAATCGCCGCCTGAGAAATATTACCCTGACAAATTTCCACAGCATCCTCTATGACTTCTTTTTCTGTTTCCCACAGAGGCCGGATCATTTCCACGCTCCGCTCAATGTTCAGGCCACTGGGCTCCCCCTTACGACTTAAAGAGACAGCTTCATTCCGCTCCTCCGCAAGATTATCCAGAAAATCCTTGGGCAGCATGTCCATTTCAACGACCTCGCCGCTGTTCAGAACCACTACGTTGCGTATAATATTCTGTAATTGCCTAATATTTCCGGGCCACATATGCCGTAAGATAATATCTTCTACTTGGGGCGAATAGTTTTTGAAATTTTTACCTTCTTCTTCAGAAAACTTTCTTAGAAAATTCGCTGCAATTTCCAGTTTATCGCGGCCCCGTTCCCGCAAAGAAGGCAATTTAAGGGGGATAACATTCAAACGGTAATATAAGTCTTCCCGAAATAGTCCCTTCTCCACCATTTTTAGCGGATCACGGTTCGTGGCACATATATATCGGATATCCACTTTACAGGTCTTGGCGTTCCCCACACGCTGGAAAGTACCAGACTGGATCAATCGCAAAAGTTTTGACTGCAGATTAATATCCATCTCCGCAATCTCATCCAAAAACAAGGTCCCGCCATCGGCTCTTTCTGCCGCCCCTTCCCGGTCCGCTATGGCTCCGGTAAACGCACCTTTAACATGGCCGAAAATTTCACTTTCCATGAGGTCCTTGGGGATGGCGCTACAGTTTAAAATAACCATTTCCTTGTCGCCACGGGTGCTAATATTATGGATGGCTTGGGCACATAGTTCCTTACCCGTACCGCTTTCGCCAGTAATGAAAACAGTGGCAGAACTTGTCGCCACACTCTCAATGGTATCATATACCCGCTGCATAACTTGTGAACTGCCCAGCATGCCGTGATATTCAGTAATGCCAAATTGACTTTTATAGGTATCAACCATCTGGCGTAAATACATGCGTTCCATGGCATTACGTACCGTAAGAACAAGGCGGCTCTGATCAAAAGGTTTCTGAAGATATTCAAAGGCGCCTAGCCGCATGGCATCCACCACCCGCGACACCGCACCATAACCCGTAATAACAACAACACAACAATTCATAGCCATATCGGAGACATATTTCAGGATATCCATGCCATCCACATCAGGCAGGTTCATATCCAGCAAAATAATATCGGGAACATTCTCGGCCAGATATGAAAAAGCTTTTTTACCAGTGGTAACATGCACTATTTCAGCATTTTCCTCATGCAGATATTCCATATAGACTTCTGCCAACGGAACAGTATCTTCAATGAGCAATATGGTCATCTTATTCATCGCCTGCCCCCTCACAGCCTTGAAAGACCTGAACGCAAACGGAATATAAATCTGGCGAAATCCCGCACAAATTTAAACAAAATATCATTGGGCCATTTTCTCTAGACAACCTCGGAAAACATACGGTCAACCTCATCCACCATGTCTTTAAGGTGAAAAGGTTTTTGCAGAACTTTGGAATTAGCCGGACGGTCTTTTGCCTTATCCATGGCAACTGCTGCGAAACCTGTAAAAAACATTACATTTAAGCTGGGCTGCATTTTTGTCGCCCGACGGGCCAATTCAATACCATCCATACCCGGCATAACAATATCCGTAAGCAACAAATCAAAGCCCCCGCCCGCAAGCAACGGCAACGCATCCGTTCCCGTACCCACAGCCACAACCTGATAGCCAGCTTTCTCAAGCGACCTGGTCAGGAAGTTTCTCATTGTATCATCATCTTCAGCCAGCAGAATACGCGGCATAGCTATACCTTTTAATCTATTTAACCCTGAGTTCTTTAACTTATAAAAAGCTAATATACGTTTTTTAATAGCCCAATAAGTATAAAGAATTCAATAAATTATTCATATATATTTCTTTTTCTTGGTATTTTCCAAAGTAAACTTATACCTTAATTATAAAATGGTCAGTCAATATAACCATAAATTGATCCGGAAAATAGAAATATGCATCCATATTCAATATGTTACCCGGAATGCGAGCAAAATGGCATCCTTTTTAACAGCCCACACAGCGGCACTGGCCTGTCGAAAGAATTTCTGAAACAAATTATCATTGATCCTGACCTGATTCACCGATCCGGTGATATTATGGTTGATGACCTCATCCACAATGTGAGCAAATTTGGAGCCATCCGCTTTACCAATCATTTTTCCCGTAGCTATGTGGATACGAACCGTTCTTCCCGTGAAATTGAACCGGATATGTTTCAAAATCAAAACAAAGACAATGACTTTGACAGAACCGCAAAAGTAGCCCGGGGTTTCGGTATTTTCTCCTGCAAATCCTATAACAATCAAGAAATTTATGCCGGAAAATTACCCGAATCTGAAATCAACCACAGGATGACCAAGATATATCACCCGGTACATAAGGCTCTGTCAGAGACTCTCGATCGCCTCCGTCAAAAACATGGCTTTTATATTCTGCTGGATTGTCATTCCATGCCCTCATATCAATTCATAAATCATTTCAGTAATACGGGCCTTTCACACACAAGCCAACCTGATCTGATCATTGGCGATTGTTTCGACAAAAGTTGTTCTAAAGATCTTTCTCAACATGTGGCAAAGTATTTTACTCATCATGGCCTGAAAGTTACTTTCAATACGCCCTATTCTGGTGGGTTCAATACCCAAAATTATGGTAAGCCACAAGATAACCGTCACGCGCTTCAGCTTGAGTTTAACAGGGCTTTATACATGGATGAGGAGACGCTCCTGCCCCATAACGGCTTCCGCCCCCTGCAAGCCGTTATCACGCGTCTGTCAGAAAATTTAAATGATAATTTAGGTGGACTTTTTCCGCTTGAGAAGCGCTTTTAATTCCTTTGGTTTCAAGGCTCCCGTGGCAAAAATCATCATAAGATAACTGCCTATCCCAGAGACGATCAATATCAACAATCCTGAAATTTTTGTACCCATATCCCCCTCCATCATGGGAGCAACTTCCCCCGAAGTACCCCAAACAACCCCGGCCATGACAATACTTGCCAACAAATATTTAAAAATACGCCTTAATACATTACCATCAAGCTGAAATGTCCCCGCCGCACCAGTCCAGCGGACAACATTGCCACATTAAGCCAAGCAGATATAGCCGTTGCCATAGCCAATCCCACATGAGCAAAATACTGCATCAGGATCAAATTTAACGTCATATTCACCGCGAGGGCCACCAGAGCAAATTTCACAGGCGTTCTCGTGTCTTTTCTGGCGAAATAGCCCGGACTAAAAATCTTTGCCAGAACATAAGCCGGAAGCCCCGCCGCATAGGCTGTAAGCGCATAAGCCGTCTGCCAACTATCATAGGCGGTGAACGCATTCCGCTCAAATAAAACATGAATAAGCTGATAGGGCACGATCATAAAAGCAACCGCTGCCGGAATCGTCAGGAACAAGCCTAGTTCAATGGCTCTATTCTGGTTAATACTGACCTGTTTCTCATCTCCTTCGGCTATATTCCGGGCCAACAGCGGTAAAAGAACCGTCCCCAGCGCAACACCGACCACACCGATAGGCAACTGGTTCAGCCGATCAGCATAGAATAAATATGAGATAGACCCGCTTGGTAAATGAGACGCAATGATCATATCCAGCATCAGATTAATCTGTATAACACCGGCCCCTAATGCCGCCGGCATCATGATAATCAACATTTCTTTAACCTTGGGTGTCATTCGCGGCATGACAATCCTGATTTTATAGCCGACCCGTCGACAGGCAAGATATAACCATAGCAATTGGATAAAGCCCGCTATGGAGACCGCCAGAGCCAAGGCATGAGCCGCCGTCTCAAATTGTTTCGAGAAGAAGATCAAGGCTGTAATCATGCATAAATTAAGGATAATCGGCGTTCCTGCCGTTTCCGAAAACTTGCCTAACGCGTTCAATATACCGCCCAACAAAGAAACCATGCTGACAAATAATAAAAACGGAAACGTAATCCGGGTCAGCATGACGGCCAACTGAAACTTAACCTCATCATCACTGAAACCGCCGGCTAATATATAAATCACACCGGGGGCGAATATTTCCATCAAACCGACGAGGATTAAAAGCACGACAATCAGACTGGAAAAAGCCGTTTCGGCGAAACTAAGAGCCTCTTCCTTACCACCCTGCGTTAGGGTTGCGGTAAAAACGGGAACAAAAGATGCGCTGAATGCCCCCTCAGCAAAAAGGCGCCTGAAGAAATTAGGTAGTTTGAGCGCAACAAAAAAACAGTCGGCCACCATGCCTGCCCCTAAGATGGAGGCCGATAAAATATCACGAACGAACCCTAAAATCCGGCTTATCAGGGTAAAACTGCTAAAAATAGCTACGGCTTTTGCGAGTGACATATCAGTGGCTTGCCTGCTTAACTTTTTTCTTTTTCCCCTCTAGCGGCTTAATCCCAAGCAACAGAGCCTTCATTAATTTTTCCCTGACTTTCTTTAACTTACTTTCATTATGTATTTTATGACCGAATAAATCACAAACAAAGAATACTGTCACCGCCCGTTCCCCAAAAGTCGCAATATGAGCGCTCCCGATAGATAATTTCAGATCCACCAGAGCCTGCGACAACACGTACAGAAAACCCGGACGATCAAGTCCGTTCAATTCGATCACCGTATAACGATTGCTGGCCTTGTTATCAATCAACACACGTGGCTCAATGCTAAAGGCATCCATTTTACGTGAACGTGTACTTAACGCCGCCAATTCTTTCCGAGGTAATACTTTTCCTGCTAATGTCCCCTCAATGGTTTTCTTAAGCCGTTCAATCCGGTGCGTATCCGTGAACAGCTCGCCGTCGGCTTCTTGTATCCAGAAACTATCCAATGCCATACCGTCCTTAGTGGTAAAAACCTTAGCATCCTGAATGGAGGCGCCACTTACCGCGATTGCCCCCGTCATCCGGGCAAAAAGACCGGGATGATCCTGAGCATAGATGGTCAATTCTGAAATATTCTGATATTCATCCACATGAATATTAATGGTCAGCCGCTCATCCAATTTGTCTGCCGCCGCTATCATATGCGCATTTCTAATCTGATTTTCGTCGTTAAGAGCCAACCAATAGGGCTCATAAAAACGTTCACAATACGTCGAGAACTCTTCATCTGTCCAATCGGAAAGTTCTTTGCGCAGCCTTTCCTGCACGGCTTCTATACGATGTTTGTTACCGGTTTCAATCTGTCCACCTACAAGATACTCTTCTGCCTTATAATAGAGATCTCGCAGTAATTGCCCCTTCCAGCCATTCCAGATTTTTGGTCCCACGGCCCGAATATCCACAACGGTTAAAATCAACAATAACCGCAAACGTTCTGGGCTTTGAATAACCTTGGAGAAATCAATAATGGTTTTGGGATCATTCACGTCACGTTTGAAGGCAACATAAGTCATCACAAGGTGATTGCGTACCAACCATGCCACTGTTTCCGTCTGTGCCGATGTCAAACCAAAGCGCGGACAAAGTTTCAGCGCCACCTGTTCCCCTAAAACAGAATGATCTCCCTTGCGCCCCTTGGCAATATCATGGAGCAATACCGCCACATAGAGGACTTCCCTTGATAGCACCTTATGGACGATATCATGGGAAAGTGGATGTTCCTCAGCCAAACTCCCCTGTTCCAGTTCGGACAAAAGCTCAATCGCCCGTATCGTATGTTCATCAACCGTATAAACATGATACATATCATATTGCATCTGAGCCACCACCCGGCCAAAGTCGGGGACAAATTTACCAAATACTCCGGCCTCATTCATTAACCTCAGAATAAAACCGGGGCCCTTTTCATAAGTCAGAATCTCCATGAACAATTTATTAGCCACAGGGTTACGCTGAAGTGTGCGATTGATCAGACCCAAATTATGGCGAATTCGCCGCAATGCGCGGGGATGAATATCCAGATTATTCCGCTGGGCCACATGAAAAATCCGGATCAGATTAACCGGATCATCCTTTAAATCTTTGGATGTGGCGAGGGAAATACGGCTGCCTTCAATGGGGAAAATCCCTATTTTCCGCTTACGCAGTCCAAAAGTTGGCATCCTGAGGCGCGGTTTCCGCTTGTGCTTGTCTTCCACATAAGCACAATAAATCCGAGTCAGATCACCAACCGTTTTCGCCGTCAGAAAGAAATGTTTCATAAACCGTTCAACGCCCGACAGTCCCGCACGGTCCGTATAACCAAGCCGGTCCGCCAGTATTTTTTGAACCCCGAAGGTAATTCTTTCCTCTGCCCGACCGGACACATAATGTAAATGACAGCGTACCGTTGTCAGGAAATTATACGCCTTTTGAAACTGACGATAATCACTTCTGGAAAAGACCCCCTTAGCCACCACCTCTGCCACACTATGCACACCGTAAATATATTTAGAAATCCAATATAGCGTTTGCAGATCACGCAGGCCGCCCTTGCCTTCCTTTATATTTGGCTCCACCACATAACGAGCCTGCCCTAGCTTAACGTGACGCGCATCCCGTTCCGCCAGTTTTTCCTCAACAAACTCTGGCCCTGTCCCTGAAATAACCTGAGAATCATAACGTTCCAGAAGCTCGTCAAATAACGTTTTGTCCGCACAGATATATCTGGCTTCCAACAGCGAAGTGCGAATGGTTAAATCCTGTTTCGACAAACGTATACATTCTTTCACTGTCCGCACTGCATGGCCAACTTTCAAGCCAATGTCCCACAGCATATAAAGCATATATTCCACTACCTGCTCGCCCCATGGTGTTTGCTTATACGGCAACAGGAATAACAGATCCACATCCGAATAAGGTGCCATATCCGCCCGACCATATCCCCCAATGGCCACCAGACATAATCGCTCACTTAAGGTTCTATTCTCTTCAGGAAGAATGAATTCCGTTGTCACCACATAAAGCTGTATGATAATTTCATCCGTAAGAAAGCTCTGCGCAGAGACCAAAGGTTCGCCATTTTCTCCCTCTTCACACCGGCGCTTTATTTCATCAAATCCCGATTGATAAAATTCCTTAAAAAGCTCCAGCATGGCTGGTCGAATATCAGACGGAGACATTTCATCCTGCAGAAGAGCAAGTCTATCTGTGAAAATCTGGCGATTAAAAATCTGTCTGTGTTCTTTTACCTTAACCATCGTATTTTACTTTACCTATCCTGCTGCAGCTTTTTCAGTTTATAAAGCACATCCATTGCTTCCCTTGGGGTCAATTCATCTGGATTGATGTCTAATAAAGCCTGCTCCAACACTGCCCCTGTACTATTTTCGGCACTCTCCTCCTGTACCACCTTCGCCTGTATAGCAGAGAATAATGGCAAATCGTCGGCAAGACTGTCTATATTTTGACCTTTCGCCGCCCCCTGCCCCCCCTGTTCAAGACTATGCAGCACTTGTGTTGCCCGCGCGACGACGACTTTTGGCAGACCTGCAAGCTTTGCCACCTGAATACCATAAGAACGATCCGCTGTTCCTGCCGCCACCTCATGCAGAAAAATAACTTCCCCCTGCCAATCCTTGACCTTCATATAATATAGCGCCAAGTCGTCTAGTTTTGACGATAATGCTGTCATTTCATGGTAATGGGTGGCAAATAAAGCACGGCATTCATTAACCTCATGAATATGCTCTACCGCTGCCCAAGCAATGGACAGCCCATCATAAGTCGCCGTTCCCCGGCCAATTTCATCAAGTATCACCAAGGAACGCGACGTTGACTGATTAAGAATTGCAGCGGTTTCCACCATCTCCACCATAAAGGTTGACCGCCCCCGCGCCAAATCATCCGAGGCACCGACCCGACTGAACAACCGATCCACAATGCCCACATGAGCCGATTTGGCCGGAACGAAACTGCCCATTTGTGCCATAAGTGCAATCAAGGCATTCTGGCGCAGAAACGTGCTTTTACCTGCCATATTAGGCCCAGTGATCAACCACAGCCGACTGCCCGGCCCAAGATCACAGTCGTTGGCCACAAAATTATCCACATGGGTCTTTGCCAAGGCGGCCTCAACCACGGGGTGACGACCATTTTCAATGCGAAAAGCCAAGCTTTCGTCCACCAATGGTCGAGCATAATTCTTCTCTGCGGCCAATTCCGCCAAAGCCGTTGCCACATCCAATTGAGCCAACGCCTGTGATGCAAGGCTTATATCCTGCCAATGGAGGAGTACTTCCGCCACCAGTTTTTCATATATCTCATGCTCTAACGCCAACGCCCGGTCCGCCGCCTGTCCTATTTTCCCCGCTAGCTTGGCAAGCTCACTACTGTTGAAACGCACCACATTGGCCAAAGTCTGACGATGAATGAATTCTTCATTGAGCGGTGGAGACATCAATTTATCCCCATGCAAAGCCGTCACTTCAATAAAGTATCCTAAGACATTATTATACTTAACTTTTAAGCCATTAACATCAGTAATTTTCCGATATTTTGCCTCCAAAGCCATGATAAGCCGTTTGCTTTCACTGGACAGCATACGAAATTCATCAAGGGCCGCATGATAGCCCTTGGCAATGAAGTTTCCATCCCGGATTATAGTGGGGAGTTCCTGGGCCAATGACCGCTGGAGTAAATCGATAATATGCCCATGAGACCCAAGGTCATCTAGGATCAACTCAATATCCTCCGGCAATGAAATCAACCCACCACCATCCGTCTCGAGCCGGCTCTGAAAAATAAATTTGATCTCTGCGGCCTGTATCAACCCATCCCGAACAGCCGATAAATCCCGAGGGCCACCACGTCCCAACGATAATCGCGACATCGCCCGTTCCAAATCGGGACAGCGTTTAAGAAGGTCCCTTATTTTTTGACGGAAAGCCTCATGCTCATGAAAATAAGCCACCAGATCAAGTCTGCGGTTAATCGTATGAGCCGCCATAAGTGGTGCATTCAAACGACTACTCAGCAAACGCGCCCCCGCCCCGGTAACCGTCCGGTCAACGCTATGAAGCAAGCTGCCTTTTCGCGCTCCCGCCAAGGTATGGGTCAATTCCAGATTACGCCGCGTTGCCCCGTCAATCATCATGGTCGTTTCTGCCCCCACCGAAATCGGCGGCGCCAGTTTTGGCATTTTACCCTTCTGGGTTTCCTGAAGATAGGTCAGCAGCGCACCACAAGCGGATAATTCCGCCCGCGTAAAACTACCTAAACCATCCACGACTTTAATGCCGTAAGCCTCTTTCAATATTTCTTCCGCCTGCGTACTGTCGAAACTGCGGCTTTCCACTAGACTCAGGATATCCTGCCAATCCTCCAGTGCATCGCCCAGATCATCACTTTCCAAAAGCGAGGCAGACAGAATCAATTCACCAGCCTGAAGCCGCGATAATTCCGCCTCCAGATTTTCAGGTTGCAGGCTACTGACAAAAAAGTCACCCGTTGAAATATCAAGCCACGCCAGCGCATAACTTCCCTGTGACCGGGCCAAAGCCGCCAGAAAATTATTCTGCCGTGCATTCAACAGATTTTCTTCGGTGAGGGTTCCCGGTGTCACCAACCGTACCACGTCCCGCTTTACCACAGGTTTCGATCCGCGTTTTTTGGCCTCCGCCGGGTCTTCCATCTGTTCACAAACAGCAACTTTGAAGCCTTTTTTAATCAAGCGGGAAAGATAGTTTTCCGCCGCATGAACCGGCACGCCACACATGGGGATATCATTGCCCTCATGTTTACCCCGTTTGGTCAAAGTAATATCCAAAGCCGCCGATGCTTTTACCGCATCCTCAAAAAACAACTCATAAAAATCCCCCATTCGATAAAACAGCAGATATTCCCTGTGTTTCGCCTTTAATTCCAAGAATTGCACCATCATAGGTGTTACCCCAGAATCAGCTTTGGACTTTTGTTTGTTTTTTTTGATCGTTGTCAGAACATCTGTCATAAATTTGTCGGCTTTAAAATATTAATAAAGTTTTTTAGTGTTTACATTTAATATAATTACAATATATATAGAAAATTAGTAATATTATTTTATATTATAGGGCAATTGTTTCCATAGTATATTTCAATTTCCAAAATATATATCATGGCGCATCATGAAATACACTTTATCTGCTCCGCCTGTGGAAAGCAATTCTTCAAAGGTCGGATCAAGATATAAAAAGCATAAGGGACTAACGTTATGAGTGACAGGAAAAATGATTTTGGCGACAAAGAAGCGCTCCATTATCATGCTGCCGGGCGCCCCGGAAAATTAGAAATTGTAGCCACCAAATCCATGGCGACACAGCGTGATCTGTCACTGGCCTATTCCCCCGGCGTCGCGGCCCCTGTTTTGGCAATCGCAGAGCACCCAAACATGGTCTATGACTATACGGCCAAAGGCAACCTTGTGGCCATTATCACAAATGGCACCGCGATCCTCGGACTTGGAAACCTTGGCGCGTTAGCCTCCAAACCTGTGATGGAGGGCAAGGCCGTTCTCTTCAAACGCTTTGCCGATGTAGACGGTATTGATCTGGAAGTAGACACACAGGATGTAGATGAATTTATCAA
>JAESRB010000165.1 GCA_016764855.1 Emcibacter sp.
AGAGGCATTATTGCTACGGATAAACAAAAACAGGCAATCACCAGCCAATTAGATGCTTTTGAGAAGCAGGCAAGGGCCACAGAAAAAGCTTCCGAAAGCTTTAAAGAATTGGAGCGCATGTCTGACCAGTTTGCGGAGGACTTTGGGGACATATTTATTGATAGCATAGGGCGGGGTGAGAGCGCTCTTGATGCGCTGAAGAACACTTTCAAAAATACATTGTTAAAGATGGCCACAGATGCCTTGATCATTAATCCGCTGAAAAACCTGTTTTCACCAAAAGGCGGAAACTTGTTGGGAAATATTTTTGGTTCATTTCTGGGAAAGGCCGGCGGGGGGGATATCTCCGGGACGGAGATTGTTGGGGAACGTGGCCCGGAATTATTCATTCCCAAGGTTCCAGGCACCATCCGCAATAATTCGGATTCCCGCCGCATGATGGGTGGCAGTACCAATATCGAAATCATAAACCAAACCTCTGGCCGGATCACAGCCACGCAGGAAATGACCGAGGGTCGCGTTCGTATGATATTGCGGGAAGAACTGCCCGGCGGCATGGCCGCACAAACAGCGGCACCGAACAGCCCATTTTCAAAGACATTCAAGCAAAATTACAACGCACCGAGGCGATTTAGATAATGGCGGTTTTACAACTTACCCCGACCTATGCCGGTTATGCGGACAATATCGCCTCTGGCTTTGTCCAGACCAACATAGGAGGTGGCTTTCCTCGCACACAATTGGATATGGTCGGTGGGGTGGCAGTGGTCAATTTGCGCTTTGTTTTGAGCGAATGGCAGCATCAATATTGGAAGGCGTTTTATCTACGCGCTCTACGTGAGGGGTCGTTGGCCTTTACCATGTCGTTGGACCTAGACGGCTACGATGCCGATTATAACGTACAGATTGTACAGGGGTCTATTTCCACCGGACAATTAGGCACAGCCAAAGAAGTTACATTTCAGGTCTACGCGCAGCCGATAATTGATGCCAGCTACATGGACGGTACCCTTGAACTATACACGGCTTATGGCCCGAATGGTCAATCAATGCTGAATGCCTTAAATCAATTAGCAAATATTGATAGTAATGTGTTGGATTTCTAATGGCAACTGAGACAGAAATTAAAGAATGGCTGGTGACGGCCCCGACTGGCGTGGCGGAATTGGAAACGCTGGAAATATCCCATGCGGATTTCACTCAGACACATTACCTGGTACGGAATAAAATTGAGGGATTTTCCGGCGTTGTGGAATCAGGGGCAACGGTCAATTTTATCTATTGCCCCATGCTGGTTAAATTACCCGACAACAAAGCCGACCTTGACCAAGTTATTCAAATTACGCTTGGAGACTTAAATGAAGTCATTGGCGCGGAGATGGATAATATATCCCCCGGCAATACCGATGACCCACAATTGATATATCGCTCTTTCCGGTCGGATAAGTACGAGCAGCTGGAAGGGCCGATCACCCTGAAAATCACGGGTGTTAATTTCGTCAAGCAAGGTGCCAATTTAACGGCGCAGGCCAAAGAGTTGAATATTTCTCCGACAGGATCAATTTATACTTATGACAGATTTCCCATGTTGCGCGGATTTATCTAAATTCGTTGGAAAACCCTTTTGTTGGCAGACTTATAATTGCTGGCAGTTTGTGGTTGATTTCTACCGGGACGCCGAAATTGAATTGAAAGATTATACGCCCAAGGATTTGAGCCTCTCTAGTGCCGCAAGGTCGTTTGCGGAGAATATCAACACGGCGGGATTTGTTGAGGTCACCACACCCCTTTACGGCGATGTGGTTCTATGCGCTGGCAAGCGTGACGGGCTATTTCATGTGGGCGTCTGGTTGGACGGAAATATCATTCATTGCGCCTCCCAATTCCATGGCAAGGGCCAAGTTATGATCGAAGAATTATATTTTTTAAAGCAGAATTTCAGAAAGGTCACCTACTGGCGATGGCAACAGTAACGATCTATCCAGATCCATTTGAACAAACATCAGAATCATACGAATTTTCAGGCTCCCTCGGGGCCTTTTTATTTGATAAATATTCTGTCCGGCCGGAATGGCAAATATTCCACGGGGACGTCGATATAACGAGCAATGTACCGGCGTTATCTGTGCCGGCGTATGGTGCGTATGAGGTGCGGATTTACCCCGGTTATCAATTCTTTCCCGCGATAATCAATGCAATTATTGCGGCAGTGGCGTCATATGCTATTGGCGCAGTATTGAGTGGTGGACCGGGAGCACTGGAAAATCAGCGGACAGGATCAAAAAATAATTCTCTGACTGCCAGAACTAACGTTGAGCGGCCTTTACAGCGCATTGAGGATATTTACGGGCAAGTGCGCTCATATCCGACCTTGCTGGCCGTACCTTACCGGAAATATGTCAATAACGACGAATTTGAATATGCCTATATGTCCATTGGGCGAGGTTATTTTGACGTAACAGACGTCAGAGATTCCGATACCTTGCTCAGCGCGATCAGTGGCGCAGGCGCGAGTTTCTATAATCCAGAAACCAGTCCAAACAGTGGCAGCCCGTTTCTTAAAATTGGTACAGGGCCAAGTGAGCCCGTACTAAACGTAAAGCGATCAAACAGCGTTGATGGGGGGACGTTGGATGCCCCCAATGAGCTAAGGCACAAGGGCGACGATATCGACTTCACGGCCCCGAGTACGATTTATCAAAGCGGCGACACAGATTTCTTGGACTGGCTTGAAGTCGGGGAAAGTTTTTACGTTTTGGGAATTGACCCGGATCCGGCGAATCGCGGCACTTTTACCGTGGCCGCCGTGACATCAGACACGATAACGACAGTTGAAACAACGCTTGTTACCGAAACGAATAAATCGGCGGAAATCAAGCCCTCCACTGCGGCGGATAAGGTATGGCTTGGCCCGTTCGTGATGGAAGACGTTGAAACGATCTGGTGTAACATCGTCGCTCCTAATGGATTAATTAAACAGGGTGAGGATAAAGTCACGGCGTCGGTTTCCGGTGAAATTGAGGTTCAGGAGGTGGATGAAAATGACACGCCCACCGGCTCATCGGAATCCATTACCTTTAATCTGTCCGCCAAATCACAAGACGCCCAGCGTAAAACGATTGAGTTCACGCCGTCATTCTCTGGACGAATACAAATTCGTGTCCGAAGAACCAGCAATACGGATTATGGGTTCGAAGGCACGGTGGTTGATGAAATTAAATGGCAAGACCTGTACGGCGTCAAGAACGTCACAGAACCGCATTTTGGCGACATAACGACCGTTCATACGATCACGAAAGCCACGGATTCCGCCTTACGGGTCAAAGACCGAAAATTGAATTGTTTAGCCACGCGCAAAATCCCGGATTATTCCAGTGGGGTGGCGTCATCAACTCTATATGCCACAAAAATGATTGCACCGATACTTTGTCATATGGCCACCGATAGTCGTATCGGGCGCCGTACCTTGGCAGAAATTGATATTGACAATCTCTATGCCACACAGGCGGCGATCGTTGCTTATTTTGGCCATGCAGAAGCGGCGGAATTTTGTTTCACTTTCGACAAAGACAATATGACGTTTGAAGAAATTGCTTCGACGGTTGCGGGTGCGTGCTTCTGCATCGCCTATCGGTCCGGGTCGGTGCTGAGGTTGTTTTTTGAGCAAAAGAAATCGGCAAGTATGATGTTGTTCAACCACCGAAATAAAGTAGCGGACAGCGAGGCCCGGACTATTACATTCACGCCATCAAAAGAGTATGACGGGGTTGAGGTATCATGGCGCGACCCGGATAATTTTGACAGTGATGAAATATTTTCCACCAATGACGCGGCCATAAATCCGAAGCAGATCCAAGGCACTGGCCTGCGGAATAAACACCAGGCTTTTTGGCGGGCATGGCGCGAACAAAACAAATTGGTTTATGCACGGGTCCGGTCGGAATTTATGTCAACAGGCGAGGGCAGGGCATTGATCCCCGGCTACCGCATTGACAATGTGGACAACACACGGACGCAAACCACCGACGGCTATGTGGTGGCTCATGATGGGACGACCATGCAACTTTCCCAACCAACGGTCTTTGATTCCGGTACATATTATATCAGCTTGATGGGCGCGGATGGTTCGGTGGAAATTATCCCATGTAGCGGTATTGATGATTACAATATCAGCCTTGCCACAATCCCCGCAGCGGCAATTTATACCGTCTCTGATACGGGGTTTGAACCAACACGCTATGTGATAACCGAGGACAGCAAGCTGAGTGCCTTGCCCTTTATCGTCGAGAGCGTTGAAGTTCAAGACCTCTATTCAACCCAGATATCAAGCATAAATTACTCAGATAACTATTATTCAAAAGATACGGAGACGCCATAATGTCCACCACGCCCATTACAGAACAGCAATTAATAGACGCCGCCACGGACGCGGCAACAATCGCCGAAATCGCCAATGGATCGGCCTTGACGGTCATGGATAGACTGGGCAACACCAAAAAAACGATGGCCGGGGTGAGGGCATCTGCCAAATATGAAATCCCTACTTCTTATTTTTCAGGGTTAAACATCACCACAGAAACTCAAACCGTAGACAGTGGCGGGGTAATTTATGCGATCAAGCCAAGCTCATTGCCTATTGCTTCAACACCGGAAATTTTTAATGGGAGTGATTGGTATCCCATACAAGATACAAGGGGATATCATCACGAAGATAGCAGTGCTGATATGACGGACCTCTCAGAGTCTTCTCTTTGGGAAGGTGACCGAGTAGAGGTGAAATATCGCACCACCGATGGGGACCGTGCAGGCGGGCGGTTCCGTGTGACTAAATCCGCTATCACACCTGATGGCGGCGTGAATTTTGCCTTTGATAGTGACCCTACCGGCGCGAGTGGTGGGTTTGTCCGTGAATTTATGGGTTTTGTGATTGAGATCCATTGGTTTGGGGCCATTGGTAATGGCAGCACGGATGATACTGTTGCCGTTAGGGCCGCGCTGGATTACGTACAATTAATCAAAGCGGTCATGCATATTCCATCGGGAATTTATATTATTTCCTCAACACTTGTAATTACAAGTTTTTGCGTGGTCATTGGTGACGGCGCAGCATCGGTATTGAAATCGAGTGACGGCGGCGAACATATAATAATCTTTGCTCAACCCGATAATGGCGTTATCGAGGGGTTACACCTTTCAGGCTTTAAGATAGATGGCAATGGTGGCGGGGCATTAAACGCCGGGCTAATACAGACGAATAATTGTGCGCCGTTTTATTATAATAACTTGACCGTTATTAACGGATCAAGGGCACTTCCCCCCGGCGGTGTCAATGGAATATCCGTATCATCAACAGGACTGACCACACTGTCGTTGGGTACAATAACAAATTGCTATTTTGAAAACTGTTCGAAAGGCGCCATAAATTGGACAGGCACAGCCGGGGCGGCGGGTGGAATTGTTTGCTATATTGCATTTAATACAATCACGAATATGGCGGGAAATCTTCAAACCCCAGGTATTCAAATTAATAGTGGAATGAACGGCAAGGTCATTGCTAATGACGTTTCCCGCTGTGAAGGCGCCGGAATTATACTTGGTGGTGGCTGTAATAATGTCGAAGTGGCATTTAATACGTGCTATGAAAATGGGCAAGGGTTTGTCCAAGGGGCGGGAATATATTTCGGCAATGGGTATTCTCCGTTATATCGCGGCACAAATGCGATGATCCATGACAATCATTGCTATAAAAATGGTGTTAATGTTCCTGATAGCGGCATTAAAGTAGAAAATAATGATGGTGCCTCTCTCAAAAATAACAAATGTTGGGACAATTCATTGCATGGTCTTTTTGGGGATGTATCCAATGACATATCGGTGGATGGCAACGAGTGTTGGAATAACAATACCGCCAATCTCACAGGAGGGTCCGGCATGTCATTCAGGGGGGTGGTCGGGGCATCCGTTGGTCATAATAACTGTTATGATAACCAAGGCTCACAAACACAACAATATGGACTATCCATAGCGAATGCTTGTGATGACTTTAAAATCTATGATAACGACCTTGATAACAATAAAATCGGGGATATAAATGCAAATACTGGATATGGAATTCCACCGCAAGTGTCGATGCGGCATTCAGGTTTTATAACCACGACTACCGACGATACCCCAACCAATCAATTCCTGCTCCCTATCCCTGATAATTCCGCGTATTTCGTCAGCATGAAGGCTGTCGCGAGGCAAGATACCGGCGGCAATCGTGCCGCCTACGAGGATAGGATATTTATTTATAGAAACAGCGGGGATGCGGCAATTCAAGGTGTTAAAGCATCACCTTTTTCAGAGGAGAGCAACGGCGTCTGGTCCTCAGAGCTAGGGGTGGCGGGGACATCTATCCGCCGCCGTGTAACGGGGGCAGCAGGCCAAGTCATTAAATGGAAGGTTAATATCGAAATTGAATCGATTTAACCGTTTCTCCGTAGAATTTTTGTCTAATTTTTAAAGGAAGTAGCGATGCAAGGTCATCCGAATAATTTTGAGTATTTCACATCATGGCTACTCGCCGGGCCAGTCGTGTGGTTGGGCTGGCTGGTGAAATCTTTACTGAGAAACCAGCGCGAAACCGAAAAAGATTTATCCGCTCACAAGCTTTATGCCGCCAATAATTTCGTAAAGCACCATGATCTGAAGGAAACCGAAAAGCGAATCCTGAATGCTATTGGCGATTTAAAAGATGATTTAAAAACAAAGGCTGACAAATGAAACTATCCGAACATTTTAGCGACTATGAAATGACTTGCCCTTGCGGCTGTGGATTTGACGAAATAACATTAGAGCTTCTGGACATGCTTGAAGTGATCCGCAGGCATTTTGGGCAGCCGGTCACAATCACGTCAGCTTGTCGCTGCGAGGGCCATAACAAGGCTGTGGGTGGCAAATTAAACAGCAGGCACCGTCTTGCCATGGCTGCTGATATTCAGGTCCGGGGCATTATGCCAGCCGCTGTATATGCCTTCGCAGACAAGGAATGGAAAATTTCCGGGCTGGGAAGGTACAAGACATTTACCCACATTGACTGCCGAGGTTATCGGGCGCGGTGGTAAAGGGGTCGAATTCGACCGGTTTAAAAATTAACCGAATTTGACATAAAGAATTTTATATATCCGAAACACAAACGAATTTGACATAAGCGAGAGGTAAAAAAATATGAAGGATAATCCCCACCCGGAAAATTATGACAATTCCCGTCGATTAACATTCATCCAAGGTATCGCGTTATTTATCTTTGGGCTGTTGTCTATGTACTGGCTGCGGGCAGATAGCCTGTGGATAGCTGGAATTTGTGCCACAGGCATAGGGGCCGGGCCTTCGCTCTGGATAGCGATAGTTAATAAGTGGGGCAAAGGGTAATGGGAATCGGCGGATACATTGCGTTTGGTTCAGCTATCGTGATCGGTATTCTCTGCACAGCGCTCTATTACGCTGGTATTTGGGGCCTGTCTGAGCATGATGCCGCTCAAGCAGCTACTTTCGCGCTAGAGAAGAATCGGCTTGAGCAGAAGTATAAGGACGAGAAACAAGCCGCCGTGGCAGCGGTGCAGGAGGAAGCCATAATTCGGGAGAATGCCCTGATAGCCAATCATAAGGATATTGAAAATGACTTTACCAAACAAATTGCGGTGGCTAATGACAGGGCGACGACTGATCCCATTGCGTTCGGTGATGACTTGTTGCGTGATCTTATCCGTGTTGACTGCCTGTGGGCAGCGGGTGAAGCAAGTGCCGATCTTGGTAGACGTCAAGATTGTAGTGATGAGGCAACCAATGCCGACCCCACCAGCACGGGCTTTTATTACACGACCTTTACACCAGCCGTTATTGAAAACTGGACTGACGCCTGTGGAGATTACCCAGACGGAACCGTAGGGGATTATTTCTTAAAGGATTGGCAGGAGGAATATCCCGGATTTGATCCTCGTATTTGCACTGATACATGGGTTGCATTCCCACCCACCATGTCCAAATACATTTCCAAGTTCGTGGCCAATGGGGAGAGCTACACGTCCCGTCTGGTCAATTATGCGATTGGATTGAATGAGGTGATAGATAAAATCACCAAACAGAAGTCAAAAGAATGAACATCCACTTTCAACCCACATCAGGCAATTTGCGTTTGTTTAAAAACGGTGGGTATGGTGATAAATATGACTGGTCGTGCCACGTTCAAATAGTTGAAGGCGTGGCCCACCTCTCACTTGTCCAGGAGATGGTTAGAGGAGTGCGGGGGGCGTTGATGGCGTGGGGCCGGAAAAATAATATTTCAGAATTCCGATGGGTGCGGATTAAAGATGGGGAAAAGAAGTATATCCGCTATTTGGTTTCTGGGGTCATTAAACCAAATTGAATTTTGATTCGTTCCACACACCACATTACATCGTGCATGCGAATAGTTTGGTTCTCGATAGAGAGACATTTCTGTAGCCTTGCCGCCAACATAGTTACAGCTTCATTCTCTTTCCGCAGCGCCGTTAAAATTGGTTCCAGTTCATCCGCGAATATCTCCCTGTTTTGGCACTGCTCACAAATACGTTGAAGGGCATTCAGGTGGTCAAGAATCGTTTGATCAACCACATAATCTTGTGACCAATCATCGAACGGCATTGCTTTTGGGTAAAGGTTTTGTCTCATGTCTTAAGTATGAGAGTCGTTTTATCAAAGTCAATGTTCTTTTTTTGTTCTCATTCGATTTATAGCGTAATTTGCCAACCCCAACTGGGTCAAAAGAGCTAAATTCATTCTGACAAATCCGCTAACCAATTGATCCTATAGGAGGGAACAAACCGGGAATTTGTCAGAATGCACCTTGAAAACATTCGACTTTCATCTGACTCTTAATCAGCTTGTCACAGGTTCGAATCCTGTCGGGCTCACCATTTAAACCTTTTAATTCAATGGCTTGAAAGTTTTAAAAAAGTTTCATATGCAACTGTCCAACTTTTATGGAGGATGCTGGGCTGAAAGCTGTTAAAGGCGGTATACCATGCCCCGGACATCGGCCGGCCAAACCAGATCTGCCGGATAAACTTATTTATGTGGAGAAATAAGAAAATCTGTTCAGGCAAATGAAAAATTGAAGCAACTCGCCACTAAGAACGGCGAAAGATAGAAAAAGAGCCTAGCCATCTCAGGATCGAAAAAGCTCGTCCCCTTTAAAAATTTGCTTCGAAGTTTTTGCCGTATAAACACTTGTATTTTATGATTATATTCAGGTGTTTTCTTATCTTGTCGCGGCCATCTACTACGTCATCATGTTTCCAATGCGCTAAACGAAATCTTACTAAATCGTGAGGTTTGTTCGGTGAGATACTGACCCCGGCGTCAAGGTAAGTTGCTCTGTTACCCTCTCTTCGTACATGATCATTAGGGAAAATGATGGTAAGGGCATTAAAAATTTTTTCAACATTTTCACCAGTCATTAATTTTTCACCATAATAGACTTTCATGTCATCAACTTTTGCAGGGCCGAGGCCATTGTTTGATAACAATAACTTAACCATGTCCTCGTCGTCCTTAAGTTCAAATACCAGATCTGGCTGTACAGATAGTATATTATGTCGTCTATTTTGCAAGCGCGACCATGTACTAACCCTTAAAGCGAATAAGCTTGTGGCCAAGGCTGCGACTGCTGTCAGACCTGACGCATGGGCCGTAACCCAAACCCATATTTCATTTAAAAATGGCGGCATTATTTTCTCCCCATCTGCGTGAACTTTGTTTTCTTCCGGCTACTTTATCACACACGCCATGATTGTGTCTATCAACGGCCATTCCAGAATGGTTGTGTTGGAACCAGAAAAGGTTAAAACTGTCCAACTATCAGTATAAATCAGCCGATAGTTGGACAAAATAGATATGCTAAGTCATTAATTTTATTGGGGTTAGGTCTGAGACTTAATCAGCTTGTCACAGGTTCAGTCCCTGTCGGGTTCAGCAATAAAATCAACTAGTTAGCTCCATATTTCATTCTGACAGTCATTCTGACAATTTTACTGACCTTACCCGCAGTGCCCGCCTTTTCCGTGCTGCATTTTTAGCCTGTGCCTGAGTTTTATTTGAGACTCTGAGCAGTTTTATGCCCTGTTGTAGAAAATACCTCACGTGCGGACGCACCTGAGTCCGAAAGCTCAGTTGCGCAGCCATGCCTTAGTCCCATACATCCGAATCTGAGAATGGGTAGTAGGTTATTTCACTATTTATTGATTTCTTTTGGTCTGTGATTGTCATCTAAAGATACAAAAATAAAATCACCCTCTGTGACTTTGATTTCACCGTCGTTGTCGCGCCGTAAGACAGTTACTTCTATATGGATGGTAATGGATGTTTTACCAACCTTTGCAATATCTGTGTAGACACTGAGCCAATCACCAGGCAGGACGGGCTGATGAAAATTTAGCCCTTCTATGGCAACGGTTGCCACGGGACCTTTGCAAAAACGTATGGCCTCTCCGCCGCCTGCAAGGTCCATCTGGGATAAAATCCAGCCGCCAAAGATATGTCCGTTGGCATTAAGGTCAGAATGCATAGGGACAGTCCTAATGGAAGGCTGACGCGGGTTACTAACTTCGGTCTTAGTCATAAAACATCCTATTTTAAATTTTGTGTGTTTGTTAGGAGACTATATGTTTCTTCCCATCCAGATAACACGGCCTAAAATATCCAAATCTTTTGGTTGGCATCCTTCCCAGCTTTCATAAAATGTATTGTCACTTTTGATCGTACATAATTTTGTAACCGGATTAAGGGATATGCGCTTCACCAAAATCATGTCTTCATTTCTAAGGACGTAAATGCCATCATTTTTAAGGGAAGTTTGGGTCATATCAACCAGAATACGGTCACCGTCATATAATGTTGGATTCATAGAATCACCCGATACGGTAATGACGGCCAAATCATTTGAGGTGGCGTTGGAGCTGCTTCTTATCCAGCTTTTTTTAAAGGCCAGTTTATTGGCTACGTCATTATTTTCCACGATGGCACCGGCACCGGCCGCAGCTTCGATATCGTAAACATTGACTTTGATATATTCTTCGTTGAATTCTCCTCCTTGTCGATCAGAGAATTCGTCTCCCGGGTTTGAAAAGTCATCAGGTGAACCAAAATAATCCATTGAAATATTAAAGTGATTAATGATTTTTTTCATGTCATCATCTTTGAGGCACTTAGGCACACCTCGTTTAATGAATTGTTGCATATAGGCATGATTTTTACTGATTAATGCCGATATAGAAGCATAATCATCACGAGCACTCGTGCGTATAAGATGGTCCAGTTTTTGCCGTAACCTCTCGTAATATTTATTATAATCCATGTATTTTCACCGTATTTTTGGGCTTAGAATAGGACTATATCATATTATTATCTACCTAGACAAGAGATATTAGCTTTCACTTATTATTGAGGAGGGACGATCTTGACCTGCTATGAGCAGCCACTTGTTGTGCCACAGGTATCGCATTTAAGACATGTGCCATTCCGAACCATGGTAAAATTGCCGCATTCGGTGCAAGCATCGCCTTCATATCCTTTAATCCTAGCCTCCATAACGCGGGAAGTGCGAATATCCCGTTTGCTGATAGAGGTCGTAACACTACCAGAAATCGCCGTTTTTGTTTCGTATATGGTTTCTTGATTTACGTCCCTGGCCTTGACAGTGGTGTCAGTTTTATCTGTGGTATTTAAAACATAAAGGTTATTTTTCCGCACATACCCGGTGCTTGCGTAAGAAATTACCCGGTCCAGAGCTTCACTTGTTGATTCTTTAGCAGAGGTATCTCCTTCGCCGCGACCAATAGTATCAGGGGCTAAATCGTCTGTGTTCACATGCGCAAGGTCCTTACGTCCAAGATAAGACACAGCCAATTCACGGAAGATATAATCAAGTACCGATGTGGCCATTTTGATGGCATCATTGCCAACAACCTGTCCTGATGGCTCAAACCGTGTAAAAGTAAAGGCATCAACAAACTCTTCCAAAGGTACGCCGTATTGAAGGCCAATAGACAGGGCAATGGCAAAGTTATTCATCAGACTACGGAAAGCGGCACCTTCTTTATGCATATCTAGGAATATTTCGCCTAAAGTGCCATCATCATATTCCCCGGTACGCAGGTAGATTTTATGACCTCCAACAGAAGCTTTTTGTGTGTAGCCTTTGCGCCGTCCCGGTAATCTGCGGCGTTCGGAGTGCATGATAATTTTTTCGACAATTCGTTCGGCAACCACCTTGGTTTTTTCCGGCAGGGAGATGTCTTCTCCCAAATCATCCGTATCCAAAAGGGCAGCGCTAAGAGGTTGGCTAAGTTTTGAGCCATCCCGATATAGGGCATTGGCTTTAAGACCAAGTTTCCACGATTTCAGATAGGCTTCCTTACAATCCTCTGTTGTTGCGGAGGATGGCATGTTGATGGTTTTTGAAATTGCCCCGGAAATAAAAGGTTGAGAGGCCGCCATCATCAGAATGTGGCTATCAACAGAGAGGAAACGCTTGCCGGTTTTGCCACAAGGATTGGCGCAATCAAATATAGGTAAATGTTCTTGCTTGAGGTGAGGGGCGCCTTCGAGAGTCATGGAGCCGGTACAATATAAATTTGCGCTGTCAATATCAGCCTTGCTAAAGCCCAAAGCCGCCAGCATGTTGAAATTCATATCATTCAGTTGTTCTTCGTTGAATCCCAACACATCGACACAAAATTCTTTACCCAACGTCCATTGGTTAAATGTAAAAGTAATATCATAAGAACTTGCCAGTGTTTGTTCCAGTGCGTCAAGTTGCGCGCGGGCAAAACCTTTGTCCTTTAATGTATCGTGATTGATGGCAGGGGCATTTTTCAAAGTCCCGTGGCCAACGGCATATTTAGCCATTTCATCAATTTGTTTCGGTGTATAGCCTACATTTTTTAGAGCTTCAGGTACCATACGGTTAATAATTTTGAAATATCCGCCACCGGCAAGTTTCTTAAACTTAACTAGGGCAAAATCAGGCTCAATTCCCGTGGTATCGCAATCCATGACCAATCCAATTGTCCCAGTGGGGGCAATCACAGTTGTCTGAGCATTACGATAGCCATGCTGAAGACCAAGTTCTAATGCCTTATCCCATGCCATACCAGCAGCAATAGCAAGTTTCGGTAAGGGGCAGTTTACCAGATCAAGAGGGACGGGAAGGGTGGATAGCCCTTCATAACCGTCTGATTCTCCGAGGGCGGCATTGCGGTGATTTCGAATAACCCGCAACATATGGTCCTTATTTTTTTCATATCCTGCAAAGGCCCCCTGTTCCGCGGCCATTTCCGCAGAGGTGGCATAGGAAATACCGCTCATCAAGGCAGATATGGAGCCGCATAATGCGCGACCTTCATCACTGTCATAGGAAAAGCTGGAAGCCATGATGAAGCTGCCAATATTGGCAAAGCCCAGTCCTAAAGTACGGAAATCATAACTCAATTGAGCAATCTGTTTTGAAGGGAATTGTGCCATTAAAACAGAAATTTCAAGCACGACAGTCCATAACCGCACCGCATGTTCAAAATTATCAATTTCGAACTCGCCATCTTTTGCACGGAACTTCATAAGGTTTAGGGATGCAAGGTTACATGCTGTGTCATCCAGAAACATGTATTCTGAACAAGGATTAGAGGCCCGAATTTCGCCTGATTCCGGGCAAGTATGCCAATCGTTGATGGTCGTATGATATTGAAGACCGGGATCGGCACACTGCCACGCGGCAAGTCCGATATTGTCCCATAATTCACGGGCAGCTAGTGTTTTTGTCACGCTACCATCCGTGCGGCTTTTAAGCTGCCAATCACTGTCATTCAATACAGCTTCCATGAATTCATCAGTAATACGTACAGTATTGTTGGAATTCTGGCCTGACACGGTGACATAAGCTTCTGAATCCCAGTCCGTATCATAGGTATCAAATTCGATTTGGCTGTATCCTTGGCGGGCAAATTGAATAACCCGTTGGCTGACCGATTCGGGGACAAGGGAGTTTCTTGCAGCGAGTAGGGCCAGTTTAAGATGCTCATTGGTTTTGGGATCAAGACGATCCTCTTCCGCGATTTCTTTTTCGAAACAGGCCTTCATAACCTCTTTCATGTGTTTCTTAGTGACCTGAGAGCCGACCACAAGAGAGGCCACTTTTTGTTCTTCAACGACTTTCCACTGAATAAAATCAAGAACATCCGGGTGATCTACATCTACAATCACCATCTTTGCAGCCCGCCTAGTCGTGCCACCGGATTTGATCGCCCCTGCTGCGCGGTCCCCGATTTTAAGAAAGCTCATCAGTCCCGAAGAGCCGCCGCCACCGGAAAGTGCTTCTCCCTTGCCACGAATATGAGAAAAGTTACTACCTGTTCCAGAACCATATTTGAACAGGCGCGCTTCTCTTGTCCAGAGATCCATGATGCCGCCTTCATTTACCAGATCGTCAGAAACACCTTGAATAAAGCATGCATGGGGCTGTGGATGTTCATAAGCGGATTTGGATTTAGTCAGCTTTCCAGTTTCATAATCTACATAATGATGTCCCTGTGCCGGACCATCAATGCCATAAGCCCAATTCAGACCTGTATTAAACCATTGTGGAGAATTAGGCGCACACATCTGATTTGCCAGCATAAAGCGTAATTCATCATAAAATGTCCGGGCATCGGATTCTGCTGAAAAATAACCACCTTTCCAGCCCCAATATGTCCAAGTGCCTGCCAGACGGTCAAATATCTGTTTTGCACTGGTTTCCGGGCCATGCCGGTCTTCTTTGGCGACTTTTTTTAGTGCCGCTGTATCTGTTTGTTTGCGCCATAACCAGCTTGGAATATTATCTTCTTTAAGAGCTTTAAGGCATTTAGGAATACCATCTTTTCTGAAATACTTTTGAGCGAGGATATCAGCAGCGACTTGGCTCCATGCCGCGGGGACTTCGAATCCCTTAAGTTCAAACACAGTGGAGCCATCCGGATTTCGAATTTCACTATCTGCGGTTCTGAATTCGATTCCATGGTAAGGTGACTGGTCTGCTGATGTAAAGCGGCGGTTTATCCTCATCGAAAGTCCTCGAACTAGATTGTTTTGCTTATGGTTAACTGGTCCGGTGGAGTGTATTATAACAATTAGGTCAGAAATAGCTTTTTTTTCACATATATTGTATGTAGGCCATGTTGACATTGCTACATATAGTGTCTCTCGTGAGTCGTATAAGAAAAAATATATCAGTAGAATTTAAAAAAATATTTATATCATGAGTTGTATTTATATTTTTGAGTGCCATAAAATAGCCTGAAAATCTTTTATGGTTGTTATGGCTTTATCCTCAGGGTATAGAAAACAAGTGAAATGCGTTAATTTATTCAGGAAATGAGACATGGTTGCTTTTATTAGACGAATTTGCGGATGGTGGTATGGGGCCACTATTGGAACACTCGTCCATACTTTTTTTAACGGTGAAAAGGTTGGGGAAGATGTTCAGGGTAATGTCTATTACAAAGAAAAAAATGGTTCCAAGCGATGGGTTATTTTTAAAACAGATGTCGAAGCATCCAAAATTGCCCCGGAATGGCATATGTGGCTGCATCATACGGTTGATTATACACCATTAGAGCGTAAGCCGGACCGTAAGGTATGGGAAAAAGATCTTGAACAAAATATGACAGGTACAATAGACGCTTATTATCCAAGTGGTAGTTTGAATGAAGGTGGGGAGCGTAAAAAGACCACTGGTGATTATGAATCTTGGAACCCAGAAACATAAATTGAATTGACTAGTCATAAAAGTAAAACCTGATTGCTGGATTCAGTCCTAAGATTTAACAAAGGCAAAAAAATATGAAAAATAACATCGTAGAGACATTGATGGGGGCAATTGTATTAGTCGTTGCCGGAAGTTTTCTATATTTTGCCTTTAGTCATGCAAATGTTTCGGCAAATGGCGGTAAGAATTATATTGTTAAATTTGACAAGGTTGATGGTCTGTCCATTGGGGGGGACGTAAAAATTAGCGGTATTAAAGTTGGTTCAATTACGGACCAATATCTGGATAAAGAAAGTTTCTATGCCGTTGTTACAATTAGTATTGATCCTGAAATTATTTTGAGCGAAAGCACCTTTGCTAAAATCACATCTGAGGGATTGTTGGGCGGCAATTATCTGGTTCTTGATCCTGGTGATGATGAAGATGAGATACTGGAAGAAGGCGACGAAATAACCAATACACAGGGTGCTGTAGATTTCCTCGGTTTACTTGATAAGTTTGCCGGTTCTGGCAAGAGCGATGATAAATAATGTGTTTTCGGGTTAAAGCATTCACATTTGCAAGCCTGTTATTCCTGTTTATTTATCCAGCTGTTGCCGAACAAACGGATATCATTGGTGATCAAGAAGGAATTTCGATAGTTGAATTGGCTGCACTGGATAAAATTACTACGCAGTTATCAACAATTAAAATCAGGCAGGATCAGACAGTTCATTTTGGAACTCTTGAAATCACTCTGCGTTATTGCCGAAAAAATCCACCGGAAGACGCTCCCGAGAGTATTGCATTCCTCGAGATTATTGACGTTGGGCATAATAATCAGCATAAAAAGGTTTTTTCTGGCTGGATGTTTGCATCTAGTCCGGCACTTTCGCCACTGGAACATCCGGTTTATGATGTTTGGGTCAAAGATTGTAAAATAGTTTCGGGGCCTGAATTAACAGGTAAAGAATAAAAATCACTTTCAATATCCAAAGACGCCGCCAATTGCATTTTATACTCATGCCGCGGAATTTCTTTTGCTCCGAACTGTGACAGATGCGGGGTGATGAATTGTGTGTCCAGCAAACGATATCCGCCTGCCTTTAGACGAGCTACCAAATAAACCAGAGCAACCTTGCTGGCATCGGTTACCGTATGAAACATGCTTTCACCGCAGAAAGCAGCTCCAATGGAAACCCCATAAAGGCCACCAACCAGCTTATTATCTTGCCAACACTCAATCGTATGGACAAACCCACGGTCAAAAAGCTGGCCGTATAGTGAGATGATCTGATCATTAATCCAGGTTTCTTCGCGACCTTGTTCCGCCATAGAGGCTGCACATCCTTCGATGACGCTTACGAAGGATGTGTCTACCCTGATTTCAAAGGGCCTCTGTCGGATTTTTCGGGCAAGTTTCCTCGGCAAATGAAAACCATCCAGAGGAATAATACCCCGTAATTCTGGGTCAACCCAGTAGACGTCATCTGATGTGGCGGCCTCTGCCATGGGGAAAATACCCTGAGCATAAGCGTGAATGATCAGATCAGCGGTAATTTCACCCATTTCAGTTTGTTCAACCAGATTATTCAGCTAGATTCTTCAGATAGTTTTCCAACCAGTGAATATCATAAGCGCCATTAATAAAGTCGGTTTCCCGAATAAGACTTTGATGTAAGGGAATCGTGGTTTTGATGCCATCAATGACAAATTCATTCAACGCCCGCCGCAAACGCATAAGGCATTCATTGCGGGTTTTTCCGTGAACAATTAATTTGGCAATCATGCTATCGTAATAAGGTGGAATTGTATATCCACTATAGATTCCAGAATCAACCCGAACACCCAGTCCGCCTGGCGTGTGATAATCGCCGATTTTGCCGGGGCTTGGGACAAACGTAAAAGGGTCTTCTGCATTAATGCGGCATTCAATGGCATGACCGGAGAATTTAACATCTTCCTGATTAAAGGAGAGCGTCAGTCCCGCGGCAACACGAATTTGTTCTCTCACCAGATCAATGCCAGTAATCATCTCTGTGATTGGATGCTCAACCTGAAGGCGGGTATTCATTTCAATGAAATAGAATTCACCATTTTCGTAAAGGAACTCAATGGTGCCAACGCCAACGTAGCCTAATCCTTGTATAGCCTTGCGGACGACTTCACCCATCCGGCTTTGCTCATCAGAGTTCAGCGCTGGGGAAGGAGCTTCTTCCAATATTTTTTGATGGCGTCGCTGCAGAGAGCAATCCCGCTCTCCCAGATGGCAGACATTACCATGTTTGTCGGCAATTACCTGAAATTCAATATGACGTGGTAAGGTCAGATACTTCTCAAGATAAACCGTATCATCACCAAAAGCTGCCCCGGATTCTTTTTTACAGGCCTTTATCGCATTTTCAAGTTCGCTTTGATCATGAACCACTTGCATGCCGCGGCCACCGCCACCGGAGGCTGCCTTTACAATAACAGGATAGCCAATTCTTTTAGCGATTTTCTCGGCTTCCCCAATATCGTCCACTTCACCATCAGAGCCGGGAACGACAGGTATACCTAATTTTTTTACGACTTCCTTCGCTGAAATCTTATCGCCCATTAATCTGATATGAGCTGCTGTGGGTCCGATGAATTCGAATTTATGCTCAGCCACAATTTGTGCGAATTTATCATTCTCTGATAAAAAACCATAGCCCGGATGAATGGCATCAGCACCAGTGATTTCCGCGGCCGCGATGATGGACGGGATATTCAGATAGCTGTCTTTGGACGCAGGCGGTCCAATGCAGACACTTTCATCGGCCAGACGAACATGCATGGCATCTTCATCAGCCGTGGAATGCACAGCAACGGTTGAAATACCCATCTCCTGACAGGCGCGATGGATACGAAGGGCAATTTCACCGCGATTGGCAATTAAAACTTTGTCAAACATATGATGTCCGTTATTCAATAATGACCAGAACGTCACCGAATTCAATCGGTTGGGAATTTTCTACTAAAATTTGGGTAACAGTTCCGCCCATTGGAGCAGGAATCTGATTCATAACCTTCATTGCTTCGATAATCATCAAAGTCTGACCGGCAGAAACCTTGTCACCGACCTTGATAAAATCATCACTATCCGGGTCTGCAGCCATATAAAGTGTACCTACCATTGGTGAGGTAACTGCACCGGGGTGTTCTTTGTCTGCAACCGCAGTTTCAACAACGGGTGCGGCTAGTGGTGCAGCTTGCGGCACCACAATCGGGGCAACTGCATTAGTAATTGTCCGGACAAGTTTGATTCTTTTTTCACCGTCCTGAACCTCGATCTCGCTAAGGTCACTTTCATTCAGTAATGCTGCCAGGTCACGTATTATATCCTGATCCACAAACATTTTCGACATATATAACAGTCCTTCTTTTTAAACTTTATTCAAAATATGATGCGCCGCTTCTAGCGCTAAAATGTAGCTATTACCACCGAATCCGCAGATTACACCATTTGCTGCAGGTGAAATATAGGAATGGTGGCGAAATTTCTCTCGTTTGAAGATATTTGATAGATGGAGCTCTATAATTGGTATATTCACAGTCTGTAGAGCATCCAATATGGCTACTGATGTATGGGTAAACGCGCCAGCATTCAACAAAATTGCAGAATATTTTTCACTGTCTTGTTGTATTGTGGTCTGTTGTATCCAATCAATAAGTTTACCTTCACTATTCGTTTGGCGGAAATCAATGATATAGCCCAATATTTCCGCCCGCGCAGTCATGTTTTTTTCTATATCGGCCAATGTCTCGGAACCATATATTTCTGGCTCCCGCGTGCCGAGCATATTTAGATTAGGTCCGTTTAGAACCAAAATTTTCTTTTTACCGCCTTCAGTCATGCCAACCCATATTATTTTATTTCAATGCTGTAACATATAATGTTTTACGTTCATTTTGAAAACCACGAATATACATTTGACGTGGAATAATTGTGAACTATAAAGTATTGAGTTAAATCTGCATAGTCATACTGTTAAAAACCGGAATTTGAAGATAGTGATTGAAATTACTCTTAATGGTGACCCGCATCAAATCAGCGAAGGTCAAAATCTTGTTAAATTATTACAGGAATTAAATCTTGATCCGACCAAGGTTGCGATTGAAAGAAACCTTGAAATAGTTCCAAAAACAACCTATCAGGACGTGACCCTTCTCAAGGGCGACAAACTCGAAATAGTACATTTTATTGGGGGAGGAAAATAATGGGTGCGGTAAATAATATGACACAACAAACAAACGATACATTTAACATTGCCGGTAAGGACTTTAGTTCACGTCTGATTGTGGGCACGGGTAAATACAAGGATTTTGAGGAAACTGCACGCGCGGTTGAGGCATCTGGTGTTGAAATCGTCACTGTGGCCGTTCGCCGGGTGAATGTTACTGACCCCAATCAACCCATGTTGGTAGATTACCTTGATCCGAAGAAATATACTTATCTGCCTAATACAGCAGGATGTTTTACTGCAGATGACGCCATTCGTACGTTACGACTGGCCCGGGAAGCGGGAGGATGGAATCTCGTTAAACTGGAAGTTCTTGGAGATCAAAAAACATTATATCCTAATATGATAGAAACGTTGCAGGCCACAGAAGTTCTGATCAAAGAAGGCTTCGATGTAATGGTATATTGTAGTGATGATCCGATTATGGCAAAACGGCTGGAAGATTTAGGATGTTGTGCCATTATGCCTCTTGGGGCTCCGATTGGCTCCGGTCTTGGTATCCAGAACCCCGTACAAATCAGGCTTATTGTTGAACAGGCAAATGTCCCTGTGTTGGTGGATGCTGGTGTTGGTACCGCTTCAGATGCGGCTGTGGCTATGGAGCTTGGTTGTGATGGTGTGTTGATGAATACGGCGATCGCAGACGCTAAAGATCCAATTGCCATGGCTCGGGCTATGAAGCTTGCGGTCGAGGCCGGAAGATTGGCTTATCATGCAGGTAGAATGCCAAAGAAACTCTACGCGGACCCATCGTCACCTCTAGCAGGACTCATATAGTCAGTTCGCTTTTTTAACGGCTTGTTGTCGGGCATTTTTTACCATTTTGAGCAGTTCCGAATAAGGAACTGCGCCGGGTAGAATAGTGTCCCCAATAACAAACACCGGCGTAGCTGTAATTTCCAGGGCTTGTGCCAGACTATGGTTTATTTTAATGTTCCGTTCCAGAACAGGACTTGTCATGTCTTTGGCAAGTTTTTCTTCGTCGAGACCAACCTCGCGGGCAATCTCAAAAATCCGTTCTTCTGTCAGACGTCCTGAATTGTGAAGTAGGGCCGTATGGTATTCTTCATATTTACCTTGGTTCATACTGGCCATTGCGGCCTTGGCAGCAGTATATGATGTTTCTGATAGGATCGGAAACTCCTTGTATATTACCCGTATATTACCATCTTCTCTTTTTAATTTTTCAACAGTATTCATAGCACGCTTACAATAACCACAGTTATAATCAAAAAACTCTATTACGGTAACATCACCATTTTTATTACCGCCGACATAACTGAAACCATCCTCATACAGACGCGTATGATTTTGTTCCAATGTTGCTTTTTTACTACGATTGTGGAGTATCTGAATAGCCTCGGGTAGTATTTCGGGATGCTCAAGGATATACGCCCGGATCATCTGATTGATTTGTTTCTTCTGGCTTGAAGAAAACTCATCTTCTGCGGACTGGACTGTTATACTAGTCATTAGGAATGAGAGGCCCAAAAAGGCAGATACTGTCGTCTTAATTAAAGGAACCATGGGCTTTGACTACTTTCTTATTTTTATCTTTTTTCTTCTGTTTTTCTTGTTTTTTACGGGCTTTATCGGACATATTAGATTCTGTCACGACAAGGATATCCTGTGCCCTTATCCATTGCGGCGTATCTTTTGGCAGTGTATCAAGTGCATGCTTGGCATTGATCATTGCGCCGCGCAGATTTCCTACCAACAAGAACCTTTCTGCCGTTGAATAATAGGTCATAGCTTCATTATCTTTACGGTGATAGGCCACCGATGCCTGATGCCAGGCAAAAGAATTTCCGGGGTCACGGGACAGGGCATATTTAAGGTGGGTGAGGGCTTCGTCCAGATATTGATTATCTTCTGCTGCAATCAAGGACTGCGCAAGAGAAACACGTATTAAAGGTTCATCGGATTGATATTTTACAGCATTACGGTAAGATGTTATCGAATCCAGAATATCTCCGTTTTCAAATAGAACCTGTCCTTTTGTTTCCCAAAAAAAACCATCATTAGGGTAAAGGTGCAGAAGGTCATTCAGTTCTTTAATGGCTTTGTCTAGCTCATGCTGTTTATTATATGCAAAGGCACGAGCATATTTGGCATAGAGACTTTGGTCTTTTTGTGGATATTTGTTTAACGTGGCATAAGGCGGTTTCAAGTAACCATAAAGTTTAGCTTGTAGCCGTTTAAAGTCCTCGATAATTTCTGGTGCTGAGGGAGTATTAAAATAAATGGAACTTTCCACTCTTTGACGCAGTTTGGAGATACGTTGACTACTGACAGGATGGGTGCCTGCATAAGGATCACGGTATCTTGCTGTCATAAGTTCTTGATCACCCAGATAATCGAGAAAGTCGATCAAGCCAATACCGGATTGGCCAGAGCGTTCAAGGAATGTTAAGCCAGCTTGATCTGCGGCGGATTCTTGTGTGCGACTGTATTTCAGGAAAGTTCTTGTCCCAATCTGCTGTCCACCAAGGATCAGAGCCATACCCGCATCGCCGGAACCAGCGGCAATTGCCGCAGCCCCTAAAATAGCACCAAGTAATGTCATAACCGTCGCGCTTCTAACGCCATCGGAAAAACGGGATAGATGCCCACCGGTGATATGGCCGGTTTCATGAGCGATGACGCCAATGACTTGATTGGCGGTTTTTGCCTGAATAAGTAACCCAGAATGAATGAATATATTTTGGCCACCAGCAACAAAAGCATTTAGGCTATCATCATTGATTAAATAGGTATTGACCGATTTCTTATCTAAATCGGCAACTTCGAAAATCGGCTCAGCCATGCGTCGAATAATACGTTCAATTTCAGCATCCCGTAAAATAGAAACGCCACCGCGTTTCTTTGCGTAGCTGTCATTGAGCAGGCTCAGGGTCAAAATCATGGCAATGCATATGATTTGGCAGAACATCCGAAAAATCATATTATAAACTGTATCGCGCACTAATAATTGTCTTGATTTGATAATCATAACACCACGTTAAATTTTGAACTTCGATTCGTCAAATAGAATAGTTTATTTTGTTATAACAATTAGGTGATTATAAGGCATTCACATAAACACAGGATTAACAGACCCAAATTCGTTACGTAAGTATCGATGTTATAAAAATTTAAGGCCTGGCAAAAATGCCAAGCCTTAAAAATAGATCATAATTTATAATGTTCCAGAAGTATATATGGCTTAACCAAAAGTCCGCTGCCACCATCCGGTTTTCTTTGGTGCCTCGTCCTTGGCCCCAGAATCTTTTGTGCCAGAATCCTTAGTACCAGAAACTTTGGAATCCATTTTCTTAGGGGCCGTCTCTTTTGGAGTGGCCTCAGGCTTAGATACAACCTTATTCGACTTTTGAGCATCAGACTTTTGAACTGTAGGCTTAGATTTATCGGATGTTTTTCTTCTGCTTCTGGCTTGAGGAGGATATGGCCGTCTTGCTGGTCTCTGATCAGACTTTGTCTCAGGTGCGGTAGTCTCTTCCGTGCCTTCTTTACGATCAGAATCAGTCTGAGTCTTGGTATCTTCAGAAGGTGTTCTCCGGGTACGGGGACGTCTGCGCGGTTTAGGTTTCTCTCCACTATCTCCTTGAGATGGTGCAGGTGCGGTTTCTGTAGTTACAGGTGCAGACTCCGTTTTTGCAGCTTCCTTATTTGTGGGAGTAGAAATAGTAGCCTCTGTATTTTCCGTCATATTCACATCCAACGGACCTTTGCTGTTGCGACGGGGACGACGACGACGACGACGAGGCTTGCTTTCTTGATTTTCTGATGGTTGCTGCGCAACATCCTGTGTCTCAGGTGTGGCCACTTCCTGGATGGTTTCATCCTCTTGTGGTCTATCCTGGCTATGATCTCTACTTTTACGAGACTGATTACGTTGCCTGTTACGCCGTGAGCTTGTTGAGCGATCTCTATCTGGTCTGCTCTGCTGGCTTTGCGTTCTTACATTCGCTTGTTTTGCCGGACGTGTTTTTTCAGCATTCTTGCTATCAGAATTTGCCATTTCCAATTTATAAGAAGATTCTGTCAGGCTTGTATCAATGGCTACTTCAATGACCATCTTATACTGCTCTTCCAGACTGACAAGTTTTGCCCGTTTGTTATTAAGCATATAAATAGCTGTTTGTTCTGGAAGGAAAACGGTGACTTTATCGTTACGGTCTTTTATGCCTTCTTCTTCTAAGGCCCGTAGGATATGAAGAACCTGCGTCTCTACAGAACGGATTAGGCCGGAACCTTCACAGTGAGGACAGGACCTTGTGCTTGATTCCAGCACGCCGGCTCTTAAACGCTGACGTGACATTTCCAACAGCCCGAATGAACTTATCTTACCCACTTGTATGCGAGCACGGTCAGCTTTTAGGCATTCTTTTAATTTCTGTTCAACAGCACGATTGTTTCCTCTGACTTCCATATCAATAAAGTCGATAACAATCAGTCCGGCCATATCCCTCAGGCGGAGTTGACGGGCAACTTCTTCGGCTGCTTCGAGATTGGTTTTACGGGCTGTTTCCTCAATATTATGACCTTTGGTTGCCTTGCCAGAGTTCACATCAATAGAGACCAAAGCCTCTGTAGGATTAATAACAATATATCCGCCGGATTTTAACTGTACCGTTGGAGAATACATGGAATCCAACTGGCTTTCCACCTGAAATCGATGAAGTAGTGGCGTCTTGTCCGTGTAATGTTTGATTTTCTTAGCATGACTTGGCATCAGCAGACGCATAAAGCCGCGAGCGGTTTTATATCCCTCTTCACCTTCCACAAGAATTTCATCGATTTCCCGCGTATAAAGGTCCCTGATGCTACGTTTGGTCAAATCACCTTCTTCATTGATCATATGTGGTGCAACGGATTTAAGGGTACGTTCTCGAATGCCTTCCCAAGTACGGATCAGGTAATCAAAATCTCTTTTAATTTCAGTTTTTGTCCGGCTTTGTCCCGCAGTACGGATAATACAGGAAATACCACTGGGCATATCCAGATCGGATAGAATTTTTTTCAGTGATTTGCGTTCGCTGATATTTGCAATCTTCCGACTAACACCACCACTATGCAAAGTATTAGGCATCAGAACGCAATAACGACCGGGCAGAGACAAGTAAGTCGTAAGCGCTGCACCTTTGTTGCCGCGTTCCTCTTTAACGACTTGAATGAGGACGACCTGGTTCTTTTTAATAACTTCTTGAATTTTATATCTGCGGCGGAGCCCTTTGGCTATTTTAACGCGCAGTCTTTCTTCTGCTTCCTCATCATCGAAGACATGAGAACCGACAGTTTCTGTTTCATCTTCAGCATCATCTTCAGATTCAACGGCTTCTGTATTGTCCGTACTATCATCGGAATCTACATCTCCCGTAATAGTATCTGAAAAAGACACGCTTTCTGCTTTTGTAATGGACGGCTTATCAGTTCCCTGTTCAGGTTCAGATTTTATGTTGTCGCCATTGTCGGCTTTGGCAGTCTCAACGGGCTCATTTCGGGGAGCGTCATCGTCCTGACTATCATCACCGGTTTTTGAAGATTCGACAGAACTTTCAACAGCATCCTTAACAATGTTATTATCTGTCTCCAGGACAGTGGTTTCAATGGGTTCTGGCGTATCCTGTGACGTATCTGTTGTTTCTAACGCTGTCTCTGAGACAGAATCAGTGGCATTACTTGAGTTATCACTTGTTTCTTCGTTGGAACTCTCAGAATTATCCGCTTCTTTAGCGTCATCCGATTGTTTCTTGTCCTTATTGGAATTAGCCCGTCTTCTAGGCTTCCTTTTTGGCTTTTTTTCGGGGACTTCCTCGTCTTCTTCCAATAGCTTGGCATAAGCCGCCGCTTCTTCCGCGATCAATTCTTCGCGGTCAGAAACAGGAATCTGATAATAGTCAGGATGTATTTCGCTAAAGGCAAGAAAACCATGGCGATTACCACCATATTCAACAAATGCAGCTTGCAGAGAGGGCTCTACTCGCGTGATTTTTGCTAAATATATATTGCCTTTGATTTGTTTCTTTGCGGAAGATTCGTAATCAAATTCTTCAACTCGGTTTCCATGAACGATCGCAACACGTGTTTCTTCTTCGTGTGTTGCATCGATTAACATTCTTGTAGTCATTTAAGTTTTCTCCACAACCATATCCGCTCGAGCCTCTCATGCTTATCGCATTAAAGAGGCGTGCTGGTTTTAGGTTGTTATATATATTGGGGTTTAAATAGGTAGCAGTCACAAACTTTCGAAGGACGAATATCAGGGCTAACAAACGGTATGTAATGTCCGTTTGTGCTAACTGATTAATGGCCTTGGTGTTGTGAATGCTGAAATTCATTATTTTACGTCTTTTATTTCTATGGCCAATGTCTTTTGGCTTATTTTTTTAATCTAATCATTTTTTATGCTAAAATCATTAAGACTTTATTTGGCATATTAACTATGATCAGTCAGGTTTATTAGGTCCTGATGTCCTTTAATATACTGTTCAAACATTCATACTTGAAAGCATTCGCTTACCTATGTCTGAATATTTGACAACGGATATAACATAACCATACAATCGGCACTCTACAATAGCTAAAGCATTTATTTTTATAAATAATTAATTGGAGTTGGCTATATATTAGCTATATTTTCTGATCATGGAATCAGAGCCAGATGGTAAACGCATAAATATGACACAAATAATACGGCAAATGATCAAGTTCTGCATGGTTGTTATTCTTGGGGGCCTTTTCCTTCAGATAGCGCCACCCGTTACTCATGCCAAAGCACCTGAAGTTTCTGCTATTCGCATTGGTCATAACAATAATAAGACACGGTTTGTGCTGGACATTAACCATAATGTGAAATTTAATATTTTCACATTAGCTAACCCAAACCGCATCGTAATTGACATCTCGGAAGTTGAGTGGAAAAGCAATTTTGGCGGCGCAAAAGGCAAGGGTTATATTGACCGTTACCGTTATGGTTTGTTCAAACCGGGAACCTCCCGAATCGTGCTTGATGTTAAATCTCCCGTTACGGTTCACAAGGCGTTTATCATTAAACCAAAGGGCAATAAACCCTACCGTTTTGTAATCGACCTCAAGAAAATCAGCAAAAAAGCCTTTCAGGACAGGGTTAAGAAACCAATTCCACGCACGGCCAGAAAAAAAAATCGGTTGGTCCTGAACAAGACTTAAGAAGCCAGCGCAAAAAAAAGCTGATTGTTTTGGATCCTGGGCATGGGGGGCATGATCCGGGAAACCTTGGCGGCAAAGGTTATCGTGGTTTTCCTGAAAAAACCGTTGTATTGAGCGCGGCCTTGGCCATCAAAAAAGAATTGGAGAAAACAGGCCGTTATGAGGTTGTTATGACACGAAGCCGCGATGTTTTCGTCAAGCTACGTAATCGCAGCCGCATTGCCCATAATAAACAGGCCGACCTATTCATTTCTATTCACGCGGATTCCTTTAAAAGCCCAAAAGTCCGAGGCGCAACAGTCTATACCCTTTCCGAAAAGGCATCAGACAGGGAAGCTGCCGCCATGGCGGCCCGGGAAAATAAATCAGACATCATTGCCGGTATGGACTTGGAGGAAGAGATCGATATTGTTCAACTTATTCTGATTAACCTTGTGAAGCGGGAAACCATGAACCTGTCCAGCAGTTTTGCCAATGAATTGATCCCTCAATTGGGCAAAGCGGTTATTCTCAGGACACGGCCACACCGGACAGCCGGACTTATTGTTCTGAAAGGACTGGATGTACCATCCGTATTGGTTGAGATTGGCTATCTTACAAATAGTCAGGATGCGAAGCTTCTCATGCAGAAAGAAACCCAGAGGAAAATCGGCAGATCCATTGTTCGGGCCGCCGACAATTTTTTTAATAAATCTTATGTGGCGAATTAGATGTGAGAAAAGTTATATTCAGGCTGGTTTTTGCTTGAATAAGTCACTGTGCTGACATATTTAACCGCTATAATTCGTAAAAATTACAGGTAAATTTCAGGCTGAATTCAGGATAAAACTTTATTTATGATGGCTCCCAAACGGCGTAAATTGCTGATAAATATATTAGGTGGCACTATTGTTACGCTGTTGATAAGCGGTGTAGTGGCTGTTGTTGGTATTATTTATATCCTTAATCATTATGGCAAGGATTTGCCGGATTATTCACAACTCGCCCAGTATGAACCGCCAATAGTTAGCCGTATTTATGCAAATGATGGCAGTATGCTTTCAGAATTTGCCAAACAAAAAAGACTCTATATCCCCATATCGGCTGTTCCGCCGCTCTTGATTCATGCCTATCTTTCTGCGGAGGATAAAAATTTCTATAGTCATGGTGGTCTGGATTATATTGGTTTGATGCGGGCCGTTATTACAAATGCCAAGAATGTTTTTACTGGTGGAGGTAAGGTTGGGGCTTCTACCATTACACAGCAAGTGGCGAAAAATTTTTTACTCAGTGGTATTCAAACATATGAGCGAAAAATTAAAGAAGCCATTCTTGCTTACCGGATCGAAGAAGCTTTCAGTAAAAATCAAATTTTGGAATTATACCTCAATGAAAATTATCTGGGTTATGGCTCTTATGGTATTGCCGCTGCAGCCCTTAGTTATTTTAATAAATCCATAGACCAGTTGGAGTTGGGTGAAATTGCCTATCTGGCTGCATTACCCAAAGCCCCTAGCAATTATCACCCTGTTAGAAAATATGACCGGGCTGTTGCTCGACGTAACTGGGTTTTAAAACGCATGTATGTTGAAGGTTATATTTCCGAAGCGGAAAAGAATGCCGCACAAAATAAACCGCTGATTACCGCAAGCCGTGATAAAACACGTAAATTTAAAGCCGAATATTTTGCAGAAGAAGTACGGCGTGAACTCAAAAGCCTATATGGTAACCAAGAACTTTATGAAGGTGGTTTATTTGTCAGGACATCCCTTTCACCACAGTTGCAGCGGATTGCAGAACATCAACTTAAACAAGGTTTAATTACCTATGACCGACGACATGGGTGGCGCGGTCCAATTGATACCCTGTCATTGACTGATGTACCAACTTTTCCAGAGCAGTTGACAAAACTCAACGAAATCGCAGCGAAAGACATCCCTCTTGGCCTTAATAGCTGGACATTAGCGCTGGTAACAGAGGTCAGTGATGAAAAGGCTTTTATTCTTCTGCCGGATGGCGGACGGGGCCGTATAGACTTTGAGCAGGTTAAATGGGCACGTGCATGGAAGAAAAAGGAATATCTGGGGCCGAGGATTAAAAAGGTTGCCGATGTTCTAAATCCCGGTGAAGTTATCGTTGTTGAAGAAATATACATATACGAAAAGAAAGAGGATGAGCTAGAGGAAATTGACCTGACCCGTATATTTGCATTACGTCAAATACCAGAAATTGATGGCTCATTGATCGCTATGGATCCCCATACAGGCAGAGTACTTGCCATGGTTGGCGGGTTTGATTTCAAACGCAGTGAATACAATCGTGCAACACAAGCCAAACGCCAGCCGGGATCGGCGTTTAAGCCCTTTGTTTATGCGGTCGGATTAGAAAACGGCTTTACCCCGTCGAGCCTCATTCTTGATGCGCCCTTTGTCATCGAACAGGGTTATGGGCTTGGTAAATGGAAACCGCAGAATTCAAGTAATAAATTTTATGGAGCCAGTACGTTGCGTCTTGGTCTTGAAAAGTCACGTAATCTGATGACGGTCCGTTTGGCACAATATCTCAAAATGGATGGTATTGTGGAAATTGCCGAGCGGATGAATATCATGGATGACATGCCGGCAGTTCTGTCCATGGCTCTGGGAGCAGGGGAAACAACTCTGCTTAGACTTACGGCGGCCTATGGCATGATTGTCAATGGCGGCTTTGAAATTACGCCTACCTTCATTGACCGTATTCAGGACCGTCATGGTAAAACTATTTTCCGCCATGATGAACGAGAATGCCAGGCATGTCAGGTCACAGAATGGCAATATCAGACAGAACCGGATATTCCGGATATCAGAAAACAAGTCTTGGACCCTGTGACCTCCTATCAAGTTGTTTCTATGCTGGAAGGCGTTGTGCAACGTGGTACAGGCATAAGGATCAGGGTCCTAGGCAAGCCCTATGCTGGAAAAACTGGTACGTCTAATGACAGTTTTGATACATGGTTTATTGGTTTTTCTCCCGATCTTGTGGTTGGTGTATTCGTAGGTTTTGACAAACCGCGCTCATTGGGTAAACGGGAAGAGGGTTCTTCTGTTGCGGTCCCTATATTTCGTGACTTTATGAAAGCGGCGACCAAGGGAGCGCCCATCATTCCTTTCCGTATACCTGAAGGTGTGCGTTTGGTTAGAGTGAATCCAAAAACCGGACAAGTTGCCGCTGTTGGAGAGAAAAATACTATTATGGAAGCTTTTCGCCAAGATTCCTTTCTGTCTAGAAAGGGATCTTTTCCAACAAAAAAAGGCGAAGTACTTGACGGATTTAGTTCTCTGGTGCAAACAAAGACCAAGCTTCGCACAGGTACTGGCGGAATATATTAATTTTATTGAGTATAAGAAAAATGAAGGCCGAAATACAAACATCAATTCATAAAATCAAGCAGTCGCTCGAGCTGCTGAGGAGGCATCTTTGACTGGGATGTTGCCCTTGATAGACTTGACGAATTAACAGCCCTTTCCGAAGATCCAGACCTTTGGTCCAATCCGACAAATGCTCAAAAAATGATGCGGGAAAAGAATACTCTGGAGCAATCTATTAACCTCTGCAAATCCGTAGCACAAGAACTTAATGATAATATTGAGTTGATTGAAATGGGTGAAATGGAAGGGGATGAAGAGATTATTCTGGAGGCGGAAAACGCCATCAGTATCCTAACTGCCAAAGCCGGCGAATTGGAGTTTCAAACTCTGTTATCTGGTGAGGCAGATGCCAATGATGCTTATCTTGAGATTCATTCTGGTGCTGGCGGTACGGAGAGTCAGGATTGGGCAAATATGCTGCTCAGAATGTACAGCCGATGGGCCAACGCTCATAATTGTAAAGTTGACCTTATTGAACTGCATAATGGTGAAGAGGCTGGGATTAAATCGGCGACAATCCATATCAAGGGCGAAAATGCCTATGGTTGGTTGAAAACCGAAAGCGGCGTTCACCGGCTTGTACGGATTTCGCCTTATGATTCCAATGCCCGCCGTCATACCAGCTTTGCCAGTGTTTGGGTCTATCCGGTAATTGACGATAATTTCGAAGTAGAGATCGAGGACAAAGACCTGCGAATTGATACTTACCGGGCCTCTGGAGCAGGGGGGCAGCATGTGAATACAACTGACAGTGCGGTTCGTATCACTCACATACCAACGAATATCGTTGTTCAATGTCAAAATGACCGTTCTCAACATAAAAATCGTGCAACGGCTATGAATA
>JAESRB010000166.1 GCA_016764855.1 Emcibacter sp.
ACAAACATAGTGCGGTGTCCAAGCAAGCATTCGGGGCCTCCACACTTCACGGCGCCGTATACAAAGCGATACAAGCAAACATGATTAGATTATAAAACATGAGGACATTGGTGATCGTAACCGCATCACCCGTGTCTCCTCTTTTCCCCGTCTCTATGCCACAGACTAGAAGATTCACCTGCCCTGTTACGTTCTTATACTTAGGGGCAAAGTGAACCTAGCTATAAAAAAGGTCGAAACGGGAGATACCCTGTGGATAGAAACTTTAAGCAAACAGAATATATTCGAGCATTAGATATTCATGGAGAAGTGGCCTGTCGCAGAAACAGAAATGATGTACTGACGGACTATTATCAGCGCTATAAACGTGATATCCGGGCTTACATTTATGCGGTTTTTAACACGGGGTCCTTCGATCCAGAGGATGTCATTCAGCAGATATTTGTCAAAGCCACCGAGATGGAAGATCTGCATACCATAAAAGCGCCGAAAGCATTTCTCAAACGGATGGCGCATAATATTATTATTTCCGATAAACGCCGACAGAAAACCCGGGACAATTACTCAAATACGGTTATTCAGTATAATCAGGGGCAGGTCGAAAGTTGCGAGATCACGCCAGAGCACATATGTGACCATTCCGAACAGCTTTCCATTGCCGCACAAGCCATTAAGAAAATGCCCTACAAGAGACGTCATATGTTACTGTTAAGGCGCCTCAATGACTTTACCTATGCGGAGATAGCGCAGAAGTTTAGCGTATCACAGTCTTGCGTCAAAAAGCATGTGGCACGGGCGACCAAAGACTTGAACGGTATTGTCACACGGGCAATATGATTTAAGCCGCGCGCGCCAATACGATTTCATTCCGGCTATTGACCGTTTCTGTAAAACCAAAATATTTAGAGATGATTTCAAGGGCCTCACCACTTTGTATGGGGAAAACGCCGCTGATCACTTCGTTCGCCAAATCCGGCTGCCCCAGAATAATCTTCCGGGGAGAATAACGATTTATCTCGGATATAATATATTCCAATGTCTTGTCACGGAATATCATTTGTTTTTCCTGCCAGGCATTAATCAGTTTATTATCCGTTTTTATTATCGAGGATATATGCTCCGCTGACAAACTGATCTGCTTCCCGGCGTTGGCATTATAATCAGCAACCATGACAACATCCTCGAGCTCCGGGGGCGTTCCGGGGGTTTCTTTGACGATGGCCTTCTGTAAATGACCATGCACCTTCACAGTACCCTCAACCAAGCTGACAATGACTTCCGAGCCCTTATTATATACTTCAAATTCCGTCCCGAGAGCCGTAACAGTCCCCATATCGAATTTCACTGTGAACGGACGGGCCTTATCCTTGGCCACGATGAAATAGGCCTGACCATGATCAAGCACCACGGACCTGCTCTCATCCGTGAAATCGATACTTATTTTTGTGTTCGTGTTGAGCTTCACCGTCGAGCCGTCGGCCAAGATAACCGTCCTCTGCTCTCCCACGATTGTTTGATATATATTCTCAGTGAAAAAATTTTGAAAGACGAGAGGCACCGCTAGTAGAAATAGTAACGAGGCAGCCATGGAGCTAAGGAAGAACCTTCGCCCAAAGCCCGATTTTTTCTGAACTGGTGGATTGGTTTTCTGAGCCGGCTGTTTAAATGCAACAATATTCTCAGCCGTTCCTTCCGGCAGGAGGTCTTTGTATCTTACCTTCAACAAAGGGTCGCCGGTATAGACTTCCGTCCCCTGCATAAAGGCGCAGACATCATCGTAAATTTTCTGATGCTGCTGATGTTCCGCAAGCCAGTTTTTAAACTTTGTCCGCACATCTGGCCCATTGTCACCATAGTGAATTTCAATAAACCAGGCCCTCGCCTCGTTGTTTATCCGTTCGACATTCACTGATGCGTTATCCGGCGTCTGGCCCATTATAAATCTTCCAAATTTCCGATATTGTCATGTAATTTAGCCATGGCATTCATCATATGTTTTTGAACTGTACTTCGTGATATTCCTAAATGGTCGGCAATTTCCTGTTGAGATATATTGCAAACGCGGTGCAGCAAAAAAACCTGCTTACACCTCAAGGGTAAGTCATCCAGATGGTTGAAAAAACGATCCAATTGTTGTTTCCCCTGAAGTATTCTATCCGGCAAAGGTGTTTCACAGCTGATAAGACTATCTTCTAAGAGGTCATGTTTATCAACCCTGTGAGACTTTCGCCACCTCAAACGGTCAATCAGTGCGTTTTTTGCTATGACAAAAATCAATCTTCTCGAAAAAATAAGTTCCGTGTGCTTTACGGCTTCAACAAGTTTAATAAATACCTGCTGGGTCATATCTTCCGGGTCTTCGTCCTTTGGTAGTCTGCGGCCAAAGAAACTCACCAAAGGCCCACGGTATTCATCATACAAGCCTTGGATATCATGTTGCGAAATAATGTCATGATCTATGCTGTTTATCGCAGATTTTTCTACTATGTCCGACAATGTTAATACTCCTCACTCCCTCTCCATCCTAGCAATCATCTGAGACCGTATAATCTATACATTCATCAGGGTAGCTGCTTATTTTTTTTAATGGAATTACATGCAGTATAATATAATTCTAGCGGGGCGTTCAATAGCAGGAAACCGCCATAATAATTTATGGACTGAGGCATATTTTACCTTTATTTATCAAATGACTAACAAATTAATCTTAGCTTTAAAAAGGGTGAAAAGTCCAACTCCCAAGCCTATGTCCCGTGATATGCGCATGTGACAACCCCTGCGGGAATTCGCTAAATAATGAGTAACTTCTATAATATACGGTATTCTGTATGGAATAAATGTATTATCTGCAATTTAAGGTACAACAAAACTCACTATACCGTCCAAAATTCTCACGGAACGTCACCAAAACTTACCTTTATTTATCAATCTACCGGAAAAATAAAATGATATCTTCCGTTCTCCCTAATAACACCTAATTAGTTTCAATTAATACCGGCCTTACAACACTGGCCTTACAACAGGGAAGAAGAAAATGTATAGGGAAAATATAACACAACTCAGGATGCAAAGTAATAAGCTCCGGACCATTCTTATGACGACGGCAAGTACCGTTATCATCGCGGGTGCCAGTTACATTTCCACAGCCTATGCGGAAGATAAACAGCAAACCAATATCTCCCAAGAGGATTTAGGGGCAGCATTGCTCCAAGTTGCTCAGCAGAGAAATGTAAACATCATTTATAACCCGAAATTGCTTAAGGGCAAAAAGGCTTCCCACGTCACCGGCAGTTTTACAACACGGGAGCTGCTGCAACAACTCCTGTCCGGCAGCGGTTATAATGTTGAGGCAGATAAAAAGGGCAATTTCTATATCCGCAAGGAGACCTTTAATAAAACATCCGGGTTCACCGGGCAGAGGAATGATGCCTATACGCTGGTGAACAATTCCTCAGAAATTATGAATGATGCGGAAGCAGAGATAATAACGGAACAGGGGGATGACGCAGCACCCAATACTGAGAATGATGCGGTAAACGAGGAAGCTGAGGCAGAGGAATATCTAGAAGAAGTAACAGTCACTGGCTCCCACATCCGCGGCGCAGCGCCGGTGGGATCAAAGGTTTACACTTACGACCGGGAAGAAATTGACCGGAAGGGATACGCCACCCTGCCGGAATTCATCCAAAGCCTACCACAGAATTTCAATGGCGGGATTTCTGAGAGTACAAATGGTGTATCTACCGAAAACGGGGCAAATTTTAACATTACAAATGGTACCGGTGTTAACCTGCGCGGTCTGGGCAATGCATCCACATTGGTTCTGTTAAATGGTCAGCGCATGGCCCCCGCGGGTTTAGGCGGTAATTTTGTTGATATTTCCATGATCCCTTTATCGGCTGTTGAAAGTGTGGAGGTTCTACCCGACGGGGCATCGGCCATATATGGGTCTGATGCCATCGGCGGGGTGGTCAATTTCAAAATGCGAAAAGATTATGACGGCGCCGAAACCCGGCTGCGTTACGGCCTCGCCACACAAGGCGGGCTGGAGGAGTTCCAGGTTGGGCAGACATTTGGCAAGACCTGGGAACAGGGATATGGCTTGGTATCTTACGAATATAATCATCGTAACCCCCTTGATGCCAATGATCGAAGTTTCTCAAAAGAGGCACCTGATCCGACCGTGTTATTGCCGGAACAGGAACGTCATAGTGTTTTCCTGACCGGCGGGCATAATTTAACTGAGGGTTTTGAATTGTACACGACTGCCTTTTACAATAAGCGCAACAGTGATGGGTTAAGTACAACCCCCCCCTTTACACCAGACCGTATAGATCGAATAACTAGCAAGACGGAACAATATGGCGCAACCCTTGGATCAACACTGGATCTGGATGATGTTCTGGGTAATGAATGGGAGGCGGAAATGGTGGGTTCCTTCAGCCGTAATAAGTCAATCAAAAAAATCAAACGATTCAGTGATCCTGAAGATGATACCCGTATCCTGACAAAACTCGCAGAGAACATCTCCGTAGGTGTCAAGCTTGATGGCTCTTTATTTCACATAGCGGGCGGGGAAGCCAAACTGGCCATTGGCGGAAATTATCGCCATGATATATTAAAAGATGTGGATGTAATCGGCCTAGGCAATATTCTCAGTCCGCGAGATAAACAGAGTCGTAAAGTAACCGCCCTATTTGGAGAATTTTATGTGCCCCTTATCGGTGAAGATAACCGCAGATCGGGGATAGAGAAACTGGCGTTAAGTTTTGCCGGACGTTATGAACATTATAATGATTTTGGTTCCTCCACCAATCCTAAATTCGGGGCGCTCTGGTCCCCCATCGAGGGATTAAATTTACGGGCCACCTACGGCACTTCTTTCCGTGCCCCCCTGTTGCTGGAACTGGATGAAGCATTTAATGGAGTTCTCTTGGTTGGCGCCCCCGATGACAATGCTGCCACAGGATCAAGCAGTATCCTCTTAAGATTAATAGGCGGAGGGAATAAAGATTTACAACCAGAAAACGCGACCATCTGGACGACAGGATTAGATTTTCAGCCCGTTTCAGCCCCTAATATTACATTCAGCGCCACCTATTTTAATATCGACTATAAAAATAAAATCCGTGAGCTTCCTCCAATTGGTTTTTTCACGGTATTGAATGACCCAAGATTTCAACCCTTCATTAATCGCGATGGTGCAGATGCAGAAACCCTTGCGCTAATAGAAAATTATACTCAATTTAATGCGACGTCCATCCCAGGATTTGGTCCACCATCTGACTTTTCTGATGCGGAAGTCGTCCTGGATCAGCGCATACGAAATCTGGCGCGCAATAAAATCCGCGGCATTGATTTCTCGCTGACTTATAATTTAGAAAGTCAGGATTTAGGCAATTTTAATTTTTCACTGGCCGGGACATATTTATTTAATTTTTTGGAACAATTTTCTGAAGGTGCTCCCAAATTTGAAGTAGTCAGCACCCGGAATTTCCCGATTAAGCTACGCATGAATGGGGGGGTGTCATGGACTCATAAGGGGTTCGCCGCCAATTTGATGATCAATTATACAGACAGTTATCTAGATACGGTCCCCGACCCCGAGGTGACGGTTTCTTCCTGGACGACTACCAACCTGACCATCAGCTATAATACGGAAGACCGGTTTGACAGTTTTCTGGATAATACGACCTTCACCCTGACGGCCATTAATTTATTTGATCAGAACCCGCCCCTAGTGGCGGCTGAATTTCTGATTAATAAAATCTTTTATGACCCCAGTGCCGCTAGCCCGACGGGCCGGGTATTAAGTTTTCAAGTCACCAAACAATGGTAAAGGACCTCCCCCGTCATTCTGATCGTGCACGGGGCTGCAAAGCAGGGTGAACTACCAACTGAAATTTGCCCGGACACTAGTGCGCGTAGGTGGGAATCCATTTTCCCTCATCTGACTATTCTTATTAAATAAAGTTAATATAATCCACAGGATAAAAAATGCGTATAAAATCCATCACAAGGCCTCGAAATAATCTCTGGTTATTCTTCCCCCTGCTCATCGCCTGTTGCTTTATCATTGAACCGGCCGCTGCCAAATTGGACAGCAATCCCGCCCCAAAGCGGGGTATTACTATTGATGATCTTTCCGCCATCAAGGATATCACAATAATGACCGTCTCTTCCGACGGAAAATATATCGCTTTCCAGACCAAACAGGGAAATAAAGATACCAATTCATATATTCTGGAATGGTATGTTTCAGAAACCAGGCCCGACGCAAAATTAACATTGGTGGCCGATAGCAAAGAAGCCGCCTTTACAACCCAGTCCAATGGATTCCAGGTCGGCAATATTGCCAAAAGCGAAATCATCTGGTCACGCGACAGTCAATGGATTTATTTCACCAAACCTCAGGGTGACAGGGGAACACAATTATGGCGCAGCCATAGGAGCCGTTATGGTCAGGTCCAAATGACCCATAATGCGGGGAATTTGCAGGGATTGCAAAAAATGACAGCGAATGGTTCAAAAATATTTTATACTATTGGCCGCACCCGCGCGGAAACTGCCGCCCTGATAAAAAAAGAGAACCGTAAGGGATATTTAATGCAGGTTCCCCTGACATATTATCTGATGTATGGGGCCATTCTACCCCCCTGCACCGATGGCAAGATCCGGGTGACCAGTCAGGTTAAAAAAGGCAGTGGACGCAATTGCCGCCTGACGGTCTGGATCTTTGATATGGATACCGGCCAGGAACGTAAAGCGACAGTAGCGGAAATTAAGGAATTTAATGACGGACCGGATAGTGAACAGGTCCGTATCAGCCAAGGCGTTCGAATGGATGAATATATTCGCATGCAACGCCCGTCCCCAGATGGCAAGGACATGGCCTGGATCGAAAATCTTGACCCTGAAATTTATAAAGGACCGCAGCCCCCTATGGTGGTTGCAGCATCTTACAAGGGAAAGAAAATCCGTTGTCCGGCCAGACAATGCACAGGCGAAGTGATCAAAGATTTATGGTGGTATCCCAATGGGACAAATAAGAATAAGGAGATCATTTTTCAGGTCCGCGACGGACGCCGACATAGCCTGATGTCATTTTATGGTTGGACCCCCGGCGATAGTCAGGTACGCACCATTATCAGCAATGATGACTTGTCCACGGATTGTGAATTAAATATCAGGCGATTAATATGCGGCCATGAAACATGGACGTCACCCAAAAAAATTAGCTCAATCAATCTGGATAATGGCAAAGTTTCAACAATTATCGATGTCAATCCCGATTTCCGGAATTTCAATCTCACGAAGATTGAAAAAATATTCATGAAAGATGCCTATGGCTATGACGCCCATGCCCATCTGGTTTATCCCAAAGATTATAAAAAGGGGCAGACATACCCGTTGGTCATCGTTCAATATGGCTTCCGGGGATTCTTGCGCGGGGCTGTAGGGGATGAGCAGCCTATCCATGTCTATGCCGAAAATGGAATTATGGTGTTATGTGTCAGCAAATCCAATACAAGCGGTTCAGCTAAAGAAGCTAACCTCAAAAAAAATCAATTTAAATCAAGTTATCACACTTTGATACAACAGGGACCGGCGACCGCCATTGAGAATATGGTCGATGATTTGGTGCAGCGTGGCATGGTTGACCCGAAACGAGTTGGTATTTCAGGACTTAGTACCGGTGCATCAATCACGGATACGGCCCTGCTGCGCCGAAATTACGCAGCGGCATCGGCGGCTTACAGTGTAACATTATCAACAAAATTTCTCTTTTCCGCATCATCTTCCAGCGGGACGCTTGGCAGGAAATTATTTGGCACGACTTCAAATCTTAAGATGGGACATAAATATTCAATTGATATCAATGCCCATAAAGTTGAGACCCCGTTATTGCTTCAGGTGGCGGATAAAGAGGCGTTCGTATCATCCTTCAATTATAATGCCCTATTGGATGCAGGCAAGCCGGTGGAAATGTATATCTATCCCGATGAATTTCATGTAAAATGGCTACCGGCCCATAGATATCAGGTCTATAGCCGCAATCTGGACTGGTTCAATTTCTGGCTAAGGGATGTGGAAGATCCGGACCCTGGCAAGGCCGAACAATATAAACGCTGGCGCGCATTACGGGACAAACATCTGTCGAATTTAAAGGCCATAAAAGGACGACAGGTTTAATAAATAAATGGGAAACATGGTCGTCAAACCATATTTCCCGAAGCATCATCAATCGACACGGATAATATATAAACTGATAACTATATTACCCAGTCAGTTGAGCGAATGCCATTACTCATATGCAGGTAGATTATCAAAAGGGAAAGGCTCTTTCAAAGTTACTGAAGTCTTCAGTACTTTAGTTGCTTCTGATACTTTTCCAAGATTTGTCATGGTATTTTCCTTTAAATTTAAGGTTAATTTACGCCGGATCATTCCGACAAATTTATAATA
>JAESRB010000013.1 GCA_016764855.1 Emcibacter sp.
CATAGTCGCAGAGAAAAGTACACGTTGTGCAGTTTCTGGCGCTTGCTCAAGGATCCAAGTTACGTCAAAGGCATAAAAGGCCTGACGCCGGATATCACCCTCGATAAAGTCGGCGCGGAAAACCTGCTCTCCGGTGTCGCTATCCAGTCCGACAATGGATTTCATGCGGTTGGTCAGCACATAAATGATCTTGCCATCGGGTGAAGGTGCAAAGGAAAATACGGTACGGCCCGCATTTGGTATTTTATGGCTGCGAACGACCTGTTGTTTTTCCATGTCCAGAATATGGATATAGCCCGGTTTGGTTCCAGTGATCAGATATTCGGTGCTGTCCGCACGTGCGCCTGCGGATAATAGAAAAGCCAAACTTAACAAAATCAATATTAAACGCATCATTTTTTCCTGTTTATCTTAACGCTTTGGGAAAACGGTATTGAGGGTTCGCCAATCGGCAGCGGCACTGGATTTATCCACGTCCCAATCTGGATATGTATTCATCACATCCGGGACTTGGGCGGGCCACCAACAGGGATCGGAACAGCCATAAAGATCGGCTTCCATGGGTTGACACAGAGCCGCAACGCCGCCGAATGCATCCACTTCCCAACCGGGGTCCATGGTGGAGGCGCAACCAGCAACGGTCTGCATGGCGACAACTTCCATGCGCTCTTTCTCATTGGGAGCGCTTGTCAGGGCATGGGCTTTCAGGTTAATTGGTTTTAAATGTTTCATGTTATTTTCCCATATCCATCGGATTAAAGGTACGGTTGGTTTGTAGCAGGGTCCGTGGGCTGACATGCTGCTCAAAATATTGCGGGTTATTTTGTAAAATACGGCTATAGACGCTGATGCCGAAATCAATCCAGTCCCGCATTAAGTCGCAATAATGATAGGTCGGTTTGTTAATATCGTCATAAGTGGCGTAGGATTCGTGATAGCAACCACCGGAACAGAGGTTTCTGATCCGGCAGGTATCGCACCATGTGCCGTCCCGGTCGGCGCGGCCTTCGAGGAATTCGCCCAGTTCTTTCTTTTTAATACCCGTATCGACGGACCCATAGGTATCAATGTCGGACCCGGTAAAACGATGGCAGAGGTTCAAGTCGCCTTTGTGGTCCACGGCAAGAAGGCCGATGCCTGCGCCGCAGGGCAGGGCTTTCTTCGTGCCCTCATACAGGTCGGTCATCATTTGATGCATGTTGGAAAAACCGTTGTTACGACCGACAAGGGCCTCGCTCAGGTAATGTTCTCCCAGCTTTTTCATATTCTGGAACACCTCATGCAATTCTTCACTGCTGAGGTTAAATAGAGAGATATCACCGGATGTGACCGGGGCAAAGCCCACTTCGGCAAAGCCAAGGTCATATTTCAGATGTTTGTGAATGCCAACAACATCGGTAACGCCGGCGGTCAATGTCACCCGTGCGCCCACGGGCCGTGCGGTATAACGCTCCAGCAACATGCGGGCTTTTTTAGAGACAACGTCATAGGTGCCTTTACCGCCGATGGTTTTGCGATTTTTATCATGGACCGCTTTTGGCCCATCCATACTGATGGCAATGCCAAATTTATGATCATTCATGTAATCGATGATATCTTTGGTCAAGAGCGTCGCATTGGTGGTGACGGAAAAGTCTACTTTTTTACCAACCAGAGCGCATTGTTCTTCGGCATAGCGTACGGCCTCTTTAATCAGGGGCATATTGCTGAGGGGTTCGCCGCCGAAAAATACCACATTAACCCGGTCACGGGTTTTGCCTTCTTTGAGCAAGAGGTCAATGGACTTTTTTGCCACGTCAAAACCCATCAACTCTCCCTTGGCAGGCGTGGTCAGGTCTTCTTTGTAGCAATATGTGCAGCCCAGATTACAGCCAGTATTCACATTCAGGATGATGGTGCTGAGCGGATAATTCTCAATTTTTATTTTGGGATTATCGGGCCGGAGCAGATTGTCTCCTGTGATGATTTGCATTTCCAGAAAATCTTCGATGACCTCCAGTATGCGGTCCGGCGAGTGGCGCCCCTTGAAACGGGCTTCCATATCCGCCTGCTGTACGACTTTTTTTTCCTTGAACAAGTCCAGTACATCACCGGAAACCTGATCCAGATCGAACAGGGACGAGGTGGGAATATGGAATAATATCCGCTTGTCTCCCACGGTCACGTCATGGGCGTTGTGGGCGATATACTGTAATCCTGTTGTCATATAAAAATCCTGTACTAGCGTATTGGCGGCTTGTTCCAGCGTTGTACGGTGACAATCAACTGGGCCTTGCCGGTGATTTCTTTGCCGTCTTCTTTGATGAGGGCGACAATTTTCAAATTTCCAGCGTTATTGGTGGCATATTTCCGTTTAGGATTTGGCCCGGCACTAGCAGGCATAAATTGGCCCTGCTGATTAAGCTGTCCGGCAAAATCCACATCTTTCATATGTTCGGCTTCTTCGTTAAAGGCGAGTGCCTGCCACTGGGCGGGCATAATCCCGATTTTAACATCGCCGTCTTTACCCTTCATATAGGCCACGGCCTCAAATTGGGCGGTGACGGGCGGGGTATGTCCGCCGCCTAGACGGGCGATGGTCCATGCCGGGCTAACCTGCACGCTGTTAATATGATCATACACAATAATTTCCGCAACGGCTTGTCCCACAGTGACCTTATAGGCACCGGGAGACATATTTTTCGCCGCTGTAATTTTTACGGTAACCGATGTGTCGTTTTGGGCGATGACGTTTATATCAAGCCCCTTGTTGGTACTTACTTTTCCGGTTAGTCCAACGCCGTGGAAGGTGATTTCTTTGCTGTTGCCAATACGGATATAGTCGGAAGATTTCAGGAGAACTTGTGCCTCTGCGCCCTCTATCAGGACCGCTTGGAATTCCCCGCCGATGTCGTAATGGGCGGACTCGTACCAGCGGCCTGTGATGCGCCGACCGTCTTCGCTTATAGCATAGACTTCTCTGGTTTCTGTGTCGTTCAGAAGGCCAGAACCGCGCCATTCATAACCGGTATAGATCACGGCCTTGCTATCGCCGGAAAGCGGGCTGCCGTTCAAATCTTGTAAATTATAGGTGGCTTTAAAATAATCGCCGTCGCGGGATATGGTCATGGTGCCTTCATAGCCGCCAAGACCGGGCCGATGGCCGACAACTCGCCATTGGCCGGTGGGGTCGTTGGCCTCAGAGGCTTTCCATTTGTCCCATTCTGGGGTCTGAAGCGGATAAAGCTGCCCCAGTTCCTTATAGGTTTTTGTTGTGACTTCTTTCCACCAGAAACGATCTCTGGACCGGGCTTGATATTCCAGTGACGGAAATTGTCCCACATGGAAATGCATATGCTTTAACCAATCCTGTTCCGTCCGGCGTTGCAGGCCATAGCGGGCATTGGTGTGGCAGCGTCCGCAAAGGGCATCCAGATCATCATTGGGGGCATGGTCAACAAAATAAGATCTTTGTTCCAGCACGTAACGGAAGGGTGCGGCCTCTGATGGGGCCAGGCCATATTCTGCGGAAAGATATTTAATCAGAGCAAGACGTTCGTCGCCATCAACCTCAAGACCATGCAGATGCTGCATGCGGAATATGGTCATTTCCCAGCCCTCGGGCGTTTTTCGCACGTCGGATATGCGGGCCAGTTTGCCATTCTCCCCCTGCGCATGACAGGCTGTGCAATAGTCATTGACTAGAGCTTTGCCTTTGGCAGAATCTGCCAATGCGGGTGTTGATAGAGTAGATAAAGCCAGTAGCATTATTCCTGATATAAACAGACGCATTTTCCCGGACATGGATTTTCTCATATTTTAAGGTTGGTATATGGAAATTACTATTGAAGAAGGCAGCCTCCCTGTCAAAACAAAAAGGCTGCCTTTATAAATTAGAAGTTATAGGACAGGTTCATGCCCCATGTACGCGGACGGCCATAATATTGCTCGGTAATGCCGAACAATCCGCCACCTGCCAAGGAACCGCCAAGGTCGAATGTCTGTACCAGATATTCTGTATCGGTGATGTTTTTGACAAATAACCGCATGCTCCAGTCGTAATCGCCTTCTGGCAGATAGGTAATCGATGCATTGCCGATAAAATATCCATCCTCTGTCAGGGCAGGCGTACTTAGCAGGCCAAAGACATGTTCCGAACGATATTGTCCGTCAAATTGAATCGCAATAGCCCCGGATGAAATTTTGAACTCATGACGGATCAAACCGTTCAAGTTCCATTTCGGTGTGTTCACAGGCCGTAGAACAGCATCGGGCAGGATGGCTGGAATAACCCCCAGGTCCGTTTGCGCATCAATGGTGATGCCAGGAACATTTTTTACATCCGCCTCAATATAACCGACACCCAACTGGACATCCATGCCTTCGGTTGGATTCAGTTGCATCTCAAGTTCAAAGCCTTTGTTCTTTGCATCTGCGTTGAGCGTGAAGGTATCCAGCCCAAGGATGGCAAAAGCCTGATAATCGTTATAGTCATAATAATATGCGGAACCATTTAGGCGCGCACGACCATCAGCGAAATCAAGTTTAAAGCCAACCTCAAAGGCATCCAGTTGTTCTGGACGGTAGTGCATCAGCTGTTCGGTGACAAACTCTGCTGTTGGCAGGAGCGGCGCATTAAAGCCACCGGACTTAACGCCCCGGTTCCAACTGGCGTACAATAAAGTATCTTCGTTGGGGCGATAGTTTACCTGTGCCCGTGCGGACCATACTTTGTCATGTCTTTTACCGTTATAGGGCGTTACAAAATCAACAATTTCTGTTGCGTTCGGGTCTTGACCGCTGACGGATGTTGAGGGGAACCAATAGGCGATATCCCGGTAGCTATGGTCTTTCTTTTCATCAATATAGCGGAAACCGGCAATGAGGCTGATCTGGTCATTCAGATCAAATTCAACCTGTCCGAACAAAGACCATGTTTTTACCTTGGTCTGGTATGGGTTTCTTAAACCGTTAAAGCCAAATTCGGCAGGGTCTGTGAAAGCCGGTATTGTATTGTTCTGTACTTCGGGTGTGATAAGATTAACAAAATCTAGAAGGAAACCCGGTGCGATAATACCGTTGGTATCATTGATATCCAAATCCATATAATAGAAACCGGTGACCCATTTCATGTTGTCTGTGCTGCCGGCCAGACGAATTTCTTCGGAAAATTGTTTGGCATCCGTGGTCAGGAAGAACCGGAAATAATCAACCGGGGAGGCATCTGAATCTTCGATGTAATCGCGGGAAACAGCTTGATAATCGGTAATGCTGGTTAATTCCGCCCATCCCAGATTCCAGTTCAGCGTGCCGCTAAAACCATAAGTGTTCAGTTTGTTTCTGCCCGGTGCATCATAATCACCGGCATAGACGTCGCCGTCATTATCTAGATAATTGCCCAGAGAAACATTGGGAACTGTTGGCGTCAAAACACCATCAGGATTTGCTTCGGAGACATTCTCAAAGAAACCTGTGCGAATATCCTGTTGACCAAAACGGGCATTCAATAGAATCTCAACATCATCATTGGGCGTGAACAGGGCCTGTATCCGACCGGCGGATTCATTGGCATTATTCAGCTTGTTGCCCGGTTGCAGGCGGTTGGTAATATAGCCGTCGCCCTGATGGGTTGAGGCAGAGGCCCGGATGGCCAGCTTATCATTAATCGGGATATTGATCGCGCCTTGAAATTTAATCCGGTCAAAACTGCCATAACTCAGGCTGCCATAACCGCCAAATTCTGTTCCGGGTTTGGTGGTGACATAATGCACTAGACCGCCGGTGGCATTGCGCCCAAACAGCGTGCCCTGTGGTCCGCGCAAGATTTCGACCCGTTCAATATCAAACATCATAAATCCGGCGCCGGACATTTGGGAGATATAAACCTCATCCACATAAATCGCGACAGGGCTTTCCACATTGGTGGTAAAGTCATTATTGGCAACACCGCGAATACCGATGGAATAGTTGGCTTCGCCATTGGGCTGCATGGTTGTTACCCCCGGCGCCATAGCCGTCACTTCCTGTGCATTGGTGTATCCCATGGTTTCCAGTTGAGCGCGGGAAAAGGCAGAGATGGAAATCCCCACATCCTGTACTGATTGTGCGCGTTTCTGGGCGGTGACGATCACTTCGTCCATCAACATTTGCGCTGATGCGGATTGAATGCCGGCGACAGTGGCTAATAAGGCAGCTCCTGCCAATAGGTGTGATTTACGTGATAAAACAGATTTTTTAGTGCATGTAGTCATGTATTTCTCCCTTTGGTTATATTTCTTCCACGTTATGTAAGAATAACTTTTAGCGTACTCGAGGCCAACCTAGACAAAGGGATGTAGCAAATGAGGCATCTAATACTATAGTATCATAGAAGATTTTCCCGCAGGCTACATCCTGTGAAAACAGCCCATAAGTTCCCTATAAATCCTTTGTTTTAATGCTGCTAGAGTGGCGCGGTGGTTGTTTTTTGTTGATGCAAAGGTCTAATTTCCAGAAGCTGCACAGCGTGCGATAATCCTAACCATATGAAATATTACAGGCCATACGAAACAGGATAGGAAACCAGCGCAATGACAATAGCGGAAAATACAGAGAATTTAAGTGAAAAAGTTCGGGATTTTATTTCGTCTCCCCGTAAAATCCTTATTAATGGCCAGTGGTCGGATGCTGCCAGCGGCAAGACGTTTGATACCATTGATCCCGCCACAGGTGAGGTCATTGTGAAGGTAGCCGAAGGCGATAGCGTCGATATTGACCGTGCTGTGAAGGCCGCGCGTGCGGCTTTCGATGACGGCCCTTGGTCTGGCATGAACCCGACGACACGGGAACGCTATATGCATCGTCTGGCCGACCTTATGGAAGAAAATGCTGACACGCTGGCGGAATTGGAAGCCTTGGATAACGGTAAAAATGTGGCCGTTGCCCGTGCGGTGGACATACAGATTGCCATTGATTTTATCCGTTACATGGCCGGTTGGCCGACCAAGATTACTGGCGATATTCTACCCATGTCGGTGCCTTATGCGCCGGATGCAAAATTTATGGGTTATACCTTGAAAGAGCCTGTGGGAGTTGTGGGACAGATCATTCCGTGGAACTTCCCGGCGCTGATGTGTTCATGGAAATTGGGTCCGGCACTGGCAGCAGGCTGTACCGTGGTTCTGAAGCCAGCAGAAGAAACACCTTTGACAGCTCTTTATATCGGAGAACTCATCTGTCAGGCAGGGTTCCCGGAGGGTGTGGTCAATATCGTTCCCGGTTATGGTCATACGGCGGGGGCGGCGCTGACCGTGCATGAGCAGGTGGATAAGATTTCTTTCACCGGATCAACGGAAGTGGGTAAGCTCATTGTTAAAGCCGCAGCGGATACTATGAAGAATGTTACCATGGAGCTTGGCGGTAAATCTCCGGCGATCATCCTGCCCGATGCGGATCTGGAAATTGCCATTCCGGGCGCGGCCAGTGCGATCTTTTTCAATCAGGGACAGGTCTGTTGCGCGGGTTCCCGGTTGTTCGTGCCGGACAGCCTGTATGATCAGGTGATCGAAGGACTGGCAGAAGTGGCCAATTCCATGAAAATCGGCAGCGGATTAAATCCTGAAAATATGGTCAACCCGTTGGTATCTCAGGTCCAGTTTGACCGGGTGATGGGCTATATTAAAAGTGGTTGTGCCGAAGGGGCTGACCTTATCGCAGGCGGGAACCGCCGGGGCGATAAAGGGTATTTTATTGAGCCAACTATATTGGGCAATACCAACCGTGAGATGAAAGTGGTCCGGGAGGAAATCTTTGGTCCGGTGGTTTGTGTACAACGTTATCATGATATTGATGAAGTCGCGAGCCTGGCCAATGATACGATCTATGGTCTTGGTGCCAGTATCTGGACCCGTGATGTGGGTAATATCATAAATATTGTGCCAAAAATTCGCGCCGGAAGCGTTTGGGTTAACTGTCATAATATTCTGGATGTAGTGATGCCCTTTGGCGGCTATAAACAGTCCGGGTTTGGTAAGGATATGGGTAAAGAGGCTCTTGCGGCCTATCTGGAAACAAAATCCGTTTGTATTATGGCATAACTTACGGGCGGATTTCTTCTTTCTTCTGAGGTATATTTTCCTTACAGTGGTTATCAGGAGAATGATGTATGACTGCTATTAAGAAGGCCGTTTCTTTATCTAAAAATGAAAAACAGGCTGTTGCGGAACTATATGAGCAGCTTTGTGGAGAGGATTCAGAACCGGCCCTTTGCCTGTTTTTCTGTTCGCCCAAATATGACTTGGTTCTTTTGGAGCAGGCACTGCGGCATCATTTCGGTGATATTCCACTGGTCGGCTGTACCACGGCGGGGGAGATTACGCCGTTGGGCTATCAGCAAGAGAGCATCACAGGCGTGGCTTTTCCGCAGGATCATTTCAAGGTGGTCATTCGGGAGATAAACAACATCAGCCGTTTCAAAATTATGGACGGCATAGATGTGGGCGCAGAGCTTGTGGAGGATCTGAAACAGCATATCCCTCATGCCAATGGTCACAATACATTTGCCTTCATGCTGATTGACGGATTGAGTAATGCGGAGGAGCGTGTCACGGCCTCTATCGGGAGCCAATTGGGTGATATTCCGCTGGTGGGGGGCTCAACGGCGGATGATTGGGATTTGGAAAAAACCAGCATCTTTTTCCGGCAAGGTTTCTCACGGGATGTGGCAGTCGTCATCCTGATCCATACGGAATTGCCGTTTCAGGTTCATTATACCCATCATTATGTGGCCGGCGATGCCAGAGCGGTGATCACCGAAGCGGACCCCATTTCACGGATTGTTCGTGAAATCAATGGCCTGCCCGCGACACAGGAATATGCCAGATTATGTGGCATGGCAGAAGAAGACCTGAGTATTGCCGTTTGCAGTAATCATCCGATCCTTATGAAAATTGGCGGAAAATATTATTCTCGTGGCGTGGTGGAGGTTAATCACGCAGAGCGCTATATCCGCTTTGCCTGCGCTATTGGTAAAGGCGTGGTCTGTGCGATTGCCCGGCCTTCTGATCCCATTGCCAATACGGTCGCTTTATTTAAAAAACTCCAAGCGGAGATTGGACCGCTGGATTTGGTGTTGGGTTGTGATTGTGCCGCCCGGAAAATGATTTGTGAGGAACAGGGATTAATGCCAGAAATTTCCCGGATATATGTGGAAAATAACGTCATTGGTTTCGCCACTTTTGGGGAGCAATATAACACCATTCATATGAATAATTCTTTTTGCTGTGTCGCCATCGGCAGAGGGGCCGTTGATGAGTGATCCTAAACGCCGTCTGAGTGATGATGAGATCAAACGCCTGATTATGGAAAATGCCCGGTTGAATAAAACCGTTCAGGTTCTTATGGATCGGGTGGAAAAGGAAATGGATCAGCAGCAAGATAGTTTTACCATTTTCCAAACCGCCATCAAGCTTGAGGAAACCGTCAATCAGCGCACCAATGAATTAAGCGATTTGAACCGGCGTTTGATGAAAGAGTTGAATGAGCGGGAGGAAATTGAGAAAAAGCTTCAGATTGCAAAAAGACAGGCGGAAGAGGCCAACAAGAGCAAGACAAAATTTCTGGCCACGGCCAGTCATGACCTGCGGCAACCTTTGAATGCGGCGCGGCTGTTCACGGGGTCTTTGGCGGATAGCGATATCGGGGCCGAGAATGCCCGTTATGTGGCCCGGATCGGTAGCTCTCTTGATGCGCTTGATGACCTTTTGAGTATTTTGCTTAATATTTCCCAATTGGATTCCGGCGGTATTATCCCCACCTTCTGTCATTTCAGATTGCAGGATTTACTGGACCGGATCGTACCGGATTACGTTCAAACCGGGGAGGATAAAGGCCTGCGGGTTCGTATGGTACCCACAAGCAGTATCGTCTATAGCGATCCGCGCCTGTTGGAGACCATATTGCGGAATTTCTTGAGCAATGCCATTCGATATACTAAGACAGGGGGGATTCTGATCGGTTGTCGAACCAGAGGGAACCGTATTTCTATTCAGGTGAATGATAGCGGTATTGGCATCAAGGAAAGCCAACTTGAAGGCATTTTTGAGGAATTTATTCAGGTTCATGAAGACAACGCTATCGGCGGACGGGGTATTGGGTTGGGCCTGTCTATTGTGCAGCGTATTTCGGCTCTTTTAGAGGCCCGTATTCAGGTGAGTTCCACATTGGCAAAAGGGTCTATGTTTAGTATCATTCTGCCAAAGGGGGAGGTGGATCAAGCGACTTGGCCCTATGTGGACCGTAGCTCTGATGCAACATTGTATGACAGTCTTGACGGTCATATCATTGCGGTGATTGATAATGATGAGGATGTTCTGGATGGTATGGCGGCGCTTTTGGGTAAATGGGGTGGTGAAATTATTACGGGGCCCTCCGCAGATATTGCGTTGGCTCAGCTTATTGAACAGGATAAAACCCCGGATATCATTATTGCTGACTATCATTTGAACGGGGAAGATACCGGCATTGAAGCCATTGCAGAAATTCGTGCGGAATTTCCCGCGTCTATTCCGGCGATCATCATTACCAGCGACCGGGATGCGGATTTGGAAGACATACTAAAGGCCGAAAAATTACCGTTGATCCATAAGCCGGTGGTGGCGGCGGCGTTGCATGCATTGATCCGGCATTTGATTTAAGTTGTTATGTTTTTGGCGGCAATGACCGCTTGCAGGCGGTTGCTGACTCCGAGTTTACGCAGGATGGCAGAGACATGGGCCTTGACGGTAATTTCGCTGATGTTGAGTTCATAAGCGATGATTTTATTGGCTTTTCCCTCGGCCAAAAGATCCAGAACGGCCAATTGTCGTGGCGTCAGTGAGGATTTGACGTTGTTGGGCTCTTGTTTCTTGGGAGTATCTTTTTTCTTAAAAGGGGAACTGGTAAAAGACCCCAAAGCCTCTGTCGGGATATAAGTGCTGCCGGACATGACGAGCCGGATGGCATTCTTCATGACATTTTGGGACGATGATTTGGGCAAATAGCCCATGGCACCATAGGAGAAACTCTCCCGGACGATATCAACCTGATCCGTTGAGGACACAATGACCACTGGCACGGAAGGGACCTTGCTGCGGATTGAAATCAAGGCGGAGAAACCATCCGCACCGGGTAATTTCAAGTCCAGCAGGGTAAGGTCAAACGCAGGACCATCTTCCAGAGCCTGTATGGTCTCCCGTACATCGACAGTGCATATGCATTCAATATCGCTAGGGAAAATATCCATCACGACGCCTTTTAATGCTTCGTGGAAAAGCGGGTGGTCATCTGCTATTAAAATTCGTTTTACCGTCATGGCACTATAAATTTCCTCAGGCTCCAGAGAAGAGGAATATCCCCAACCTCAGGACTATAATGCGAAACTAATCCCTCAAACAATCCTTATATTGTTCGCGGAGGGCAATTTTTTTAATTTTCCCTGTGGCGGTCAGGGGCATTTCATCCACAATGAAGACCGCATCAGGCATCCACCACTTGGCGATCTTGCCCTTTAGGAAGTCTAAAATCTCTTTGGGAGTCGGGGTTTGGCCCGGGGCGGGTTTAATAACCAGAATAGGCCGCTCTTCCCATTTGGGATGGAAAATACCAACAACACCTGCTTGCAGAACCTTGGGATGGCCGACAGCCAGGTTTTCAATATCAATGGAGCTGATCCATTCGCCACCAGACTTAATGACATCTTTGGAGCGGTCGGTGATTTTCATATAGCCATATTGGTCGATGGTGACCACATCCCCGGTGGGAAACCAGCCGTCTGGGTCCAGAACCTTGCCACCTTCGCTTCTGTAATAGCTGGCCGTAACCCAAGGGCCACGCACCCATAAATCACCAAAGGCAACGCCGTCACGGGCAACAGGGACACCTGTGTCATCCAGCACTTTTATTTCCAGACCAAACTGAACTCGGCCTTGTTTGTCCATAACCTCCTGCCGTTTGGCGGCGGGCAGGGCATCGACTTCTGGTGTGGCGCAGGCCACGACGCCTAAGGGGCTGGTTTCGGTCATGCCCCATAATTGCAATACGGAAACGCCGTAAGTCTCAAGGAACTTCTCTGTCATGGCTTTGGGAACGGCGGACCCCCCGATCATGGTTCTTTTCAGGGCATCAACTTTTTTTCCGCTGTCTTCAAGATATTGAAACAGCATGGAGAAAACCGTTGGAACTGCGCAGGAAAATGTCACGCCTTCATCCTCAATCAGGCCTTGAATATTTTCGCCGTCCATTCTGGGACCGGGTAGAACCAATTTAGCCCCCAGCATTGCCGCCACATAAGGCAGTCCCCAGGCATTGGCATGATACATGGGTGCGATGGGCATGATGGTGTCATATATGGACAGGCCATAGGCACTATTCTGAGCGGCGGAAAGGGCATGAATGATCGTGGAACGATGGCTATAGAGAACGCCCTTGGGATTGCCCGTGGTGCCGCTGGTATAGCAAAGCGAGGAGGCAGATCGTTCATCAAATATGGGCCAGTCATAGTCTGAGGGTTCAGCCACCAAAAGCTCTTCATAACATAAGACATCGGGCAGGGTGGTTTCAGGCATATGCTCTCGGTCTGTCAGGACGATGAACTGTTCAATAGCTCCCAGTTCGGGCAGAAGTTTTTCCACTAGAGGCACAAAGTCCAGATCAATGAATAAAATCCGGTCTTCCGCATGGTTGATAATATAGGTGATCTGCTCATCAAACAGGCGCGGGTTCGTGGTATGCAGCACAGCACCCATACCGGATACGCCATAAAAAAGTTCGAAATGGCGGTAAGTGGTCCAGGCCAGTGTCCCGACCCGGTCGCCTTGTTTAATGTCAAAGCGGTTAATGAGGATATTGGAGACTTTTTTGGCTCTCTTTTCCGCCTCGGCATAGGTGTAACGGTGAATGGGGCCTTCGACTGTACGGGTTACGATTTCCATAGCCCCATGATATTCCGCGGCATAGCGGATCAGGGAGGAGATCATCAATTCATTGTCTTGCATTAATCCTGGTATGGTCATGAAAATTTGCCTCCTGTTTATAGGGTATTGCTTTTGGATAGACCTAAATCTTTGATCATCTGGTCGCGCATTTTAAATTTCTGGATTTTGCCGGTAATGGTCATGGGGAATTCCGCCACAAAGCGGATATATCGGGGAACTTTGTAATGGGCGATCTGGCCCTTGCAGAAATCCCGCATATCGTCTTCTGTTGCTTGTTCTCCGTCTTTTAGGCATATCCAGATGCAGATTTCTTCGCCGTATTTCTCATCAGGGACGCCAAAGACCTGAGCATCCTGAATTTTTGGATGGCGGTAAAAATATTCCTCTACTTCACGGGGGTAAATATTTTCCCCGCCCCGGATGACCATATCCTTAACCCGGCCAACAATGTTGCAATAGCCATCGTCGTCAAGTGTCGCCAAGTCCCCCGTATGCATCCAGCCATCATTATCGATGGCTTCGGTGGTTTGGGCGTCATCGGCCCAATAGCCTTTCATGACGGAATAGCCCCTTGTGCATAGCTCGCCTTTAACATTACGGTCGGTGGTTTTGCCCTGTTCGTCAATGATTTTGACTTCCACATAGGGATGGACTCGTCCCACGGTGGAAACTCTTTTTTCCATGGCATCATCGGTGCTGCTTTGAAAGCTAACCGGGCTGGTTTCTGTCATGCCGTAAGCAATGGTGACCTCTGTCATATTCATCTGGCTAAAGACCCGTTTCATGACTTCTATGGGGCAAGAGGCCCCGGCCATAATTCCGGTTCTAAGGCTGCTCAGGTCATAGGATTCAAAGTCTGGTAAATCCAGTTCGGCAATGAACATGGTTGGCACCCCGTGAAGGGCCGTGCATTTTTCCTCTGCAACCGCACGCAGGGTCTGGGCCGGATCAAATCCTTCGCCCGGAAAAACCATACAAGCGCCATGAGTGATGCAGGTCAGGCTGCCCATGACCATGCCGAAACAATGATAGAGTGGCACCGGAATGCACAGACGGTCTTGTTCGGTGATTTTCATGGCCTCGCCAACGAAAAACCCAATGTTGAGGATATTTTTATGGGTGAGCGTTGCGCCTTTGGGCGCACCGGTTGTGCCGCTGGTAAACTGGATATTGATTGCATCGTCGGGCTTGAGGGAGGCCTGTATGTTGCCCAGTCTGGCAAGGTCGTCGGCATGAGCGCTGGCCGTCACCTCATCAAAGTTATAGAAGCCTGCGGTCTTACCTGTCCCTAAGCGAATGAGTGTTGTCAGATGGGGCAATTTTTTCGATTGCAGTTCACCGGGCGCGCAGTTGGCCAATTCCGGGGCCAATGTTTGCATCATTTCAATATAGGCGCTGGACTTGAAACGCTCGGCTGTGATCAACGCTTTGCATTCCACTTTGTTCAAGGCATATTCCAGCTCTGACAGGCGGTAGGCCGGATTGATATTAACCTGTATCAGGCCCGCTTTCGCTGTGGCATATTGGGTGATGACCCATTCGGCACAATTGGGCGCCCAGATGCCAACACGATCGCCCGGATTTAATCCCAAGGACAGTAGGCCAGCGGCGCAGGCCGTAACCTTTTCCGCAAATTCAGCATATGTCCACCGGTGACCCTGATCACAAACGACCAACGCCTCCCGGTCAGCATATTTTACCGCAGCCTGATCGAACAAATCGCCAATCGTTTGATTTATAAGGGGCGTATTTTCAGACCCTTTGACAGTGCTTGTAAGCTGTCTAATCATTATTATTCTCCCTGTAGCGTATATAATAGCGGTTATTATTTGGCAGAACTATAAGACAAAGGCCTAAGTATCACCAGTGGCGACATCTCCGCCTTTAGTATTGGGTCGGCGTCTGTAGAGGGTATGTAATCTCTTGATTACCGTGATTTAACCTCTATATTTCTTATCTGTATAAATTATAAGGAATTAAAGGGTTATGTCTATCTGGTCTTCAATCATTGGCGGTGCTGCGGGCGGCGCAATTCTTGGCGGACCTATCGGGGCGATTATCGGGGCCGTGGCCGGGCATTATATCGGTAAGAAGATGACGGACGGTTCCGGTCCGGCAACGGAACAGGTGACATTTACCATTGGGGTCATTGTCCTGAGCGCCAAGATGGCCAAAGCCGATGGACATGTGAGCCGGGAAGAGATCGATGCCTTTAAACAGGCCTTTCAGGTGCCCGAAGGGGAGATGAAAAATGTCGCCCGTGTCTTCAATATGGCCCGCAAAGAAGCTACTGGATTTGAGCCATATGCCCAACAATTGGCCAAGTTATTTCGTGATAAACCAGCCATGTTGGAGGAATTGCTCTGCATATTGTTTCATATTGCACGGGCCGATAATGTGGTGCATCCCTCAGAATTGGACTTCCTTAAAAAAGTATCCAGCCTGTTTGGGTTCTCTACAGCGGAATTTGACCGTATCCGGGCAGAAAATATGGACCCGGATAAGGGAGACCCCTATGAAATTTTAGGTATTGACCGGCAAGCCACGGATAAGGAAATTAAATTGGCTTATCGAAAATTGATCAAGGAGCATCATCCCGACCTGTTAGCGTCACAAGGGTTGCCCGAGGAATTCATCGAACTTGCCAATGAAAAGCTGTCGGTGATCAATGTTGCTTATGACCGCATTGAAAAAGAACGGGGTATGAAATAACAATGCCTGTTCCGCATATCATTTTTGCTTTTATTATTTCCATTGTCTGGGGGATAAATTTTGTTGTGATGAAGATCGGGCTGGATCATCTCTCACCTTTTCTGTTCATGGCATTGCGTTTTGGTATCGTGTTGGCTCTTCTGTTTCCCTGGTTGCGTATTGTCAAAGGACATATGAAATTAGTGGTGGCGGTTGGGTTGTGTCTGGGAGGGTTGCATTTTTCTTTTGTGATCATAGGTCTGCAACTGACGGAGAATATAACTTCTATCGTTGTTATTGTGCAGATGCATGTCCCCATTACATTGATCATGGCGCATTTCTTTTTGAAGGAGAAACTAAGCTACTGGCGTGGTGGAGGCATTCTCGTCGCTTTTATGGGGGTTCTGGTGATCAGTTTTGATCCGGCCGTGATGAATGAGCGTATTGCAATTATTATTATATTTACGGCAACTATTTTTTACTCTACAGGCGCGGTCCTCATGCGGAAGCTTAGTAATGTGGGGGTATTTAATACTCAGGCATGGACAGCAATTATTGGGGTTCCTATTTTTATCAGCCTATCGTTATATACGGAAACCGGACAAATAGATCAGATCATGAATGTGGATTTGACTGGATGGGGGGCGATATTCTATACGGCGGTATTGTCATCCTTGGTTGGCTATGGTGGGATGAACTTCCTACTGAAACATCACCCTGTGACATTGATTGCGCCTATTTTCCTCAGCGTACCCATATTTGCTACGGCAGCGGCCGTTATTGTATTTGATGAGGTTTTGACAACGCGGTTTCTTGTCGGAGGAGGCCTTACGCTATGTGGGCTAGGGGTTATTCATTTGCGGGACTGGTGGAAAAAACGTCAGGTTGTTCAGGAGCTATTACCGTGATTTTACAGCCATCGCCCAATTTTGATGACCGTAAAACGGGGAAGGTTAAATATCTGATCCTGCATTATACTGGTATGGCCACGGGGGCTGAGGCTTTGGCGCGGTTATGCGACGCAGAGGCAAAAGTCAGCGCCCATTATTTGATTGAGGAGGATGGACGGGTATTTGTTCTGGTGCCGGAATCAGCG
>JAESRB010000167.1 GCA_016764855.1 Emcibacter sp.
ATAATGGAATGCATGCTTTGATTGTTCATGATGACTTATCAAAACAAGCGGTTGCTTATCGTCAAATGTCACTACTACTTCGCCGTCCTCCTGGACGTGAAGCTTACCCTGGTGATGTATTCTATCTGCATTCCCGCCTTCTGGAACGTGCGGCGAAAATGAATGAAGATAACGGCAGCGGTTCTTTAACAGCTTTGCCAATCATTGAAACGCAAGCTGGTGACGTGTCAGCCTATATTCCAACGAACGTGATTTCCATTACTGATGGTCAGATTTTCCTTGAAACAGAACTTTTCTATCAAGGTATTCGTCCGGCAATTAATGTGGGTCTGTCCGTGTCTCGTGTGGGATCTTCTGCTCAAACCAAAGCCATGAAACAAGTGTCCGGCTCCATTAAACTGGAATTGGCCCAATATCGTGAAATGGCCGCCTTTGCCCAGTTTGGTTCAGACCTTGATGCCTCAACACAGCAATTGCTGAACCGTGGCGCACGTTTGACAGAACTGTTGAAACAAGCACAATATTCACCGATGTCTGTGGCTGAACAAGTGGTTTCTATCTATTCCGGTGTGAATGGCTACCTCGATAAAATCGAAGTATCTGACATTGGTCGTTTTGAAGAAACACTGATAGCCGAGATGCATTCCAGACATAAGTCTGTTTTGGATACCATCAACAGCGAGGCCAAGATTTCTAAAGAAATCGAGGCCAAACTGAAAGATATCCTCGGAAATCTTGTGAAGAATTTTGTCTAAGTAATTTTAGGATCAAGTCAGTATGGCTAACCTTAAAGACCTCAGAAACCGGATCACAAGCGTGCAATCCACGCAGAAGATCACTAAAGCCATGAAGATGGTCGCAGCCTCAAAACTGCGCCGGGCACAGGAAGCAGCAGAGGCCGCAAGGCCTTATGCGGAACGTATGGAAAATGTTCTTGCTTCCTTGGCCTCCAGCATGGTGGGACAGATCGGTGGTCCGAAACTGCTCAGCGGAACCGGAGAGACTCAAGTTCAACTTGTGGTCGTTGCGACATCCGAACGTGGCCTTTGCGGTGGTTTCAATACCAATATCATCAAGGGTGCCAGAGCAAGAATTGCAAGCCTGATTGCAGAAGGTAAAGATGTTAAAATCGTTACCATTGGCAAAAAAGGCGCGGCATCTCTAAAGCGTGACTATAGCAGCCGTATCATTAAACATTTTGATATGACACATGTGAAACGGCTGGCATATGGTGATGCGACACCCATTACAGATTATATTTTGGCTTCTTTCGACGCCGGTGAATTTGACGTATGTACTTTGTTTTACGCCAAATTCCAGTCTGCTCTGACACAGATCGTCACGGCTCAACAACTTATTCCGGCTTCTTATGATGCGGAAAATGTCGTTGATCTCGGCGGCGCTGCTTATGATTATGAGCCTGACGAAACAGAAATTCTGGAAGAACTTCTGCCCCGTAACGTTGGTGTGCAACTGTTTCGGGCATTGCTAGAAAATGCCGCCAGCGAACAGGGTTCCCGTATGACTGCTATGGACAGCGCGACCCGGAATGCCGGCGATATGATTGACAACCTACGGACAACCTATAACCGGACCCGTCAGGCCGTTATTACGAATGAGTTGATTGAAATTATTTCAGGTGCAGAAGCGCTCTGATAAAGATGAATTTAGATTGAGGACCCACAATTATACGGGTCCCCAAATTTAAAAGTAGAATTGAAAACGAAAGTTGGAATAAAATGACAGCAAAAAGTATTGGTCGTGTTAGCCAGATAATTGGTGCCGTTGTCGACGTTACGTTCGACGGCGAATTGCCAGCTATTCTGTCTGCACTTGAAACGGACAACAACGGCAATCGCCTTGTTCTCGAAGTTGCTCAGCATCTGGGTGAAAATGCGGTTCGGACAATCGCCATGGACTCAACAGACGGCCTGGTACGCGGCAACAAAGTTAGCGATACTGGCGCACAAATCTCTGTTCCGGTTGGACCGGCAACATTGGGCCGGATCATGAATGTGATCGGCGAGCCAATTGATGAACGTGGTCCCATCAAAACGGACCTGCGCGCACCTATTCATGCGGATGCGCCGGCTTTTGCTGACCAATCCACAGAATCAGAAATTCTGGTTACCGGAATTAAAGTTGTTGACCTTCTTGCTCCCTATTCCAAGGGTGGTAAAATTGGTCTGTTCGGTGGTGCCGGCGTGGGTAAGACTGTTTTGATCATGGAATTGATCAACAACATCGCCATCGGTAGTGACGGTTACTCTGTTTTCGCCGGTGTTGGTGAACGGACGCGTGAAGGAAATGACCTCTATCACGAAATGATCGAATCTAAAGTTATCGACCTTGAAGGTGATAATTCAAAAGTGGCCTTGATTTATGGTCAGATGAATGAGCCTCCCGGAGCCCGTGCTCGTGTGGCCCTGTCTGGTCTGACCGTTGCGGAATATTTCCGTGATGTTGAAAACCAAGACGTGTTGTTCTTCGTGGATAATATCTTCCGCTTCACACAAGCCGGTGCCGAAGTGTCCGCGCTGTTAGGTCGTATCCCTTCTGCTGTGGGTTATCAGCCTACTCTGGCGACCGACATGGGATTGCTGCAGGAACGTATTACATCCACGCACAAAGGCTCCATTACATCTGTGCAGGCGATTTATGTGCCTGCCGATGACTTGACCGATCCGGCACCTGCGGCTTCCTTTGCCCATTTGGATGCCACGACCGTGTTGAACCGTTCTATTTCTGAAAAAGGTATTTATCCTGCGGTTGACCCGCTTGATTCCACATCACGTATTCTGACCGCCGACGTTGTTGGTGAAGAACATTATAATGTGGCCCGTCAGGTACAGGAAATTCTTCAGAAATATAAATCTTTGCAGGATATCATTGCTATCCTGGGTATGGATGAGCTTTCAGAAGACGATAAAATCACCGTGGGCCGTGCCCGTAAGATTGAACGTTTCATGTCACAGCCTTTCCATGTTGCTGAAGTATTCACCAATATACCTGGTAAATTTGTCACCTTGGAAGACACCATCAAGAGCTTCAGAGAAATTCTTGACGGCAAGCATGACGATCTACCAGAAGCTGCCTTCCTTATGGTTGGTGGTATTGACGAGGCCGTTGCCAAAGCACAGAAAATGGCTGCTGACGCCGCCTAATCTAAAGGAAAGCTGTCATGGCCGAAAAGTTACATTTTGAACTTGTTTCACCGGAAAAACTTCTCATGTCTACGGATGTGGATATGGTTGTTGTTCCCGGTATCGAGGGTGATTTTGGCGTATTGATCAATCATGCGCCTGTAGTATCAACTCTGCGAACAGGTATATTGGAAGTTCATAATGGCGATACGCCGGAAAAACTTCTAGTACGCGGTGGCTTTGCAGAAGTAAATCCCGAGGGCCTGACGGTCCTCGCCGAAGAAGCCCTGCCTCTGGCACAAATCGACCGGGCCGCTTTGGAATCCCAATTGAAAGATGCCGAAGAAGATATTGCCGATGCCAAAGATGAAATTCATCTAGCAGAAGCCAATAAAGTTCGGGACCGTTTGGTGGAAATATTAGGCGTCCTTGATCTGGTTGCCTAACCATCAAAACATATCATTTTAAGAACCCTGCGTAATATTATGTTACGCAGGGTTTTTTATTGACCTCTTATATCGATTGTGTAAATTAATAGAAGTATATCTTATTAAAAGAACAGGGGGCATTTATGTATATTTTTAGGTTTTTTTATATTAGCATTATTTTCTACCTTAACGGCATGCTCTGTTGTCCCTCTGCCTGATTTACCTAATAATTTATCAGCCTCTACGCCCTTTTTAGCATTCCCTTATGAAGGTCAAATGAATATCAAGGTGAAGAGAAATGAAAAATTTATGGTTCAGAATATACGCTATGCGGATAAGATCATGCTCACTAATCCTTATATGGGCGATGATAAAAAAATAATTTTCCCTGAGAGAACCGAGCTTTTTCTCGTCACTACTCAACTCTCTTCCTTCTCACGTTGGCTCGGTGGGAGAACAAAAACTCGGTCGGGGCCAGATAATGGCAGCTGCTAAAGACCTG
>JAESRB010000168.1 GCA_016764855.1 Emcibacter sp.
GATATCGCCAATAATAATGGCACCGGCCTGCTGGTGCAAAATTCCAAAACCAACAGCTTTACCTTGAATGTTGATTCAGGCGGGACTGCCAACGCTACGGTCGATACAACCAACGGCACGGCACTGGATCTTGATCCGCTCACCGTTAATCTGGTGTTCGCCAGTGTGAATGCTAATGGCGGCACCAAGGGTATTAATCTTGAAAGCGTTGATGGCTCCCTGACCATCAATGGTGGTTCAATCACCAATCAAACCAGTGAAGCATTCTTTGTCGATGCTGGTACAGTTTCTGTAACCTATTCCGGCAATATCACTCAGGCCAATAATAATAGTGCGGTTAAGGTTCAAAATGGCCACACCGGCACTCTCACCTTCCAGACCGGCACAATCAACGCCACCAATGGCGATGGCCTGCAATTCAACAATGCCGACGGCACCTATAATTTCAACGGCACCACAACCCTCAATGGTGGCAATGCCGGTATCGATATTATTGGCGGCTCGAATGGCACATTCACATTTGGCAGTAATTCGAGCATCACCAACCCGACGGGCGTCGCCTTTAATGTCAACACCAGCACCGGCGGCAACGTCACCTATAACGGCACGATCAACCAATCGAATACGGTTAATGCGGTTGCTGTTTCTAGCAAAACCGGCGGCACGGTTACTATTGCTGGATTGGTTACCGCGAATACGACGACGACAAGTGCGGTTAATTTGACCAACAATACTGGTGGCACCGTCACCTTCACGGGTGGCCTTGTTCTCACCACAACCACGGCGGTCGGATTTAACGTATCTGGCGGCGGTACGCTGAATATCACTGGTACGAACAATACCGTTACCTCTGGAACCGGCATTGCAGTCAATATCGTCAACACAACAATCGGCGGCAGCGGAGTGACCTTCAAAAGCGTCAGTACCAATGGAGCGAGCACTGGCATTAGCCTCAATAATACCGGTGCGGGATCGTTTTCGGTTACTGGCGATGGAACCACGGGTGGCACGTTGAATGGCAGCAATAATGGGTCTGGCGGAACCATTATTGGAGCTAGTAATGATGCCATATCCCTGATCAATACAGGACCGGTATCCATTGCTCAAATGAGAATTGGTACCGCAGGTACCCAGGCAAATATCGGCCGCAGCGGCATTCAGGCAACCAGTGTCAGCGGTTTGACGGTCCTTAATACTGATTTCATCAATGCCTCAGGTGATGATACAGGTGGCACAAATAACTTCGCAGCCATTCGCGTCACCAATGCAGATGCAGGGGCCAATATCACCCTGACAAACAACCTGTTTAACCGTTCATTTGAAGATCATGTTCGTATTGAAAATGGTAATGGCGCGGCAGGAGTGACGCTTGGAACCATCAATGTCAGCCAGAATTTCTTCAACGATAATGCCGTCAGTGGTGAAACCGCCGACGGGTTCATTTATGTGGGAGATGAGAATTCGAATGCGACTATCATAGTCGCTGGCAATACTTTCAATAATTCCGATGACCACCACGTCAATATTGATCTGATCGGTGGCTCCGCATCGGCCAATGTGACGATTGGCGGGGCAAATGCGGCCGATGGCAATACAATGACATCTTCCAATACCATGAGCGGCACCGGGATTAGGATTGAGACTGAGGGTTCTGCGACTAATTATACCGGCACCGTGACATTCCTCGTTCAGAATAATAATATTCAGAACGCGGATGGTGGCGGGATACTGATTGAAACTTCAAACAAAACTACCGCTGGTCTGAAACTTTCAGGTACCATTTCCGATAATATTATTGGCACTCTCGGCGACGCCAGCTCTGGCGGTCAAATTGGTATTCAGCTTTCCACCAAGGGCGATGGCGATGCTCATGTGACGATTGATAATAATAATGTTCAGGGCTGGACCGATAATAACGGCATTCTCCTGAATGCCGGTGATGGCAACACGCGACTTGAAATGAACGTTACCAACAATACCATCGGCCCGCGTAACCCAACTCCGACCGGTGGCGAGGTAGCCCTTGAGATTGCAGCTGGTGGTGGTGCTGATACAAGTTCGATTCTTTTGAATATTACCGGGAACACACTTGATAACACCCCGGATCAACCATTTGGAGATTTGGGCTTTTCAACGGCCGCAGGCGCAACGATTGAGATAACCAATAATTTAGGCATAACTACCGATACTGTCACTAATACGGCAATTAAAGCGTATCTCCAGGGAGTCAATGCCGGCACTCCGACTGTATTCGTAGGTGGGGCTATAGGAGGTGTTGTTGGAACAGCGGCGTCGCCAACTCTTCCTTAACAATAAAATGGTTTTTTCTGAGGGGTTTTTAGAATTTAATAAATTTGTATTTGTATAATTTTTTTATATATTAACTTGAAAATATTTTTTAGATAAAGTACTGTATTCACAGTATTATATATTGAAAATATTGTAGGAAAATACTAAATGTCGGAACCGTACCTAGCCGAAATAAGGATTATGGCATTCAATTTTGCTCCGCTCCAATGGGCGCTTTGTGATGGCCAAATATTGCCGATTAACCAAAATCAAGCGTTATATAGTCTGTTGGGGGTCGCTTTCGGAGGTGACGGGAAAATTACCTTTGCGTTGCCAGACATGCGTGGGCGTACGCCGATAGGTGTCGGGCGATCAGATGAGATCAAATACTATAGGGGGGAAAGTGAAGGCAATTCTAGGCAGCCGCTTAGTGTGGCTGAAATGCCATCCCATCGGCATGGGGTCCGTGCTTCCAGTGCTCCGGCTAATGAAGCATTTCCTGGAGGTCATTTGCTCGCTAATAAAAGTAAATTTTATGCAAAAGAGCAGGGAACTATAGCCATCGCTAGTCAAACGATAGCCTCTACTGGAGGTAGTGTGGCGCATAATAATATGCAACCCTATCTGGGGGTGAATTATTGTATTGCTATCGTCGGTATGTTCCCTTCGCGTAATTAAAGGATAGAAATATGTCAGACCCCTTTGCTGGTGAAATAAGAATGTTTGCGGGTAATTATGCTCCACGTGGGTGGGCGTTTACTGATGGTCAGCTTTTGGCGATGTCGCAAAACGATGCGCTATTTTCCTTGCTCGGCACCATATATGGTGGTGATGGGCGTACAACTTTTGGGTTGCCTGATCTGCGTGGTCGCATTCCTGTACATGCGGGCCAGGCACCGGGTATGCCAAATATCAGGTTGGGAGAAAGGGGCGGCCATGAACGAGTGGTATTATCATTGAATGAACTGCCCGCTCATAACCATAGATTCGAAGCTTCATTGGCTGATGGAGCCGTTGGCAATCCCGAAGGTCTTTTTACTGCGGATTCTCCGGATACAAAAGCCTATTTGGATTTGGATGGCATCGTTCCAAATTTTGAAGAACTGGCAGACAAAACGATTTCGTCCGTCGGTGGGGGAGAGTCTCACAACAATCTCATGCCATTTTTATGTGTTAGTTATATCATCGCTCTTTTTGGAATTTTTCCGCAGCGTCATTAGGAGGTCACTATGTCTGATCCATTTATTGCAGAAATTCGTATTGCTGCAGAAAATTTTTCACCGCGAGGCTGGGCCTTTTGTGATGGCCAATTACTAGACGTTGCCCAAAATACTGCCTTATTTTCTCTATTAGGAACAACTTATGGTGGAGATGGTAGATCAACCTTTGGGCTACCCGACTTGCAAGGTAGGGCAGCTATGCATCCGGGTCGCGGCCCTGGACTGACGGCGCGTAAATTGGGGCAAAGGGGCGGGACAGAAACTGTTCTCTTGGGCACAGCTAATTTACCGGCGCATGATCATGCATTTAGGGGAGTAAAAACCCTGGCCAATCAAATACAAGCGCCGCGTGATGACACCGCTTTATGCAATCCGGAAAAAGGCAATTTGTATCAAAGTGAAACCTTGTCGGATTCTGTTGTAATGGCATCTGGAGCAATTGCTTCCACTGGAGGGGGAGAGCCTCACAACAATATGCAACCTTTTCTGGCATTAAATTATTCCATTTCCCTGACTGGAATATACCCGGCCCGAGGTTGAGATTGTTGAATATCTAGAGCACTTCCCGAAAAGTGGGAACCGATTTTCGGATAAGAAGTGCGGAAGAATAAAGAACGCTTCCCGAAAGGTGGGGCTGGTTTTTAGATGGAAGTGTGCGGAAATAAATGTTCAGTGCATACTGGCGCTCAAAGAATAGCGAAAGTACTCTGATCAGCATAACGCAGGGAAGTTTTGAAACCTCGCAGAATTTTCAATTTTAAGTGTAGATGATTTTGAACGGTGATGAATTTGAGTGGTGCCGATTTAAATAGTATTGCCCGACGATCAAGAGAAATGGGCCTTTCCTTCCGCGTTATGAGCGATAATGATCTGCCTTTTTTAGAAGATTTATACGCTTCAACGCGGGAAGATGAGTTGGCATTGGCGCCTTGGAGTGATGCTGAAAAGCAAGAATTCATTAAGATGCAATTTCATGCTCAACACACTCATTACCAAAAACACTACCCCGATGCGCTGTGGCTGGTAATTGAACTGGCCGACAAACTTATTGGGCGTCTTTATCTGGAGCGCTGGAAAAGCGAGCACCGCATCATCGATATTGCCATCATAACCAAAAAGCGCGGTCAGGGATTGGGCAAAGCCGTTTTGCTGGATTTAATGGATGAAGCGGCCGAAGTCGACAAAGCAATAGGAATTCATGTCGAAAAAAATAACCAGGCAATGGAGCTCTACCATCGCCTGGGTTTTAAAACCATTGAAGATAAGGGGGTCTATGATTTATTGAAGTGGCAAAAGGGCAATCAGCCAAATACCGCTTCATAATGGACCGCATCATTGTCTTCACCGACCGGAACGATAAACAGTTCATGCGAACCCAGTTTATCGTGAGAAATAGGAAAAGTACCCTGTGCCAGCATTGGTTCTTTTGGACCTTTGAACAAAAGTGAAAACGGACCACCTTCGCGTTGCCCCTCACCTAAAGTTTTGGAATTGTCCAAAACAAGTTCCAGTGTATCGCCTGCAGCATCAAGTTTAAAAACCTCGCCAACAAGTGGATGATAATCATCATGAGACAATGTACTAAGATCAGTCATATTGTTACCCAGCTTTCTTAAAAAAATTGCACATAAAACATGTTTTATGAGGTTCACTATAAGGCAAAATACACGGTTCATCCAAGTAAAAAATACTGTAATAAATAATGAACCAGATTGTCCTATAATTCGATTATACCGGTTCGTAGTTTCAATCCATTTCCCTGTTTAAAAGGATCAGGCAACCATGTCATATTTTCGTTCTCTAAAACTGGTTTCCATTGTATCTGTGCTGACGATATCGGTTCTCAGCGGTACCGAAATTCTAGCCCAAACCAAACCAGTCGCACCCTCAACAACGTCAGATTCCGCCCCCGCCAACAATGCCCGACTTATCGCCTCCAATTGGAACGTCGAGTGCCAGCCCGATGCAATTGCCAGAAAAATGGAGTGCGAGTTATCTTACGCTGTCAAGGTTGGAAAAACTGGTCAGTTATTCACACGGATAGCGATTGGTGCGACACCACATCGAATGGTTTTACAATTACCCCATGGCCTTGATTTAAAATCAGGAATTCAATTGCAGGTCGATGAAGATCCGGTGATTTCTCTTGCCTACACTACCAGCAACAAATTGGGTATATTCTCCAGCAATTCTGTTTCCGATACCTTGCTTTCCGCTATGCAAAAGGGCGCAAAAATGAAGTTGACTTTTTCGGCGATGGGCGGGAAGAAAATCACCATTCCGGTCTCGCTGATCGGCTTTTCCCTTGCTGTTGAAAAATTGGAATAATGTAGCGCTGTGAGGCGTGGGTTATTTGAAATTACCGCTCGCGAAAAGGTGTCATTATTGAACTAAATATATGTACTTGGAAGCCTGTATTGGGGGGTGAGGTGAGCTTGATTAATCGGTGTAATTTTCTGAATACTTGCATCCGACTTTTTTGCCAAAAAATGGATATTTTTGGGGTATTTACTTTACAAATTTCTAGTCTTATGCATAATACTGATGAAATTTGGATAAAAAATTATCTATGGTTTTATGTGTTAGTATTAATATAAAAATTATGGCGATATGCTAAGTTTATTACTTTGGATAGGGTGCGGAGCTGTGCTTGAAATTTAGGCTCCAATTACAGTGCTAAATTAGCGCTATATACAAGTAATCCAGAGACAGGGTGCTGCCTGTTTCTCGTGATGGTTGGTATTTTTTGAGGGGGAAAATACATTGTTAAAATCCGCAAAGTGTCTTTTAGAAAATCTGTTTTTTTGCCGAAAAATTGCTAAAAATACACCGGCGAAATGGGTTGGTGATGAACGAAAATCGCTGTCTGTCGGCGGTGTTTCTCGACTTGATCGGACGGCATCCAGAAATTTGAAATCCGGATTTGGTGATCTTGCAAAAACACGTTTCTGTTTTAAAATTTCCTCAATAAATTCCAATAGTTGCCGCGATTATAACCGGTTTGACGACGGTGATGCCAAGGGCACCGGGTTTGCTCTAGTGGTTTGTGATGAGAATGCGGGGGGTGATCATGAAATTTTGCCCCCAGATTTTGGGGCGTTCACCGATAATGCCGCCAAATCATATGTCCATTTGGTCCCCGGTGGGCCCTGCACGCATAGCGTGGTCTGAGCCATGTCTATACATATTGAAAGCGATTCACTTGATGTGCGGGTCCGTGATGCCGGATTGTTGATCAATCTGCTCACTGGTTCGGGCAGCTCGCTTTTATTGAACGAAAACTGGTTTGCCGATCCATTCGACCAGGCCAATCTTGGCGGTGTTGGAGGACGCGGAGACGAGCTTGTGAAGCTGATCATCGACTTTGTTGGCGAAGCAGTTTCCAACCCGCCAAACAAGGCATCCTGGCATCCGGTTTCCATCGAAGGCAAGCCGACCGGGCTGAACCTGGTTGTGGAGACGAAGCCATCTACCACCGCAAGCGGGAATGCGACCACAATCTCTCTCGGGCTGTTTCATTCAACTGAGAGTGGGACCAATCCAAAGATTGATGCAGCGCTCTTTATTGTCCTGCCATTGCTGACATTCGATGGCGGCATCTGGGCCTTTGTTCTGGGGAAGGCTTCTAATCCCGCCCAGGTCGTTGGCGAGGTCGCCACTGATGCGAGTTTTTCAGCCGGTAGCAAGACCTATAATACATTGCGGGTCACAGGCAACTTTGTACTTGATGGAAATGCACCGCATTTTCAAATCAATTTTGTTGCCAAAAACGGCTCCACCGTTGATGCCATCACCAGCCTGTCCGAGCTGCTGAACGGCTCTGCGGTTGACTGGATTAATGCAGTTCTTGGCGTGTCGGGTGTTCAGTCATTCCTAGATGCCAAGATCGGGTCGTCAACCACCCAGACCATCGGTTCGGTCTTGGTTGCGATCAAATTGCTTAATCAATCAACCTCCTTCACCGTCGCCGATCTGTCAGTGTTCAGCAATCAAAAGTCGGTCGATGTTGCAAAGAACCTGCTGAAAGAGGCGCTTGAAATTCTGGTGACCCAGAGCGATCCACTGATCCCGATTGGTAAAGACGGAGGCTTCTGGGTGGTCAAGGAGAGTGCGGGCCCCATCAACCGCTACGGTATCCGAACAACTTTGCCTGATGTGGGTAAGTCGGTGGGAACTGGCACTGGAGAAAAATCAAATGCCCAAATAGGTACAGCAAAAGCTGCAGGTGCTGACAACAAACCACAGGCAATGTTGCAAATCGGCAAGTGGTTTACCGGCGAAGACAAAGCCGCAAATTCATGGCTCAAACGGGTTGATGACTCCATTAGCGATGATTTGGAACCCGGTGCCTATGTTTACCTGCTGGAGGATAATGCCGGGACGCTTAGTCTGGCTGCCCGCATTGAACTCGTCAGCGTTGGTTTTGACTATGTTGGCGGTAATGAAACGCCACTGATTGATGTGAGGGGCGCTAAAGTCGGCGGATTTGAACCGCGTCTGTATCTGGCTCTCGATCTTGGGTCTGGTGGGGTAACTAATATCTCGTGGGGTGGGGGTATCCGGCTCGATACGCTTTCCTTGCCTTTAGCAGGTGATTTCGATGGCACCACCGGTGATAATGCCGTCGCCTCCAATTTGTTGGCCTCGGGCGATGGCAAGGGGGGTGACGCCGCATCCGGCAACGAAGCCGCCGTCAACCCGAGTTTTTCGGTGTCTGCATCCGGCATGACCAGTGAGATGAGCGTTCAGCTTTATGGACCGGATAATGGCGAAACGGATCGGATCTGGTTTCCAATCAGTCGGTCATTCGGGCCACTTAACTGCAAAAAAATCGGTGTCGAATGGGTTGATAAAGAGCGTTTGCTCTCGTTTCTTTTCGATGGCGGTGTTTCGCTCGGAATGCTCGATGTTGAGTTGATGGGCCTGTCGGTCGGCATGAAGGTCACCGAACCGGCCAATCTCAGCAGTTATAGACTTGGTCTGGACGGCCTCAATGTTGATTATAATAGCGGCGCTGTCGAAATCAGTGGCGGCTTCCTCAAAGACGAAACCGCATCTCCGGTTGCCTATAGCGGTCAGGCACGGGTCAAGGCTGGAAATTTCGGCCTCGGCGCACTGGGTTCCTACACCACATTGCCCAATGATGGCAGCACGTCGATGTTCGTCTTCGCCTTTGCCGATTTCCCTCTTGGTGGGCCCGGTTTTTTCTTCGTTACCGGACTTGCAGGTGGCTTTGGTTATAATCGCAGTCTGGTCATGCCAAAGCAGGACGAAGTTACCAGCATGCCGTTTGTTGCCGCGCTGACCGATCCGGCAAAAATCGGCGGAAAAGATGCAACACCCAGCGAAGCCCTGAGTACACTGAAGGATTGGGTTCCGCCAACACGAGGGGAAATATTCCTCGCTGCAGGTATTAAATTTACCACCTATGAACTGGTAAACTCGATGGCGCTGGTAGCTGCTCAGTTTGGTACCCGGTTCGAACTCGATCTGTTGGGTATGTCGAGTATTCGGTTGCCGCAAATCGGCCCCGCCTTTGCCTATGCTGAACTCGATTTATTGGTGGTGATGGCACCAGAAGAGGGTGCGTTCAGGGCTTCATTGGTTGTGGGCTCGGAATCTTTTATTATCGATCCTAAATGCAAGCTGACCGGAGGTTTCGCCTTTTACGCTTGGTTTGGGTCCAACAAACATGCGGGCGAGTTCGTTATCACATTAGGCGGGTATCACCCGGCCTTCGTACCGCCGGACTATTATCCAACCGAACTCCGGCTCGGCTTTGACTGGCCGGTGACAGACAGTTTAAGCATTTCCGGCGGTGTGTATTTTGCACTTACGCCATCCTGCGTCATGGGGGGAGGGGATCTTGCACTCAACTATGTGTCGGGAGGCCTCAAGGTCTGGTTTACGGCCCATGCCGACTTCATCATCTATTGGAAGCCGTTCTATTTCGACGCCATAATAGGCGTGTCGCTGGGTGCTTCCTACACCTTCAAGGTATTCGGAGCCAAGGTTACATTGGGAGCCAGCTTGAGTGCTGATCTTGAAATGTGGGGTCCACCTACCGGTGGCAAAGTGCATGTAAGCTGGTTCGTCATTTCGTTCACCATTGGGTTTGGCGATCTCAAGCCGACCCGGTTGCCAGCGGTCGACTGGACCGATTTTGCCGCCACATTGCCAAATGCTGGCAGTACTTCAACAAACAGCCCGCGAGCCTTGACTGCTGGTGCAGCTATGTCCCCCAAAGTGGTCTCAATCAGCATTGCAGATGGCCTCCAACAGCATTTGAGCGAGAACGGGGAGCAGGTCTGGTTTGTCCGTCCGGATGAATTCACCTGGTTCACCAAAACCACAGTACCTGCGACGGCGGCAGTTCTTGGAACCCGTTCGGTAACAACGAATAATGCCGGTACGGCTGCAACCACTGACCTCAGCGTTCGGCCCATGGGAATCGCAGATGTTTCCGACGGCACACACACAATTACCGTTGAGGGACCTGACGATATTACGGCATTTGATCATGATCTGGATCTGGAATCCCAGCCCGAGGCGATGTGGGGCGCCCCGATCAAGCTTAGTGATCTTGAGCCATCAGCCAAAGTTATTGCCAATTGCATTACCGGGGTTCAGGGGCTGCACCCAAAACCGCATGATTCCATTGTTGGTCCGCCATTGATCAATGCCGACGAGGCCTTCACCTTTGTCGTGCTTGACCCCAATGCCCATTGGCTTCCGCTCCAAACAGACTACCGTCCACCCACCAGCGGGGGAGCGGTGCCATCTTCCACAACACTGGAATCAATCAACTCAACCCTCGATCAGACCGCAACAATTCGTACTGACGTTTTTGATGCGCTCGCTGAACTTGGCCTCAATGCAGGTGCCAATGGAAATCTGACTTACCTTGCAGCCAATCCAATGGCGGCTTTCATTGCCTCGCCAATGACAGGGAGCGTCGCATGAGCATTCCAACCAAACAGCCATCATTGAGCGGCGAGATACAGTTCTTCGACAATTATATCCCGGTATTGCATGAAGGTGATTACAAGATCACGGTCACGCAAAAGCTCAAGGGCGCGGGTGGGGCCAATGGCTTCGATGTGGATCAATCCTTCACCGAAAAACAAAGTTTCACCATTGCGGGCCCCAGGTTTTCTCTGGACCCGGTTGATATTCACCGGGAGTTCCCACCTCCGGGCCATCAAGGTCGCTTCGAGACGGTTTTGCCCCATATGACGCTCACCAAACGCGCGCTTCCCTGGGAGCGAAACGTATTTTCTGATGCAGCAATTCCGTGGCTTGCATTGCTGGTATTTTCCGAGGACGAAATTCTGGAGCCGGTGATTGGAACAGGGGTTAATCCTGGCGTTAAACCCAACCCGACCCGGTCCTCGTCAATCCGCTTGGAGCAGCTGACAAATCCCCCAACAAAGCCGAGTGTGGTCTACCCCGATGTCACTTTCGATCCTTATGAAAAACCCGCAACCACCCTATGTTCTGTCATTGATATTGCGCCCGATACGTTCAATAAAATAGTGCCCAGCGAGTCTGAACTGGCTTATCTGGCGCATGGTCGCAAGGTCAATATTGAGAAAAAATCTACCAGCGTGACCGTTGGTGGGTCAGGCACAAGAGTTGAGGATGCCACCCAATGGTTCTCGGTCATTGTGGCCGGGCGCTTTCCCGATGCGCCAGTTGGCGCACGTGCCACGGCTACCAAGAACGGCGTTAAATCTACTGGCAAGAACATCGCCCATCTGGTTTCGCTGGAAGGCCTGACAAAATACATCCCGGCAACACCGGGCAAAAAGGCAACTGATTTTCCAACTGGCACAGAGCGGGTACGACTTGTCTCACTTGCAAGTTGGACATTTACCTGTCTACCGGTCTCAGGCCAAAGTTTTTCTGCGCTGATGGAGGGGTTGGTCCCCGATAGCGATGGGGATCGCGACGAATTACTGTTACGTGTTCCGGTTCCGACATCGCCTGCTGCATCAACGCTGACCCAGACCTATGCCTTAGATGCGCTCGAGTCCGGCTATACGGCCAGAACCTACGCAACCCGACAGGGCGAAGACACGTTCGCTTGGTATCGTGGTCCTTTTGTTCTAAAATTGCCGGAGCGATTCCCAGCAAATCGCACGCAATATTCCGTTTCTGGGCAAGCTGTTGTCTATGACAAGGATAAGGGCTTGTTCGATCTTTCCTACGCCTCCGCGTTTGAAATTGGACGCCTCGCTGCGATTCATTCAAGTGTGCTCACCTCCAATCTTCATTCATGGCGCTCGAAAGGGCGTCAGCTATTGGATCGGTTGCAACAGCGCATGTCGAGCAGTGCGATAGCGAGCCTGTTTGATACTGCGTCAGGTGAATTGGAGGCGGAAGCTGCATTGCAACACGCAATGTTGACGGAATCATTTATCAACTATTTGACAGGCAAATTTGTCTCGTCAATTCTGCCAGCGGTGCAAGGTGCCAATGCTAGCGCACCCGCTGGCGTGGGTGACATCCGACCCGCCAATCAGTCGGCGGCCAATGATGCTCAAAAATTAGCCAGCGCCCTTGCTGATCCCAAAATTGCATCGTTTTTGCAGACCATCGACTATGAGGAACTCGACCCGATCCTCACCTTCCTCGCTGACCTTTATTTACTGCACGGGGTTCCGTTCGACTATCTGGTGCCGGATGAACGCATGTTACCAGCTGAATCCGTACGCTTCTTTTATGTGGATCGGAATTGGCTGGATGTGCTGGTTGAAGGTGCCATGAGTGTCGGGCTGCATACGGGCATTGATGTGGGGTTCCAGACCGCGATGAACACGGTGATCAGCTCCGGTCTTTATGAGCTGATCCACGCAGTGCGCGACCGATTGTTAGGAATCAAAACGCCTTCCCTCAAAGATGCAGGGGATATCACTCTTGGTGGCGTGCTTATTCGTTCGGCCGTTGTGTCAGGTTGGCCGGGTATTGAGATAGATGCCAAGGATGCGTCAGGGAATAAAATTAGTCTGCTGCGGATGGATCATGTGGGACCGGAGGTGCTGTTATGCCTGTTTGCTGGCGTACCTGCATCCATATCGGTTAGTGAACCCCAAGAGGGATTGCATTTTGGTGTTGAGAGCAATGATGCGGTTTATTTGCGCCATCTAA
>JAESRB010000169.1 GCA_016764855.1 Emcibacter sp.
ATGCGGCATTGATGGAACTCATTAGGACTGCAGATGTGTTGGTGACAAATATCCGTCCTGACGCTATGGCACGCCTGAATCTGGATTACGAGCAGCTTGCACAGTCACATCCGCGCCTGATCTACGCATCGCTGGTTGGTTATTCGCAGGCCGGACCGTATGCCGCACGCCCAGCATATGACGATTTGATCCAAGGCGCGACAGGAATTGCTCATTCGTACATGGTTGCATCGGGCGAACCCGCCTACATCCCGTCGGCTATGGCTGACCGAGCCGTTGGACTGGCGGCTGCAACGGCAGTGCTGGCAGCGGTTGTGGAGAGAGAGCGATCAGGCATGGGCCAGAAGGTAGAGGTTCCAATGTTTGAGACCATGACTTCATTAGTTATGGGCGATCATATGGGAGGACTTGTCTTCGACCCACCACTTGATCAGGGGGGCAATGCGCGGCACCTGTCCCCGAACCGGCGACCATACGAAACCAAGGACGGATACATTTGCGTATTGGTGTATAATGATGGCCAGTGGCGCCGGTTTTTCAAGGCTATCGGACGACCGGAAATGCCAGATGCCGATCCGCGTTTCGCAACGTTCTCTACGCGTATCGAGCACATTGATGATATCTACGCTGAATTGAGCGATATCCTCAAAACCAGGGCCACGTCCGAGTGGCTCGAATTATTCTCCGAATTTGATCTACCGGCTATGCCGATGCACAGTTTCGCTTCGTTAATGGAGGACCCACATTTGAAGGCCACTGGCTTCTTCGAAAGCATTGAACATCCGACCGAAGGTACAATCCGGCAGATGGCCGTAGCGACGGCATTTTCCCGCACGCCTGCGGAGATACAATGCCTCGCGCCGCAGCCGAACCAACATGCTTATGAGGTGCTCCGCGAGACTGGTTTGAGTGATGAGGCGATTGATCAACTCTGCAGTGACGGTGCATTTGGATCCGCTGCGGACATACCGTCAGAGCATAACGGTCCGGTTAGAAATTCTCAAAAAAATTAGATTGAGGGGGGAGAGTTCTGGTGTTTAGCTTCCTGAAGTGAACCAGAATTCTTTTCACTCTTTCAAGACCTCTCCCGAGGCTATACAGATCGCGTGAGATGATGCTATTTGCGTTTCCAGTTTCCCTTGCGCCGCTCTGCGACAGCACGCACACCTTCAGAAAAATCTTCGGTCTGCATGAGAGACGTTTGAATTCGAGCCTCTTCTGATGTGTGGGGCCGGATTTTGGCGACCAAATCTACTCTCAAAGCAGCGCGCGTAGATTCAACAGCGAGGGGGGCGTTCTCTGCGATTTCAGCAGCAAGTGAAATAGCACTGGCCAACAGATTCTCTGGATCGGCAACGGCATCAGCCAGTCCAATGCGGAGCGCTTCTTCGCCACTTACCCGGCGTCCAGTGAGAAGCAGCAGGCTTGCAGTCTGAGGGCCTAAAAGTCGCGGAAGTGTGTGGGTTAATGCAAAGCCAGGGTGCATACCCAGTTTGACGAAATTTGCAGATAATTTTGATTTGGGCGTGACCACACGAAAATCAGCTGCAACCGCCAGTCCCAGGCCTCCGCCTATGGCGGCACCTTGAATTGCCACAATGCTTGGTTTTCGAATAGAAAAAAGTCGTTCGGCTTGCTCATATAATTCAAATGGATCGCTAGATTCGCCTGCCAGATCGGCACCGGCACAAAAATTCTTGCCGGCAGATGACAGCACGATGGCCCGAATATCGTCTTGTTGGTCAGCTTCCTCAAAAGCGTCGACGATTTCGCGAAGTAGGCCAACGCTAAAAAAGTTCAAAGGGGGGCGTGAAAATTCGATTACGGCTACGGCGCCTTCCTTTCTGGACGTTATTCGATGTTTTGGCGATCCGGTAAGGCTTTCACGCGCATAGGTTTCTGGGGGCAATGTTAATCCTTTTCTAATTTTAAAGTGTTTCTACACGTCGTTGACTGGTGGCGTGGCTGGTGTGTAATTTCTGTACACCGCTCTTTGCAATTCCGCCTGAAACTTTTGCCAAGTGATGCGAGTTTCATATTAGGGGCAGTAGGATGTCGGTCGCTAATTCATTCTTGTTGTTTAATATGAATTCAATGAATGCCATTCCATACGCTTTGGACACGGGCTAGAGACATGACGCTAAGCTATATAGTTTAGCTCTAGAACGCGGCGGTTTATTTTTGAAATGTAAAGCCGGGAAGCACAGTAGCCTATGGGAATGGCGTCTCAGACATGTATGGCAGACATGCATTTGAGGCATGGTTGGCGCAGTTTTATCTGGCCTCAACTTACCTGACCTCTGGTAAGGTCTATTTTAATAGGCGGACGAGGCGGTTTTAACTGCTTTTACCCATGTTTGCATACCTTTGGAGAGGAGCGTCGAGTTGATGAACAACAAATTTAACATCGAAGAAATTATGGGGGCTTCGGCGATGCCGACCAGTGATCTGAGAATGTCCATACAACGGAGTTTGAGCAGATGAATATGGGAACTGTCAAAATTTCAAATGAAACGCAGAAAAGGTTAGAACAACCTTTCCAAATGCTCATTGGTGACCAGTGGTGCGATGCAACTTCGGGGGCCACTATTCCAGTCATTAACCCTGCAACGGAACAGCAGGTAGCCTGCATTCCTGCGGGCGATGAAGCCGATGTGGATAGAGCCATAAAAATAGCTAAAGAGGCTCACGATCAAAAAGTCTGGTCTGGCCTAATGCCGAGTGTTCGCGAACGCATAATGTGGAAAATTTCTGATCTGATTGAGCAGAAATCCGTTGAGTTGGCTGAACTTGAGACAATTGATAATGGCAAGCCCATAACGGCGTCTCAAGCCATCGATGTGCCAATGGCTGCTAAATATTTTCGCTACTGGTCCGGCTGGTGTGGTAAAATTTCAGGTTCCGCCCCTACTGTTGACCTCCCGGGAAACTATGTGGCGATGACAATGAAGCAGCCTGTCGGCGTGGTTGGCCTGATTGTACCGTGGAATTTCCCTCTGGCCAATGCTGCTGCAAAGCTTGGGCCTGCCCTTGCTTCCGGTTGTACTATAGTACTGAAACCTGCGGAGCAATCTTCTCTGACGACAATATGCCTGGGCGAAATTCTGTTGGAAGCCGGCGTACCTGCTGGTGTAGTGAATATTGTAACGGGGTACGGTGACGTCGTTGGGGCACGGATTGCCAATAGCACCGATGTTTCGAAGGTGTCGTTTACCGGCTCGACAGCGGTCGGCAAAAAGCTGATTCAGGCGTCGCAGGGGAATCTGAAGCGCCTCACTCTTGAGTTGGGAGGAAAGTCCCCAACCATCGTCTTGCCGGACGCAGACCTTGATCGCGTTATCCCGGCAGTCGCCCATGGAATTTTCAGAAACGCTGGCCAAGTGTGTGCCGCGTCCTCAAGACTGTTGGTTCATAGAAGCCTGCTTGATCAAGTTGTCGAAGGGGTTGTGGCGCAGGCGCAAAAACTTGTACTTGGAAATGGTTTGGACCCGAAGACGACGCTTGGCCCGTTGGTTTCGGCGATTCAGCGCGACAATGTGATGAGACATATCAATACCGCGCGGGAGGAAGGATGCGAAGTTGTGACAGGGGGCCGCGTACCGGAACGTCAAGGCTATTTCGTGGAGCCGACCGTTGTTACCAATGTGATCTCCAGCTCTAGTCTCTTTCAAAATGAAGTCTTCGGCCCCGTGTTGGCGGTCACCGTGTTTGACGAAATTCAGGAAGCTGTCACTCTCGCAAATGATTCTGAATATGGTCTGTCCGCCAATATCTGGACCAGAGACGTCAGCAATGCGTTCTTGGTTGCGAAAGCTATCGAGGCCGGAACCGTTACGATTAATTCCGGCATGATTGTTGGTCCGGGATTGCCATTCGGAGGCTTTAAGCAATCCGGGTGGGGACGGGAAGGTGGCGAACAGGGCATTGATGCCTTCTTGGAAACGAAGACTGTGGTCGCGGCGCTTTAGGCTCGGCTGCGAGACACATATTTATCCTGAATGAATTGGGCGGCGCGTTCGCCTATCATGATAGAGGGGGCGTTGGTATGGCCTCCGATTAATTCCGGCATCACAGATGCGTCAGCGACCAGCAGATTTTCCAAACCATATACTTTAAGCTTGGTATCGACGACTGACTGGGCATCGGCTGGCCCCATCCGACATGTGCCGACGGGATGCTGCGCCGTCGTCACAGTTGAGCGAATAAATTTTTCAAGGTCTTGATCGCTCTGAATGCCTGAGCCCGGAAACGCTTCGTCCTCGACGAAATCCGATAGCGGGGACGTTTTGACCAGTTCGCGATACCATCTTATATTGAACTTCATGCGGTCGACATCTGTTTGAGCTTGAAGAATATTAAAGCGGATGGCCGGTGAGGCCAACGGATCTGAGGACTTTAGTGTCACTTCTCCTCTGCTGTCAGGATGCAGGACGACGTTGAGAACTGTCAACATTTCTTCTTTTGGGCTTAAGATTCCCGGAAACCATACTCTGGCATCAATTGATGTCGGCATGACGACGCTCTCAAGGTCCGGTCGTTCAAGGTCAGGAGAAGACCGATGGTAAATGATTGCCGAAAGCGGAAATGAGGCGGCGAATCCTTTGCCTGTCAGCATCCATGAAAGGACTGAACCCGTCAGCCGGTCGGCCCGGAGGTGGCGATTGACACCGAGTTCTTTCTTTGTCCGAAATGTTGTCCCAACCAGTGGGTGCTCCTGCAAGTTTTGACCAACGCCTGGAAGATCAATAACAGGTGTGATGCCATGTTCCTGGAGATGTTCAACTGGTCCAATGCCGGACAGCATGAGCAAGTGAGGAGACGCATAGCTGCCGCCACACAGAACGACTTCTTGGGCTACATTAACACTCTGTGGGCGGCCATTTTTTACATAATGTACTTGGGTGACGCGGCCAGCGTGAGTTTCCAAACGCGTTACGTGAGCCGACGTTATCACAGTGAGGTTTTTTCGTGATCGGGCAGGGGCTAAAAAGGCACTTGATGCGCTTTCTCGCCGCCCGTTACGTGTTGTGAGGTCTGGAAGTCCAAATCCATCGTGGAGACCTCCTTCAAAATCTTCAGAAACAGGATAGCCCAGCTCTCTTGCAGTATCCCACAAGGCCTGAGTCAGCGGTGTCTGGTCATCGAGCTTTGTAACGGACATCGGTCCATCGCCACCGTGCCATGGAGATTCTCCTCGCCAATTCGCTTCCGATTTCTTGAAAAATGGGAGGACTTCATCATGTGACCAGCCAGTTGCGCCTAGTTGCACCCAGCGGTCATAATCGCGTGGATGTCCTCTCGAGTACATCATGCCATTGACTGAAGAACTGCCGCCAAGCACTTTGCCGCGAGCTGCCGGGATGGAACGATTGTCCGCGTAAAGTTCAGCTTCTGTCGAGAGGCCCCAGTCATAGAGATTGGACTTTCGGAGCATGCGATATGCGAGTGGCATTCGGATGAAAAAACTTTTGTCACCAGGTCCAGCTTCTATTAGCAACACGGTGCAATCCGACATTTCACTCAAGCGCGCCGCAACAGTACAACCGGCTGATCCGCCGCCGATGACCACAAAATCAAATTCTTCAGGCATTACACGAATCCCGTTGGAGTTGTTGGGAGGTGTGTCCCACAGTATGCTCAGTCCACCAGTTTTGATCTAATATTCATGCGTAACGGCAACAAGTAAAATGATAAATAATACCACTATATTCCCATCAAGAATGTCCTTTGGGGTGGGCCGTAGTGATAGAACTCATTGGGATTGCAGGTGTGTTAGTCACAAATATCCGTCCTTGCGCAATGGCACGGCGGGATCTAGATTACGAGCGGCTTTCCGTGGGTTATGATGTATGACTGCTACATCAGGTATCCTCTAACTAAAAATAACATACCTTTAAAGCTTAGGATATGGAGCCTGCTGATTTAGGTTTTTGGCTTTACGTTTAGAGACATTAATGCCCTAAAACTGTCACTATAGCTCCAGCATTTTTCTCGAACATAAATCAATTAATTAAACGCAATCCCTCA
>JAESRB010000170.1 GCA_016764855.1 Emcibacter sp.
GATCACCGAATGAAGGGACCGGGGCGTTATAATAGTCGGGGTATTTTTCCTGATTTTCTTCTCGGAAAGCAACCAGACGAGGACAAAGGGCGCAGTCCTGTGGTGCGTCTCCATGCATGAAAACGGCTTTAAAAAGAGGCTGGGTCATGGTGTCTAGTCGTCTAAGGTGTCATGGGAATGATGGCCATCATGGCTCGGATGGACATTGGAGGGGCGGCCAAACTCATTGCCCATATGGGAGAGTTCGATGAAGGTATCGGCCTGACGTCTTAGCTCATCGGCAATCATGGGCGGGGATGTTTTTGTGCTGCTGATCACTGTGACACGGACGCCTTTGCGCTGAACAGCTTCGACGAGACGCCTGAAATCGCCATCACCGGAAAATAACACCATATGGTCCACATGCTCGGCCATGCCCATCATATCAATGGCAAGTTCCATATCCATATTGCCTTTGATTTTCTTTTCTCCTTTGCTGTCGGTGAATTCCTTGGTCGGTTTGGTTATCAGCGTGTAACCATTATAATCCAGCCAGTCGACCAACGGACGCAACGGGGAGTATTCCTGATCTTCCAGCAGGGCGGTATAATAATTTGCCCGTAACAAAATCCCTTTTTCGGTGAAAAAACTTCTCAACCGTTTATAATCAATGTCAAAATTAAGGGCCTTTGCCGTAGCAAACAGGTTGGAGCCATCAATAAACAGAGCAAGTTTCTCATTGGGGTGGAAATACATGATGCAATATCCTGAAAAAATAAGTTAAATATAGCCACATTATAGCATATCTTTACCTTTATGGGCAGATAACAATTTCAAGGAATATAAAATGATTTTAATTGGTCTAGGTAGCAATTTAGCGAGCAATCCGGACAGTAACCGGGGGGGGCAGGAGCTGAGCAGTCCACGTCAGGTCCTGAAGGCTGCGCTCAAAGAAATGCCGACCTGTGGGATTACGGTGAAGCAGGTGTCATATTTTTATGAATCCGCCCCCGTTCCCATGTCTGACCAGCCGTGGTTCGTCAATGGGGTCGCCGCAGTGGAGACGGCGCTTTCGCCAGCGGATTTGTTGGAGAAGCTTCATGAAATAGAGCATGACCTTGGTCGAAAAAGACATGTCAGGTGGGAAGCTCGGATCATTGATCTGGATATTATCGCTTATGACGATCAGATATTACCCTCTTTGACATTATGGGCGATCAAGGCAAAAGACCTGATACCCGACGAAATTGTCATCCCACATCCCAGAATGCATGATAGGCTGTTCGTTCTTAAACCCTTGATGGATATATGCCCGGACTGGACGCATCCTGTGTTGGGAAAAACGGTAGAGAGTATGATAGGTCAGGCCTCCCAAGATGAGGATCAATCCATACGGCGAATGGGAATAGAATAATGGCTCAAGAATAATACTTGCCGTTTTGAGCAGGCCCCCTATATAAAGATTAAGGGTCGTGGAGGTGGTTGCTTAACATCTGGATGAAGATATGTCTCTACTCTTGAATATATTATGGTTGATTTTTGGCGGCTTCTTTATGGCTGTTTCTTGGGCTGTGATTGGTCTTATCATGGCAATTTCCATTATTGGGCTGCCGTGGTTTGTTGCGGCCATGAATATGGCGCACCTCAGCCTATTACCCTTTGGCCGGGAAGCGGTTAATCGTGAAATTCTGTCTGGGGAGGAAGATATCGGTACCGGACCTCTGGGCGTTATCGGTAATATCATCTGGTTCTTATTTGGGGGGATATGGTTGGTGCTGGGTCACTTATGCTGGGCAGTTGCACTGGCGGTTACCATCATTGGTATTCCTTTTGCCTATCAGCATGTGAAGCTCGCCGGGCTTGCTCTTGCCCCTATTGGGAAGATTATTATCAACAAGGACAATATCCCGGCGGCTCGATATTAGAATTTAGGTCTTATACTTTTTCAATGATTATGGCGATGCCCTGACCAACACCAATACACATGGTACAAAGAGCATAACGACCATTGCGGCGGTGCAGTTCATACATGGCTGTGGTAATCAGACGTGCGCCGCTCATTCCCAAAGGATGACCAAGCGCGATGGCGCCGCCATTGGGGTTCACATGTTCCGCATCATCGGGCAGTCCAAGGTCGCGCATAACCGCCAGTCCTTGTGAGGCAAAGGCCTCATTCAGCTCAATAACATCCATTTGGTCAATAGTCAGCCCGGTTTGTGCTAGAACTTTCCGGGTTGCTGGGGCTGGGCCAAAGCCCATGATGCGCGGCTCTAATCCAACGGTTGCCATGCCGACAACACGAGCTTTCGGTGTCAGACCATATTTTGCAGCAGCATCACCAGAGGCCAGTAATATGGCACAGGCACCGTCATTCACACCGGACGCATTACCCGCAGTGACAGAGCCGCCATCCCGGAAAGGGGTGCGGAGTTTGCCCAAGGCTTCTAATGTCGTACTGGCCCGCGGATGTTCATCAACGGAGACAATCTTCGGATCACCTTTACGCTGCGGAATGGTTACCGGAACGATTTCTTGATCAAAAATCCCGGCTTTCTGTGCCGCAGCTGCTTTCTGTTGAGAACGGAAGGCAAACAGGTCTTGATCGGCGCGGGAAATATTAAACTCCTCAGCCACATTTTCACCGGTTTCCGGCATGCTGTCGACGCCATATTGTTTTTTCATCAGCCGGTTGACAAAACGCCAGCCAATGGTGGTGTCATAGGTATCGACCTTGCGGGAAAAAGCGGAATCAGCCTTTGCCGTAACAAAAGGCGCGCGAGACATGCTTTCTACGCCACCGGAAATCATCAACTCTGCTTCGCCGGATTTGATGGCGCGGGCGGCCATGCCGGTGGCGTCCATGCCTGATCCACATAAGCGGTTTACGGTGGTGCCTGATACGGTTATGGGCAGGCCGGACAATAGGGCGCTCATACGAGCCACATTACGGTTGTCTTCACCAGCCTGATTGGCACAGCCCATGATCAGGTCGTCCACTTGATCCCAATCTACTTGGCTATTACGTTCCATCAATGCTTTGAGAGGGATGGCGGCCAGATCATCGGGACGAATAGAGGATAGTCCTCCGCCGTAGCGGCCGATAGGGGTCCGGATAGCATCACAGATAAATGCATCTCTCGTTGTGTCACTCATGGGGTATCTCCTAATACTTTTTCTTTTGTAGTATGCGATTTACCACGGAAAGTGGCAATCAATTGGTCGTTCTGATTGGTGATCATAATGTCATATATGCCTTGTTTGCCACGGCCACCTTGGAATTCTGCCTTTGCAGTTAAGGTGTCTCCGGGGAAAGATGGGGCCAGATATTCAATGGAGCAACCCGATGCCACAGTCACGGCATTCTGGCTGTTACAGGCATAGGCAAAGACAGCGTCTGCAAGGGCAAATACTGCGCCGCCGTGGGCGCTGCCATAGACATTGACCATATCTTCGGTAAGCTTCATCTTCATGGCGGCAGTGCCGACGCCAATGGATATAAATTCAATATTTAGCAGTTTGTCCAGCGTGCGTTTTTCATTGAAAACGGCGGCAATTTTTTGTGCAGTTTCGTCCGTCATACAAGGTCCTTTCCCGCAATCACAGCACGGCGTAGTAATGGAGACGTGCGGTAACGGTCTTCACCATAAAAACTGGACAGTGCATCCAAGGTGCTAAAGATATGCTCAAGGCCGATATCCTGCGCCCATTGCATGGGGCCTTTGGGGTAATTGACGCCATTCATCATGGCAATATCCACGCCCTCTGGAGTGGTAACGCCCTGATAAACTGCGTCGCTGCCCTCATTGGCCAGCATGGCAATGATGCGCATAACGATCAGGCCGGGGCAGTCATCAATGACGGAAACTTTTTTGCCGAGCGCCTGAAAGAAACCAACGGCCTTGGCAAGGTCATCACCGGACACCTGATCTCCCTTAGCCAGTGCAATACGGGACGCGGCTTTATAATCAAGAGCCAGATCAAATACAATGGTTGGACTTGATAGCACATTGGTCAGTTCAGATGCGGGTGTGCCGTCGGATAATAGGACCAGAACATCATCAATCATAAAGCCGGATAGCTCTTCGGTGTCCCCTTTGATGACTTTAATTCCTGCTTCTTCTGCCAATTTAGCCAAGGGATCAAGGAGGCTATTCTCACCGATTAAGGTGATTTCTGTTGGGGCAGGCGCTGATGCCGCGGTGGAGGGCTCTGGTGTTGTGGCACCTTCGCTGTAATCGTAATATCCCTGTCCGGATTTCCGACCATAGCGGCCTGCGGCAACCTGTTCTTGCTGAATCAGGGACGGGCGATAACGGGGTTCCTGAAAATAAGCGTTATAGACGGACTGTGTTACGGAAAAATTGATGTCATTGCCGATCAGGTCCATAAGCTCGAACGGGCCCATGCGGAAACCACCGGCTTCCCGGATACAGCTATCAATGGTTGGAATGTCGGCACCGCCCTCTTGTAGAATACGCAGGGCCTCGGAATAGAAGGGACGGGCGACCCGGTTCACGATAAAACCGGGTGTAGATTTCGCGTGAACGACTTTTTTGCCCCATGCCTCTGCTGTGGCAAAAGCAATGTCCGCGACTTCTTTATCTGTGACCAGACCATGTATGATTTCAACCAGTTTCATAATCGGTGCAGGATTGAAAAAATGCATACCGACCATACGTTCTGGACGTTTGAGCTTGGCGGCGATTTCCGTAATGGAGATGGAGGATGTGTTGGAGGCCAGAATGGCATCATCATCTAAAATATCTTCCAACTGACCAAATACAGACCGTTTTACCTCAATATTCTCGATAATCGCTTCGATGACCAGTTTGGCCGGTGCGAGGTCTTCCAGTTTACTACAGGGTTTGATGCGCCCAAGGATGCTTATGCGTTCCTCATCATCCATGCGGCCTTTGCTGACGGAACGGGCCAGAAATTTTTCGATCTGGGCGATGCCCTTGTCGATGGCTTCCGGGGATGTATCAAAGATATAAACGGTATGTCCGGCAGTGGCGGCGACCTGAACAATACCGGCACCCATGGTTCCGGCGCCAATAACGGCGACCGCGTTGGAGGGGGAGAGAGCAGTCATGGGGTTATCCTTTGTTATTTTTCAGTTTTAAACAGGCGTTAAATACAGTGTTAAAACGGCGTTATATTTTAGTGTTAAATCTGTATTATTTACCTGTAAAACTCGGTTTGCGTTTTTCAAGGAAAGCGGCGACGCCTTCTTGATAGTCATCAGAAAATCCGGCTTGCTTCTGGCTATCGCTTTCCACCTGTAATTGGGCTTCTAAGTCATTGTCAAAGCTTGACCGAATGGCTTTCTTGATGAGGGACAGGCCAAAAGTGGGTTGCTTGGTAAATTTTTGTGCCTGTTTGGTGGCGACTGCGAGCAAATCTTCATCATCAACAGCTTTCCAGATCATGCCCCATTCTTCGGCCTGTTCTGCCATAATAGGATCACCGGTCAGGGCAAGTCCCATGGCCCGTGCCGATCCCACAAGGCGGGGCAGGTTATAGGTACCGCCGCTATCGGGGATCAGGCCGATCTTACAGAAGACCTGAATGAATTTTGCTGACTTGGCGGCAAATACCATATCACAGGCAAGGGCGATATTGGCCCCGGCTCCTGCGGCAACGCCATTCACGGCGCAGACAACAGGCATGGACAGATTGGCAAGGCGTTTGATCAAAGGGTTATAATGTTCTTCCACGGATTCGGAAAGGTCGCGGCGTTCTGCACCCGGTTTCACGGATCGATCATTCAGGTCCTGCCCGGCGCAAAAACCCCGCCCGTTGGCCGTTATAAGAAGACAACGGACAGAAGGGTCATTTTCAACCTGTGTCATAGCATCGCGGACTTCGTCGTGCATTTCTGTCGTAAAGCTGTTTAGGCTATCAGGACGATTCAAAGTCAGAGTCGCCAAGCCATCCGTAATATTAAATTCGATATTGACGTAAGACATTATATAAATCCACTTTGCTTTATAAAATCATGATGATCATATTATTCTGGTTTAGCCCCAACTGTATACAATTGCGAACAATTTATTATTTAAGCTATTTACCTTGAATTGTCCAACCGTACGGTCTATTAATTACAAATAGATGGGGCTTCGTCAATAAATATGTTAAATAAGAGTCCTGAAAGACCATTTAGGATTTTATCAGGAGAAAGATAATATGTCACAATCTTCATTATTTTCCCGCCATAAGGAAACTCTGGAAAAAGCGATTGAAGTGAGCCGCAGCAGAGAATATTGGTCGGCTTATCCAGAAATGGCCAGCCCGAAAATTTACGGCGAAAATGCCAACAAAGATGGCGAAGCGGCCTTTAAAGCTTATCTTGGTAAAAAATTCGACATTGAACAACCGGGTACGGTTGGTACGGTGGGGTCGGAAAAATCACCTTATGGTTTTGATCTGGAAGTCACTTACCCCAAAGTAGATGTCAGCCAACTGATTTCAGAAGTAGAAGAGCTTCGGCAGGATTGGGCAAAGGCGTCTTTGGAAGTGCGCACTGGAATTTGTCTTGAAATACTGGACCGTATCAATAAACGCAGCTTTGAAATGGCTTTTGCAGTAATGCATACTACGGGTCAAGCATTTATGATGGCCTTCCAGGCTGGTGGTCCTCACGCACAGGACCGGGGATTAGAAGCTGTGGTTTATGCCTATGAGGACATGGCGCGCATTCCTGCTGTGGCACGTTGGGAAAAACCTCAAGGTAAGCGTGATCCTATCGTTATGGAAAAGCATTTCACCATTATCCCACGTGGGATTGCTTTGGTGATTGGCTGTTCAACCTTCCCCACATGGAATAGCTATCCTGGGTTGTTTGCCAGTCTTGTAACTGGTAATGCGGTAATTGTTAAGCCTCATCCTGGTGGAATACTACCGCTGGCCATTACGGTGGAAATTTGTCGTGATGTCTTGAAAGAAGAAGGCTTCAATCCAAATATTGTGACTTTAGCAGCGGATAGCGTCGATGCGCCACTGGCAAAAGATTTGGCTCTTGCACCTGAAGTAAAATTAATTGACTTCACAGGCAGCACAGGTTTTGGCAACTGGTTGGAGGGTAATGCCTCACAAGCTCAGGTCTATACAGAAAAGGCCGGTGTAAACTGTGTCGTGATTGATAGTACCGATAATTTCCGCGGCATGGTGGGGAACCTTGCGTTTACCCTGAGCCTTTATTCCGGACAGATGTGTACAACGCCTCAGAATATTTTTATTCCAGAGAGCGGCATTGAAACAGAAGACGGTCATAAGAGTTTTGACGAAGTTGTGGCGGCCCTTGCCACTGGTGTTGAAAAGTTAAATAGTGACGATGGTCGCGCGTGTGCCATATTGGGTGCCATACAAAGTGAAGCCACATTGAACAGGATTGCCGAATATGGCAAAGGGGACAATGTTGTTCTGGCGTCCCGTGCGGTTCCAATGGAAGGATTTGACAAGGCGACTATTCAGACGCCCCTGATTCTGAAAGCCACCGACGAGAGTTCTTATAGTGCGGAATTATTTGGTCCGATTTCCTATGTCGTACCAAGTAAAAATACCGCAGATAGCCTCAGTATCGTTGAAAATAGTGTGAAAAACCACGGTGCGCTTAGCTTTGGTATCTATTCCACATCGGAAGAAGTCCTTGATCAGGCAGAGGAAGTGGCATGTCGTGCTGGAGTTGCAGTTTCATTTAATCTGACAGGCGGCGTATATGTAAATCAGACAGCAGCATTCAGTGACTTCCATGGCACAGGATGTAATCCCGCTGCCAATGCCGCGCTGTCCGATACAGCCTATGTTTCAAACCGCTATCGTGTGGTTCAAAGCCGAAGACACGTCTGATATTAACCGTTTCAGGTAGAATACAAAATAATCCCCGGTGGCAAGATGCTGCCGGGGATTGTTTTTTTGTGGCTTTCCGATTAACCTATGGGAAATTTTTTTCGTAAACTGATGAGTAAATGAGTATGTTTGGAAAGATCATAAGGCTGGTGGTCAGTCTGCTGTTAATTGTTGTTGTGGCGTCTTGCGGGAAACCTGATGAAACTCATGAGGTAGATCGCTTGAGCTATAGTTTCAGGAATGCAAAGCCTGAATTGCGTCAATATGTTGAGGGTATTGTTAAAGAGGCCGAGCAGCTTGAATATCAGAATGCATTGAATAAACTGGCTCTGATGTCGGCAACCAGAAAACTGACAGCTCAGCAAAAAAACGCTGTGGATCTTTTGGTGAAACGGTTACGGTATGATATGGAAGAAGAAATATTTTCCGCGCAACGGAAAAAGGAATAACGGATGAATAAGTCCACATTACATGTGATCTGGAAACTGGTGATTGTATCACTTTTGGTGGGGCTGGCACTAGATTTCTTTGATATCAGTCCTGCTGATCTTATTCATGATATTCCAGAAACAGTGGGCAGAATATACGATACCGTGATTGGTGTTTTCGAATGGGGTGGAAAATATGTTCTTTTAGGTGCGATAATCGTCGTACCCATTTGGATATTGATGAATTTGACGACCATAAAGGATAAGTTCAAACGAAAAAACTGAGGTGATGATGAATAAATATTTTTTGCAGTTATTTACAACGCTTCTGATGCTGTTTAGCCCATTGCTGACACAGGCAGAAGACATTAAATTAGGCCGGGAAGTTTATAACTTTGACACGGACCATACGAATATTATGTGGTTTGCCAGTCATTTGGGGTTTTCCAATTCTATGGGGCAATTTATGGAATATGATGGTCAGATCATTTTGGATCATGGTCACCCGGACCAAAGTTCTGTCAATATTACGATACAAACCGCAAGTATTATGACGGGTCTGCCTAAATTTGATACTCACCTTAAGTCGGCAGATTTTTTTGATGTTGAGAAATATCCAACCGCGACCTTTACCAGTACAAAAGTAACGTTGGAGGACGGGGATAAGGCTATTGTTGACGGGAATTTCACTCTGCTTGGGATAACAAAACCTCTGACATTAAAAATCCGACTGAATAAGCGGTCGATGGATATTCCAAAAAATAAAATGCGGACCGGTTTTTCTGTTAAGACAACCGTAAAGCGGTCTCTGTGGAATATGAAGAAATATCTGCCTTTTGTGGGGGATGACGTGATTATTAGAATTGAAGCTGAGGCTCTGGTTAATCAGTAATTATTTAAATAAAAATAATGAAAAAAAGGTATGAAAATGGCATTGAAAAATACAGATACGTCTTACGGGGTTATTGCTAAGGCTTTTCATTGGGGGATGTTCCTTATTCTATTGGGGCTGCTTGTTCTGGGTAATTATATGCATGGGTTGCCTGCGGATACGCCGGAACAGATGGGCTATAAATTTGGCCTGTATGATCAGCATAAATCATTTGGTATTTTAATTCTTGTTCTTGTGGTTTTCCGTCTTGGCTGGCGTATGATTAATCCGTCTTTAAAAATGCCGGGTAACATGAGCAAGATCGAAATTGCCAGTGCTCATGCCATGCATATGTTGCTGTATATAATAATGTTGGCCCAACCTTTGTTTGGGTGGTTGATGAGTTCTTATGGTGGTCATCCGGTCAAATTTTTCGGGTTTAATCTACCTGCATTGGCGGAGAAGGATAAGGGAATGGGGGATTTCTTCCATGAGGCCCATGAGATTACAGCCTTTCTTTTGATTGCGGCCTTCGTGATTCATGTCGCCGCCGCCTTATTTCATCATTTTGTTCGTAAGGATGATGTGCTGGACAGGATGTCTCTGCGGCCTACAAAACCAGAAAAGCCTGAATAGTCTTATGAAATTGTGGTTGCTGCTTATTTTCTTGTTGTATCCGTTTTCTACTTTTGCAGAGGATGCCCCGTGGCACTTTAAGGCAGGAGAGAGTTTTATTAAATTCTCCGTCGCTATTGAAGGCAGTCCCGTTGATGGCGA
>JAESRB010000171.1 GCA_016764855.1 Emcibacter sp.
CCAATCATAAATTGAATGCTGGGCGCGATATATTGCAATAAGCCAAGCGTCGAGAGTTTAATGCGGCGCACACCGGCCGAAAATAACAGCAATGGAATGGCAGTGACCGCGCCTGCCGCAATCAGCATGACGTCTGTGCGGGTGTCAATTGTGCCAAAACTCAAACCAAACACACGACACGTCTGCCGCTCAGATTGTTGGAGGAAGGGTAAATTATAAATTCAAGGCTGAGGCTAACAATTTAGTAACTTCAAAAAAGCTAAATTAAATAAGGAAGTTTCATTGCAAAAATACGCTAATTTATTTCAAAAACAAAACCAATTCACTCTGATTTCATTTTTCATAGGTATCTAGAAAATTATTGAGTATTCACAATGGCAAAAACAAAACAATACCGAATACCTGTTCCAATCATTCCTGAAGAACTTATTGGAGTTACTGAAGAATGTTTGCATTGTCAGCATTGGTCCGAAATACCTTGGCTTAATGAATTAACTTATCCAAAACAAGCAGTGGAACCAGACGATGGGAATGGTAAAGGATATTGGGTACCTGTATCGTTTGATTTTCCATGTAAAAATTGCAAGAGTATAATAAGAGTGAATGTGCCTGTGAAAAAAACACTAAGTGTTTGGACGGTTTATGGTGATGAATCGGAAAGAAGAATAGATAATAAATTCTTTTTTTGTATTACTTTGATAGCTCTTCACAACAAACGTCATAAAAATATTGCAAGACAAATTTCCAAATTAAAGAAAAGTATTAGACCTAACATTGAACCAGATGCATGGCAGCTTCATTTTACAGAAATTCTTAATGATGGAAAAAGAGGAGCAAAAAGTTCTCTCTTCCTACGTTAAATTCAAAAATTAGATTTGCAAAAAAATATGCTAGTATAATAAGGAAAGCGCAGCCATACCTTACTGCGTTTAATTTTTCTGGAAGTATATTATTAGAAGGTAGAAAGAAAGAAAAATCTGAAAAAATGAAGCAACATAAAAGGGATGTGTTTTGTTTGTCTTTGATTTCAAGTTTGCAGCAATTTCGGAAAAGGGAAAAAGGTATTAGATGGGTCTTTGATAATGTAAAAGATACAACAAAGGGCGTAAGAACAGAAGGCTGGGCGGAACAAATTTTTTTAGGCTTACAACATCTCCCACTATTTACATATTTGAGTGCTGGTTCAACTGTAGTTAAACCCAAATTTGTGAAACCCGGAACGCATTATTTGCTGGAGATTGCGGATTTTGTTAGTTACTGTGTAGGGCGTGATTATGAAAAATCTGAATTGAGCGAGAAATCAGGATTTCCTTCTAGTAGATTAGGGAAGAACTTTTACCAATTCTTTCTATATGACGGTTCAGTAGACTACAAATGGTCACGAGGCCTTCCTATAAGTAGAGTCAAAAATTTAAAATAAATTAATTTTTCATTTCTACTTCACCGCGGGCAAACCATCGATGCTAACCATGTTCTTTTCGGCGAAATATTCTTTTAAGCCTTGTTCGCCTTTTTTATCACACCATTTGGTGAGTGTTTTTCGCTCTTCGACAAATTCATACAGGGGAACGCCGTAGCCGCAGGAAGTTTGCAGATTATCAATTTTAATGGTGAATATCTGACGGATGCCGGGGGCGTCTTTATATAATGTCATAAGTTCGTCAAAGCGCGCGCTACCGGGTGCATGGGATTGACCCATGCCATAGAGCTTCATAATCAGGGCATTTCGGCTATAGCTGTTGAACATGATTGTGATCCGACCATCGTCCAGAAGGTGAGCGGCGGTTTCGTTACCGCTGCCCACATAATCTAGATAGGCGACCTCGGTTGGGGAGATGATCCGAAAACTGTCCAGTCCCTTAGGCGACAAATTAAGGCGACCATTCTTTGGTGCGGTGGCGACGAAGAACATCTGTTGCACATTGATGAAATCAATGTGTTTCTGTTCCAGAGCATCAAAAAAATCTGCCATAATTTTCTTCCTTCCGGTTTTATCCCTCTGTGCCGCCGATGGTCAGGCCGTTGACCCTCAAGGTTGGTTGGCCGACACCGACGGGTACGCTTTGTCCGGCCTTGCCACAAATGCCAACGCCGCTGTCCAGTTCGAGGTCATTGCCGATAGCGACCACTTGTTTAAGCACATCTGCACCGTTGCCAATAATGGTCGCGCCCTTAACTGGCGCGCCGATTTTACCATCTTTGATCAGATAGGCTTCTGTGCAGCTAAAAACGAATTTTCCGTTGGTGATGTCCACTTGGCCTCCGCCGAAGTTGACTGCATAGAGGCCATCTTTGACGCCCTCGATAATTTCTTTCGGATCCTGATTGCCCGCCAACATGTAGGTATTGGTCATGCGCGGCATCGGTTGATGGGCATAGCTTTGTCGACGGCCATTTCCTGTGGGCTCGACGCCCATAAGGCGTGCATTCATACGGTCTTGCATATAGCCGACCAGAATACCATCTTCGATCAGAGTTGTACAATTAGTTGGGGTGCCTTCATCATCAAAGGTCAGGCTGCCACGTCGATTTGGCATGGTGCCGTTATCCACGACGGTTACACCCCTTGCGGCAATTTGCTGTCCCATTAATCCGGCAAAAGCAGAGGTTCCTTTACGGTTAAAGTCACCCTCCAATCCGTGACCGATGGCTTCATGGAGCAGGACGCCGGGCCAGCCGGGGCCAAGCACCACATCCATTTCCCCAGCCGGGGCAGGGATGCTGTCCAGATTAACCATGGCTTGCCGCAGGGCTTCGTCAACCTGAGCCTTCCAGTTCTCTTCCGTGAGAAGCTGGCTATATTCATAGCGGCCCCCAGCTCCTTGATAACCACTTTCCATGCGGTCACCGTCTTTGACGACGACGCTGACATTCAGACGCACCAAGGGCCGGATGTCCCGGACTCGGTGACCACCGGGCCGGATGATCTCTATGGTTTGCCATTCTCCGGTAATAGAGGAGCTGACTTGACATATCTTGGAATCTTTGGCGCGGGCATAGGCATCTATTTCTTCCAGCAAGCTGATCTTGTCCCGGAAGGCCATGCCCAGAAGAGGGTTCTCTTCGGAATAAAGTTTCTTATTCGTGCCTTTGGGGTGCATTGCTAATGTTGCATTTTTGCCGGATGTAATGGATTTGACAGTTTCACTGGCCCGCAGCAAGGCTTCTTCGCTCAGTTCGGAAGAGTGGGCGTAGCCACTGACTTCGCCTTGTACCGCGCGTAATCCGAAGCCTTTTGTCGTGTCATAGGCGGCAGATTTCAGTCGGCCGTCATCAAAGGAAAAGCTCTCTGATTGGGCATATTGAAGATAAAGCTCCCCATCGTCCATACCGTGAAGGGCTGTGTCGACAATGCGTTGGGTATGTAAAGAATCGAGTTCCGACTCTAGGAAAAAATGTAAATCGGAATCATTGTTGCTAGTCATGCGTGTGAATTACTCTTGTCAGCATTAATATTAAGTGTTGAGGTAACTATAAACTAGAGGAGAATGCTTTGGCAAGATTTGGCATAAAATAGTCTATTTTTCTTATATTTAGAAAAAAAATATGATTAAAAAACTGTTGCTATAGAATGGATTGACATAGATCAATGCTAAAGTAGCTAAATGGAATGGATAATACTTCCTTGAGCTAGATCAATTTTGTAGCTATAAGATTCGAAATTGTCGTGTTTTTCGGGGTGGAGCCAGAAAATTTTCATATCACTTTATATATGAAGGGTGCGACTGTTGCTTAATTCATTTGTGGATTTAAGGGGTAGGACGGATAATATGTCTCTCAATAAAATATTTAATACTGTGACCGCAGGTTTGGTTACATTTCTTTTTACTTTGTTATTTGGAGGAGCATCAGCTCTTGCGGATACTCTACATACAGACGGCATACATAGCGCAAAGCCGGATCAGTTAGGTTTTATGGAACCTGCCACTCAGGTTATGCGTGACATCGTGGATTTTCATGATGGTTTGTTGATTATGTGTATTGTTGTGTGTTTGTTTGTTTTGGCCTTGATGGCATATATCTTCATCAAGTTTAATGCCAAGGCAAACCCGACGGCTTCGACAACGACCCATCATACGGGTCTGGAAATTGTCTGGACGACGGTGCCGATTATTATTTTGCTTATCATCGCCATCCCGTCATTCAAGCTGCTATATCTGGAAGATGTCATTCCAGAAGCAGATTTGACTGTGAAAGCCATTGGTAACCAATGGTACTGGACGTATGAATATCCAGATCATGATGATTTCTCTTTTGATTCTTCCATGTTAAGTGATGAAGAAGCCGCTGCTGCTGGTCATCCTCGTCTTTTGGGAACGGATACGCATATTGTCGTACCTGTGAATAAGACAGTACGTATGATCGTAACAGCCAATGATGTTATTCACGCGTGGGCCATGCCTGCATTTGGTGTGAAGATTGACGCGGTGCCTGGAAAGTTGAACGAAACATGGTTTAATGTGGAGCGCGAAGGCTTATATTATGGTCAGTGTTCCGAACTATGCGGTAAAGACCATGGCTTTATGCCCATAATGGTTGAGGTTGTTTCCCAAGAAAAATATGAAGCCTGGATTGTAAAGGCGCGGGAAGAATATGCCGGAATTAAAAAAGATAATCTGACCCGGGTGGCTGCTATGCTACCGGCTCAGCAATAAGAGAAGGTTCTTATAATGAGTTATGAAGCACATGGTACTCCAACAGGCTGGCGCCGCTGGGTACTTTCCACAAACCATAAAGATATTGGTACAATGTACCTGATTTTTGCCATATTTGCCGGACTTGTCGGCGGGGCCTTTTCCGGCTTGATGCGCGGTGAATTGATGGAGCCAGGTATTGCTTACCTGACGATGTTCACAGACGGTGACGTGGATGCTGCGAAGCATTTTTTCAATGTTCTGGTGACAGGCCATGGCCTGCTCATGGTGTTCTTCATGGTTATGCCGGGATTGATCGGTGGCTTCGGCAACTGGTTTGTTCCTATCATGATCGGGGCGCCGGATATGGCTTTCCCACGAATGAATAACATTAGCTTTTGGCTGCTGCCTGCCGCGATTGCGTTGTTGGTTTTATCAACAATGATGGAAGGTGCGACCTATCCGGGCGTTGGAACAGGCTGGACTATTTATGCGCCGCTTTCTACATCTGGTCATACGGGGCCGGCTGTTGATTTGGCTATTTTCTCCCTGCATTTGGCTGGGGCATCTTCTATCATGGGTGCGATCAACTTTATCTGCACCATTTTCAATATGCGTGCGCCGGGCATGACATTGCATAAAATGCCTTTGTTCGTTTGGTCCATTCTGGTTACTGTTTTCTTGCTGTTGTTGTCTTTGCCTGTTCTTGCTGGCGCGATCACAATGTTGCTGACAGACCGTAACTTCGGCACTAGCTTTTTTGACCCAGCAGGCGGTGGTGATCCGATTTTGTATCAGCATCTGTTTTGGTTCTTTGGTCATCCAGAAGTTTATGTTTTGATCCTGCCAGGTTTTGGCTTGGTCAGTCACGTTATCTCCACTTTCTCCGGTAAGCCAATTTTTGGTTATCTGGGAATGGCTTATGCCATGGTTGCTATTGGTGTCGTCGGCTTTGTTGTTTGGGCGCATCACATGTACACAGTGGGTATGGATGTGGATACCAAAGCCTACTTTACAGCAGCGACATTGGTTATTGCGGTGCCAACCGGGATCAAGATCTTCTCATGGCTTGCGACAATGTGGGGTGGTTCCATACGGTTTGAAACACCGATGTTGTTCGCTCTTGGAATGATTTTCCTCTTTACCCTCGGTGGCGTAACCGGTGTGGTTCTGGCCAACAGTGGTGTTGATACGGCAATGCATGACACATACTATGTGGTTGCTCATTTCCATTACACCATGTCAATGGGAGCGTTGTTCTCTATCTTTGCTGGCTGGTATTACTGGATTGGCA
>JAESRB010000172.1 GCA_016764855.1 Emcibacter sp.
GCCATGGATTTAAACCCTCAGCACCCCGGATGGTGTCATTTCGCCCTGTGCCACGATCATTATATTCGCGGTGAATATAAACAAGCCATGGAACAAGTCCGCTTTATCGAAACCCCTGATTGGTTCTGGCCCCACGCGCTACAGGCTATTCTTTATGCCAAGCTTGGCCACACAAAAGGCGTTAAGGAATCACGGAAAAATGTATTGAGACTCTATCCTGATTTTCCAAAAAATGCTGAAAAAGAATGCCGCAAGTGGTTTAGACGCGAAGAAGACCTGAAAAAATATCTCGATGGCCTGCGCGAAGCTGGATTGGTAACATAAATAACCTGAAGCCCTAAAAGGCTGAAGCAAGCGTGACCGCGCGCCCGAGCTAATGCGAGGACAAGCCTAAGCAACGCGCCGGCGATTGAGGCCAAAAAATAAACCTCAACCCTAAAAGGCTGAAACAAATATAAAAAAACAATGTTTGCCAGATTATTGCCTCATATGGCTGTCATAATATGGTATACAACGACGAATAATGATTTGGGTTCATAAGTGATGACAAGAAAAGCACTCCTAATAACCGGTCAGGAATCTGAAACGGTGAGTACACTGGCACGAAATCTTATCCCTGTGGGGGGAATAAGTATTTTTGCCCGCCAAATGAAACAGATGAAGGCCTTTGGCGTCACTGAAATGCATGTGGTGACAGACTGGTTCATTAAGGACTTTGAAAAAGAAATCCTGAATTGCACCGCACGACCGGAAAAGATTTTCATCCATAATACCAAAGATGCGCCGTTAAAGCTTTTGGAGCATAATATTAAAGGCAATAGCTGGTTATTGATCGAAGAGGGCATCCTCATTGATGACCGGATCATTCATCAAGTTACCGACCACCCTTCCCCAACAGTCATTAATCTTATCGGCCATAATGAATTCCTGGAAGAAAAAACCACAAATGGCATCCTGTTACAGCTTGACGGTCAAGAAGGCTATTTTGGCTCCATTGCAAAATTATCCAGCACTACATTGTCCGCGAACATCCGTAAACTCAATAGCCTGGAAAGCCTGCCAAACGCTTTAAAATCCATTTCAAGGGCAGAAGATTGTAACATCGTTAAAGTCATCGATATTCCGCTCTACCTGTCCCGTCAAAGGCGAGCGGTTGATCTTGTATGGCTGCCGGTTCTCCGGCGCGAAGACGATGACAAGGGAACGGATATGCTCCTTGACCAGGCTCAAAAAAATGGTCTGGACTGGGTCGCGCGGTATATTCACCGGCATGTTGAAAATTTTATCGTCAAATATCTCTGCAAAACACCCATAACCCCGAACCAGGTCACTGCGATAACCAGCCTCGCCGGTCTCTACATCATGTATCTTTTTTGCAGCGGATACATGTTATCCGCCCTTTGTGCCGCCTATGCCGTGGGCATTTTTTATGGTGTCAGCGACAAACTTGCCGCCGTAAAGATACAAAACCCCAAATTTGCCAAATTTACGCCCCTGCTGGAAAAGGCGATAGAGTATGGCTGGTATTTTACCATTGCCACCCATCTGTCGACCCTCTCAAGCCCGGATTTTTTCGCGATGGCGCCCTATCTCTTAGCAGCAGGACTGGTTTTATTTCATCTGGCGGATGACATTCAATGCGAATTCTTTCGCCGCATGACTGGCCAGTATATTTATACCATCAAAAGCTTTGACCAGAAATTTCAGTTAGTATCCGGCAATCGTAATACCCAAATGTGGACCCTGCTTCCTTTTGCGCTCTTTGACCTATGGTATCTGGGCTTTGGTATTATTTGCGCCTATGCCATTATAACTTTCTTTGTACATCAGTTGAGACTTGTATATCATCTCAAGAACTTTATGGTAGCCGACAGCAAAACTTTCGCTGAAAATTTTCAAAAAACAAAAATATTATAGAAACAATTCACCATGGCTGATTCCGTAAAGCGTACCAATGAAATCGAAGAATTCACCAACCTTTATTTCATTCATCCCATAAGTAGCTGGCTGGTCCCAAAGATGGCGGCCCGGAAAATAACCCCGAATATGGTGTCCTTGACTGGTATGATGTTCGGCATTCTCGGTGGTTTTTGCTATTATCAATCCCAGAACCCCTATCTGGCCATTGCCGGTTTCATAGCCATGATCATGTGGCATATTATGGATGGCGCTGATGGACAATTGGCTCGTCTGACTAAAAGCTATTCGGAAATTGGTAAAATCCTTGATGGTGTTTGCGATTATGTCACCTTCATCAGCGCCTATGTAGGCATTGGCCTGATGCTCTCATCAATGGACGTCCCTTATGTCTGGACCATTGTTTTCTCTGCCGGGGCATTGCATGCCGTACAATCCAGTGCATATGAGTTACAGCGCGGCGAATATGATTACTGGGGTCATGACAAGGAATCCGCCGGCCTGCCGGAAATCAAACAAATGATTGCTGATTTGGAAGGAAAGAATTTTCTATCATATATGATGAGCCAATTTCATATTGGATATGTCTGAATGCAGCGCCTGTCATCGGGCATTCAGGGGACTTTCCGTCAGGACTTAAGAGACGCCCTGAAGAACCACCCAGACAAGACAGATGATATCCGAGCCCTCTACCGGGAAGTCTTTGCTCCCGGCGTCAACAGCTGGTCCATCATGTGTGCCAATTATCGTACCATCGCCATTTTCATCGCCTGTATTGCCGGGCAACCAATTTATTTTTTCTGGTTTGAAATTGCGGTATTGACCCCAATAATGATATTATTGATTCAAAAGCAGCGTGTGTTGAACCAGTTATTTTCAGTACGTCTGAAAGCAGTCCTCTAACACCATAACAACAAAATCAGGAAAAACATTGACCGACAGCGACACCCCAGACAAAAATCAACAGAATGAAATCCTGTCATCCTATCGAGATAGTATCGATAATATTGATGCCGCCCTTATTCATATGCTGGCCGAACGATTTAAAATCACCAAATATGTTGGGGAGTTCAAGGCAAAATATAAGCTGCCTCCGGCTGATAAAGGCCGGGAGAAAAAACAAATTGACCGCCTGCGTTCATTATCAGAAGATGCTAAATTAGACCCGGATTTCTCTGAGAAATTTCTCCAGTTTATCATCACAGAGGTTATCCGCCATCACGAACAATTTCGTGACAACGAAGACAAAACCTAAAAGAAATTTTAAAGAAATCTAAGCTGCCTCTGCTGGACGATACTGAAAAATGTCCTGCACCCCTTGCATTTCTGGACCGCGCCATGGATAATATTAACACATTAAAGTTTCCCACTAAACGTCTTCATCAATATCTCGAAGGCTATCCTTACCGCAAGATTACCCTTCATACAGAAGAAGACTTCTGTTCCATGGCGGAAATTGGGCGGATCGCGGCGGATACGTTGGACTTTATCGCACCTCATGTCACATCTGGCATATCCACAGCAGCATTGGACCGACTGATCCACGACTATATGACCGAACGGGGTGTTGTCCCCGCCACAGTTGGCTTTCACGGTTATCAGCATGCCAGCTGTATCTCCGTCAATCATGTGGCGGTCCACGGCGTCCCCGATGATGGCAAAATCCTGAAAAACGGTGATATCCTCAATATTGATGTGACCCCGCGCCTTGATGGCCCGGAAAGCAATCATTGGCACGGCGATACCAGCCGTATGTACACCGTGGGAAAGACCATCCCCGTTAAAGCCAGCCGCCTGATTGAGGCAACGGAGAAATCTTTGGCTGCAGGCCTTGCCGCCGCAAGACCCGGTAAACAGCTCGGCGATATTGGGATTGCTTGCGAACAGGTCGCTATGGAATATGGCTATAGCGTCTCCACGGAGTTCTGTGGCCACGGCATTGGGCTTGTCTTTCATGACAGCCCGGAAGTCATTCATGTAGAGCCCGAAGAGATGGGACCGACCCTGATACCCGGCATGATTTTCACCATTGAGCCAATCCTGAACATTGGCAGGCCAGATGTGAAAGTCCTGAGCGACGGCTGGACAGCCGTGACCCGTGACCGCAAATTAAGCGCACAGGCCGAGCATACCGTGGGCATTACCGAAGACGGGCTAGTGATTTTTACGGAAGCTACAAAAATTTAACCCAACCATACAGCCTGTTTATATTAAGCAATAACAGTGCATTAGAGGCTCACCAGAATATGCTAGATTAATATATTTTCATCTGTCCGGTGTCTGTTTCCCTGCTGTAAATCACGGGCATTTGGCCTTGCCACTGACGCCATATTTCATCGTCTTCAATTAAATCAGCCATGAAACACCCCACATTAATTCGGCTTACCTTACCCGAATTAAATATGGCGCTGCGGATCGGTGAAGCATGTAGCTCAAATTCAGTGATATCACTTTCATTGGTCAAACTATCAGGCCGCACAACAACCCATTCTATTTCACTATCATTCTGCCCGACCTCTGTCCGCAAATAATCCGCTGCATTCTCATTGTCCGCATGGGGCGGCACCAATGTCCGGATCAGCCCAATGACACATTTCTGCGCAAAGGATATCTGTTCGTTGATGTCCCGGTTGCTATTTCCAGATGAATTCATCAGGACGAACTTAACCGGCTTTTCGGGCTTATGGTCCCTGATCGCCTTGCATAACCGTCTGGTGGCATCAGTTACAAGCCGGCGTGGCGCTCCGAACATGCCTTTAAAGGTCATGTTATGCCCCAGACATGAGGCCACCGCATCGCATTCCTTCACAAGCTCGCCCATCTCCCGTTCACTCAAGTCCAGAAGGCTGGCCTCAGTCACCATTAGCTTATCATGGTTCTTGATATTATCCGGCAAATAAGACGTTGATCGAACGATGATCCTGACAAAATTCCCCCGTTCAAGAAGTTGTTCCACGAGCTCTCGTCCAGTGGCTCCGCTGGCACCAACAACAAGAATTGTTCGGGCTCGGCTATTGTGTACGGCCATCATCTTCTTTCTTGAAATCCACTGTCTGCTGCTCATTCCCTTTAACAAAGATATGGGTACGGATTTCATCGTTCCATTGCACGTTGACCGTATTCTTTTGCTCAGAAAATAAATCCATAAACAGACGGTTGATCAGGGTCAGTTCCATAGAGTTCTGCGGCAGCCTAGCTTCCTGATAAATATAAACATTATCCGTTTTATATTCCATGCCAATCCATCTCAGGAGCAACCGTTTACCATCGCTGTCAAACAGCGCAAATTCACGCTCAACAAATGCCTTCAGGATCGGTTCAATCTCCCCGTCTGTAAGGCTTGAAGCATTGCCCAGTTTTAACCGCAAAAAATCTTCCACATCATGGGTAAACAGACGGTGGACGATTTCAATGGTCCGCGTTTTCTCCCGCAGATCTATTTGTGTGAAGGAGGCATAAAAACGATGTGCGTGACTCATCTGAACCACGCACATAATTCCCATTAAAACGACTGGTATAAATTTAAAGAAAAATCTCATTTCTTGGATTTCTTATCCTTTGTTTCTTCTTCATCCTCATCGCTTTTCAACTTGGTCTCAAATTCCTTCATCATATCCCGCGTTTTTTTACGCTTGATCAACTCAAAACGGGATTCTTCAATACGACGAGGGAAATGATTATTATCCATGTTGGTATCTGCCGTTTCCCAATAAGGATCAACCATTACAGACTTTACACGCTTCTCTGTGACCAGCATCCGCGTGACTTTCTTGTCATTTTTCCGCCAAATTTCCGCAGAAATACGAATTTCTTCCTTGCTGTCATCCTCATAAGTCACTTCGAGGAAAATCGGCATCACCAAACCACCCTTGTTGCTGAAATCCATCAGATAAATATTGGACTTCTCTGTCAAAAGTACTTTCTGCCAATCTTTCAAACCCTCGACCAAATCCGCATAAGTATTACGCTGCTTATTGGTCACGGAAAATTTGTCATTCTCGTTATAGAAATCAAGAAGTTCCGGGAAGCGGTCTGTTCTTTTCTTCAGCTCCTTATCCGCGGCACGGGCCGGGGCCAATCCTCTTTCCTTTTCTTTGCTCTGCTTGAAGGCTTCCTCGGTTTCAGGGTCCTTAGTATTAACATTAAAATAACGAACATTATCCAGTGAAATATCAACATGCTGCGTTGTATAGAACCAACCACGCCAGAACCAGTCCAGGTCTACCCCGCTGGCATCTTCCATCGTACGGAAGAAATCAGACGGCGTTGGGCGTTTAAATTTCCAGCGGCGAGCATACTCCCGGAAGGCAAAATCAAACAATTCCCGGCCCATGATAGACTCACGTAATATCCTGAGTGCAATGGCCGGTTTTCCATAAGCATTATTACCAAATTGCAAAATAGATTCACTATTGGTCATGATCGGCACCTGTTTGGTGCTTTTCATATAATTCACAATTTGGTAAGGCTCTGCCCGGCGGGTAGGATAGTCTTTCTCCCACTCTTCCTCTGCCAGGTTTTGCAAGAATGTGTTCAGACCTTCATCCATCCATGTCCATTGCCGCTCATCGGAATTAACAATCATCGGGAAATAGTTATGGCCAACTTCGTGAATAATCACGGAAATCAAGCCATATTTTGTCCGACGACTATAGGTTTTCTCACCGGTCTTCTTATCCTTGATTGGGCGCGGACCATTAAAACAGATCATGGGATATTCCATACCGAACACCGGACCATTTATGGATTGCGCCACCGGGTAAGGAAATACAAGAGAATATTTATTATAGACTTCCAATGTATGAATTATGGCCTGCGTGGAATATTTCTCCCAAATCGGGTTTCCTTCTTCTGGATAGAAAGACATGGCCATCACGGTTTTGCCGTTTTCCGGTTGATAATAACCTTGAGCATCCCACAAGAATTTACGAGAAGATGCAAAGGCAAAATCTCGGACATTCTTGGCCGTAAAACGCCATGTTTTAGTGGTTTTTACCCGTTTAGCCAGAGTAGCCGCCGCCTCTTCGCTCGTAATGATCATCACGGGCGTTTTCGCTGTTTTCGCCTTTTTCAGACGTTCTCGCTGTGTCTTAGTCAATACATCCCTAGGATTTTTCAGCACTCCCGTTGCCGAAACAACATGATCGGCAGGCACCGTGATCGATACATCATAATCCCCAAATTCAAGGGTAAATTCACCATTCCCCAGGAACTGTTTATTGGTCCAGCCATCATAATCAGAATAGGCCGCCATGCGAGGGAACCATTGGGCTATCTCATAAATATAATTATCGTCATCCTCGAAATATTCCATTCCCCCACGGGCACCAATTATTTTAGCATTCAGAATATTATAGGACCATTTGATGACAAAATTGATCTTCTGGCCGGAGCGCAACGGCGATGCAAGGTCAATACGCATCATCGTATCATTAATGACATATTTAAGATCAGCCCCACCACTGTCCGTCACCGCTGAAACAACATAACCGCCATCAAAGGTTTTCTCATACATCTTCTGACGCAGGACCCTATAATTCGCTTTTTTCTTTGGGGATGCAAAATTTGCGTTATGTTGCCCGGACTCATGAGCAAAACGATTTTGATCCAACTGTATCCACAAATAACGCAACGTATCTGGCGAATTATTATAATATTTAATTTTTGCTGAACCTGTGATCCGCTGCTTTTCGTCGTCTAGCGTCACGTCAATATTGTAGTCCGCCTGTTGTTGCCAATATTTATGGCCCGGCGCACCGGACGCGGTACGATAAACATTCGCCGTTGGTAAAATCTCATCACTCAACTGACGAAATTTATCATTCAATTGTTCAACGGTTTGTCCAAAGGCAATATTAGTAAAGATAAGCGTAAATACCACACTTATTGCGGTCAAAATGGATTTTTTCATTATGTTATATCCCACTATTTATTATTCTTAAGAATTTTGGAATATGTTATATTGTAAAATTATATTAATCAAGGGTAACCAAGTGATTGAGCGGCCCATGCCCCCGACCAAAACCTGGCGCTTGCAAAATGGCCTTATGCACATACTTGTGACCACGCGCCACCGCCTCTGTTAGAGTCATGCCCTGCCCAATCCCCGTTGCAATAGCAGAAGCCAACGTACAGCCCGTTCCATGCGTATTATTTGTCCGAATGCGCGGGCTGGAAAATTCATATAGGCCAGCCTCCGTCACCAACAGGTCCGTGAGCACAATTGTTCCAGGAACTGTATTGGAATTAGAATCGGAATTTGCATCCCCCCTTTCCGGCAGATGCCCCCCCTTCACCAATATGGCTTTTGGCCCCAAAGACAGTAGCTTTTGCCCCGCCTGTGTCATCTGCGATAGCGTTGTGATCTCTCCCATGTCGGCTAGCAACGCCGCTTCTGCCAGATTAGGCGTCAGCAGATCAATCAAGGGAAAAATATCAGAGAGCAGAATTTCCACTCCCCTTGTCTCCAGCAAAGGATGGCCACTGGTCGACAGGATCACCGGATCAATGATCAATGGAATATGATGATTGTCAGAGAAAATTCGCGCGAGCTGCTTTGCCGTATCAGCCGTTGCCATCATACCGACTTTAAAGGCGTCCGGTAGGATATCTTCTATAACCGTTTCTACTTGAGCTGCAACGATGTCCGCAGGAACCGGATACACGTCATGAACCTGCAAGCTGTTTTGGACCGTAAGCGCCGTTATCGCCGCCATACCATAACCGCCAAGCGCAGATATGGTCTTGATATCGGCCTGAATACCAGCACCACCGCTGGGATCAGACCCGGCGATGGCAAATATTTTTCCATTCATGATTATGGGCTTATGACCTAAATTGATAATTCCTCAACGGTGGTGACAATATCATTCACCACTTCGGTAATCAACTTATCATCCTGTCCTTCGGCCATAACCCGGATCAAAGGCTCGGTGCCAGACTTTCGGATCACAACACGACCGCTGCCATTCAACCTGTTTTCCCCCTCCTTGATCGCTTCTTTCACCCGTGGCATCGCCAAGGGGTCTGTGCCTTGCGCGTAACGTACGTTTTTAAGCAATTGAGGATAGGCCGTATAGAGATTACAAATTTCGCTAACCGGTTTGCCCGTCGTAACCAATACAGATAATATCTGCAACGCCGCGATCAAACCATCGCCCGTTGTTGCAAAGTCGCTCAATACGATATGACCAGATTGCTCTCCGCCCAAGTTCAAGCCTCTCTCCCGCATGGCTTCCACCACATAACGGTCGCCAACTTTCGTACGGATCAAATCAAGATCGATTGATTTCAGATATTTTTCCAACCCCAAATTGGACATGATCGTTGTCACCACGGCATTACCGCTCAATTTATCGGTGGTTTTCATGTATTTTGCCACGGTCGCCATAAGCTGATCGCCGTCAATGACCTGACCATTTTCATCACAAATGATCAAACGGTCCGCATCCCCGTCAAGGGCAATGCCGATATCAGCATTGTGAAGCACCACATGTTCACAGATTAATTCGGGATAGGTAGAGCCACATTTTTCATTGATATTTTTACCATTCGGGCTCACGCCGATGGCAACAACTTCTGCCCCTAATTCCCATAAAACACTTGGTGCCGTGCGGTAAGCCGCTCCGTTGGCGCAATCAACAACGATCTTCAAACCGTCGAGCCTTTGGCTTTTCGGGAAGGTGTTTTTAGCAAATTCCATGTAACGGCCCACGGCATTTTTCAACCGCTGTGCCCGTCCCAGCTTTTCTGAGGGCACCAGATGGTCGGCATAACCATTATCCATGCGCCGTTCGATCTCCAACTCAATCTCATCGGACAGTTTATAGCCATCCGGGCCAAATAATTTCAATCCGTTATCCTGAAAAGGATTATGGGAGGCGGAAATCATAACACCAAGATCAGCCCGTAAGGACCGGGTCAGCATAGCCACAGCAGGTGTCGGCATAGGACCAACCATGATCACATCCATGCCCATAGAGATAAAACCCGATGCCAGTGCCGGTTCCAGAAGGTAGCCCGAGAGCCTTGTATCCTTACCAATTACAACACGATGCTGATGACTGCCCCGTGTAAAATGCTTTGCTGCCGCCATGCCCACACGCATCGCGACCTCTGCTGTCATATTCCCTTCATTCGCCTTTCCGCGAATACCGTCTGTCCCAAAATATTTCCGTGCCATATTTTTTACTTTTTTTAATTTTCTATTCTCTGGATTTATAACTCTTAATAACACTCACTTCTTAATACATGCTGAACGAAGTATAATAAAGCACCAAAAGTATGTTTGTAATATGACAAAAAGACTATTTCATTAAAAAATACTAATATTTCACCGCAGCCCAGCAATCCCGCGCTTGTCGGCTTTGTCGAACATCATGAACCCGTAAAATCTGCACCCCCTGATCATATCCTGCCTGCCCAAAAGCCAGTGAACCAGCCAGCCTGCCATCTGCCGCTGTCTCCTTACAAATCTGACCGATAAAACGTTTTCTGGATACGCCCAATAATAACGGAACACCCAACCCATGCAACAGAGACAAATTGGCCATCAACGCGATATTATGGTCAACCGTTTTACCAAAACCAATGCCCGGATCAATGATCAGACGATCTCTGCGGATACCAGCACCTTCACATACGCTCAACCGCTGTTCCAGATAATCATACACATCAAGCACAACATCATTATAACGTGGGTTATGCTGCATCGTCTCCGGTGCATTCTGCGCATGCATAAGGATAACCGGGCAATCCTCAGCAGCCATATGGCCTAGCGCCTCTGAATCATGACTGAGCGCACTAACATCATTGATCATCGTGGCCCCAGCCTTTATAGCAGCGGCCATCACATCCCCATTACGTGTATCAACAGATAAAGGCACAGAAATATCCGACAATGCCTCAATAACCGGAATAACCCGCTCCAACTCTTCTTCTATGCTGACTCTCGTCGCCCCGGGCCGGGTCGATTCACCGCCAATATCAATGATATCAGCGCCTTCTGCGATCAAATCTCGGGCATGGTCCACGGCCTGTTTTTTTGTATCATAACGCCCTCCATCGGAAAAACTGTCCGGGGTGACATTGACAATTCCCTGAATCAGAGGCCGTTGCCAGGTAAAGTCTGTGGCGTCCTGATATATCATCGTCGTACGGTCCCCACATATCCTGTGCAAAATCTCTGATATCTCCTGCTGCTGAACAGGGGTCAGATCGGTGATGACATGATCCAGCCGCGAAATCGGCACCAATTCTTCCCGGCACCGCGCACCATATTTCCGAAATATTATTCTGACCATATTAAAGGCCAATGCCCCCCCTGCGAGCCAACGAGCCTGCCCGCTTTTTACAGCACTGGAAGCAATACAGCCCCTGAGAATTCCCAGAGGCTGTAAGTAAATTTTTATATTTTCAGACCCGTGCATGGCTTAATTTTCAGGAACCGGATCGGAACCAAAGTTTCCGCCTTTATCGTCATCCGGTTTACTACCCGCGCTTGGGACGGACCCTGCATGAGGGGTATTTTCTGAATTATCATCATCTGACAAATTCTTGTGAATATCTTTACCCGCAATGATATTATTAATATCTTCGCCAGTCAGTGTTTCATATTCCAGAAGCGCATTACCCAGTTTATCCAACAAATCTCTATGATCCGTACATATTTTCTTGGCCCGGCCATAGCTTTCATCCACTAACCGACGTATTTCCTCGTCAATAATTTTGGCGGTTTCATCAGAAATATCATGGCTACGGGCTACGGAATGTCCCAAGAAGACCTCTTCCTGATTATCGCCATATTGTAGCATCCCAAGCTTCTCACTCATGCCCCATTTGGTCACCATGGACCGGGCCAGCTTGGTTGCCATTGCAATATCACCGCTCGCCCCGGAAGATACTTTATCATAACCAAAGCAGATTTCTTCGGCGACACGGCCACCCATGGCAACAGCAAGGTCAGCAAACATTTTCTCCCGAGCATAGGAATAACTATCCCGTTCAGGCAAACGCATCACCATACCCAATGCACGACCGCGCGGAATGATCGTCGCCTTGTGAATAGGATCGGACGCCGGACATTTTACGGCAACCAACGCATGACCAGCCTCATGAAACGCCGTCATACGTTTTTCTTCCTCGGTCATCACCATGGAGCGCCGTTCCGCACCCATCATGACTTTATCTTTTGCATCTTCAAAATCGACCATGCCGATAACCCGTTTCCCTTTACGGGCCGCAAGCAAAGCCGCTTCATTCACCAAATTGGCAAGGTCAGCTCCGGAAAATCCCGGTGTTCCCCGCGCAATAACTCTAATATTAACATCGGCAGCAAGCTTTGGTGTCTTTTTGATATGCACTTTCAGGATTTGTTCCCGTCCGATGATATCCGGAATCGGGACAACAACCTGACGGTCAAACCGACCGGGACGCAGTAATGCCGGGTCCAGAACATCCGGACGGTTGGTGGCCGCCACCAGGATCACGCCTTCATTGGACTCAAAGCCATCCATCTCAACCAACAGTTGGTTCAGGGTCTGTTCACGCTCATCATTGCCGCCGCCAAGACCGGCACCACGGTGGCGTCCGACCGCATCAATTTCATCGATGAAGATAATGCAGGGCGCGTTCTTTTTCCCCTGTTCAAACATATCCCGTACCCGGCTCGCGCCGACACCGACA
>JAESRB010000173.1 GCA_016764855.1 Emcibacter sp.
ATTAAAAAATAAAAGGAAGGAGAAGAAGTTCACGGCGGTTGTCTTATGCTTTGACCGTTACCGCACGTGAACCTGGAATGTTAGGTGTGAAGGGTGGAGCCTTCTTATTTATGAGCCCTTATTATGTCATAAATGCCTTCAAAGCTGTCAGAAATTTCTCGTTTTCTTCGTCTTTGCCGACTGTAATGCGTAGGGCTCCGCTTAGGTCATAATTACCTACGGGACGGACGATGATGCCTTTTGAGCGCAGGAATGCATCTGCGGCTTGTGCTTGTTCCGCGCCGAGTGGGAAGTGGGCAAGAATGAAATTACCTTGGCTTGGCGTAACCGTTAGTCCTAGTGTACTGAGAGCTTCGGATAGTCTTGGGAGCCATTTCAGGTTATGGGCTTTAGCTTTTTCCACATGACTTTGGTCCCGAACAGCAGCAATAGCCGCGGCTTGAGAAGGGGCGCTGACGTTAAAAGTTCCTCTAATTCTGTGTAAGATATCTAGAATGCTTGCAGGACCGTAGGCCCAGCCAACCCGCATTCCGGCCAAACCATAAATTTTGGAGAAGGTACGGGTGACAATGGTATTGTTCAGGCCATTATTGACCATATCTAATCCGGCGTCATAGTCGGCCTGATCCACATATTCCGCATAGGCTGCATCCAGTACCAAAAGGATATCATCGCGTAGGCCGTCGCGAAGCCTTTGGACCTCTGTTTTGACCAGATAGGTGCCTGTGGGGTTATTGGGGTTTGCCAGATTGACGATTTTTGTCTTTGCCGTCACGGCAGTAAGAATAGCGTCCACATTGGCGGTGTAATTATCTTCCTGGACCATAATAGGTGTCGCGCCGACCGCATGGATGGTGATGGGGTAGGCAATAAAACCATATTGGCAATATATGACTTCGTCCCCATCCGTTGCATAGGCCTTGGCCAAAAGGTGGAGTAATTCTTCGGACCCGTTGGAACATATGATCTGCTCCGGATTAAGGTCGTATGTTTCCCCAATGGCTTGGCGTAAAGCCGTACAAGTTGGGTCAGGGTAAAGATGTAAGCCCGCATCAATTGCGTTTTTTGCGGCTTCGACAGCGGCGGGGCTAGGGCCAAGCGGGCTTTCATTAGAGGCTAGCTTGATCACTGTGTCGAAGCCCTCTATTTTGGCATCTCCGGCTTTGTAAGGGGTGATGTTTAATATGCCATCACGTGGTTTAATAGAGGTCATTTCTTTATCCTTATATCAAATGCTGAACTGCCGCGTTTTTATTCTGCAGCTGTCCTATGCTTATCGTGAGAATGATATTCTTGCAATAGATGAGCGGTTTTTTTAATTGAAACTTCAACGGCTTTTTCCTTCACATGGCCGAAACCCCTGATCTCAGAAGCCGTGGAGGCAATGGCTGTTGCAGTAAGTATTTTGTCTTTGGTCAGTGTTTTGCAAATCTCTTCCAGCATATTTTCATAATCCCGAATTAATTGCCGTTCCATTTTCCGCTCTGCTGTCCGGCCAAAGATATCAAAAATTGTTCCGCGAAGTCCCCGCAAGCGCGCGACAAGTTTCAAGGCCTTGAACATCCAGCCGCCAAATTCCATCTTCCGCAGGTGGCCTTTACTATCTTTACGGGCCAGAAGCGGTGGGGCCATATGGAAATGGATTTTGAAATCCCCCTCGAATTGTTGATGAATTTTTCGTTCGAATTCACCATTAGTATAGAGCCGGGCGACTTCATATTCGTCCTTGATAGCCAGAAGTTTGAAGTAATTGCGGGCCACGGCTTTTGACAGGCTATGATTTTTGCCGCCGAGGCTTTCTTCAAGGTCGCGGATTTCGTTTACCTTGTTTGTATATTTGTCTGCCAAAGCCTGATCCTGATAAGCCGTCAGGAAATCGGCCCGGTAACGGACAATATCAGCCAGTGCGGTCAGGGGAGAATCGTCCTTGATGGGCTGGGACAAGGATTGTTCCACCAATGTCATATCGGTTGCGGCAATGCGGCCCCAGCAAAAACAATGTTTGTTGTTGTCCACAGCGACCCCATTCAACTCGATTGCTCGGTATATGGCCTCTAGTGATAAGGGGATGGTGCCTTTTTGCCATGCATAACCAAACAGGAACATGTTAGTGGCAATGCTGTCGCCCATAAGGGCGGTGGCAATTTTGGTGGCGTCTACTCTGTCCAGAGATGCCTCGCCGACGACAGAGGTTATATTGCGGTAGATCAGATCATCATGAATATCCGCATCCCGGTTCAGGACGAATTGTCCTGTTTGTATTTTTTGAGTGTTCAGGATGACAGAGGATTTATCTTTTTTAAGTGTCCGCAAAGCTTCAGGGCTACCGGACACGACCATATCACAGCCGAGAAGAAGGTCCGTAGCGCCTGTTCCAATGCGTACCGCCTTCAAGTCCTTGGCATTTTCGCAAAGGCGAAGGTAACTGATTACAGAGCCGCCTTTTTGGGCAAAGCCGGTGAAGTCAAGGACGCTGGCGCCTTTACCCTCTAAGTGCGCGGCCATGACCATGATTTGACCAATGGTAACAATGCCGGTGCCACCGACGCCTGTAATCATGATGTCATAATCGCCGTTGAACTCGGGCAGGGTAGGGGATGGAATTTGATCCATTAGTTGTTCTGGATTGGTACGGCTGCCTTTTTTAACAGCACCGCCGTGAACAGTGACGAATGAGGGGCAGAAGCCATTAACGCAGGAATAATCTTTGTTACAATTAGATTGGTCAATGGCCCGTTTGCGGCCAAGTTCGGTCGTGACTGGGACAATGGAAACACAATTGGACGCGGTGGAGCAATCACCGCAGCCCTCACAGACCAGATTATTGATGAAAACACGTTTTGGAGGGTCAGGATATTGTTTTTTCTTCCGACGGCGGCGTTTTTCATAGGCACAGGTCTGATCATAAATCAGGCCAGATACGCCCTTTGTTTCCCGGAGTTTGCGCTGGATGTCGTCAAGCTCATCCCGGTGGTGGATAGTGACGCCGGGAGCAAATTTAGCAGAGCTTTTATATTTGTCTGGTTCATCCGTCACCACATAGATGGGGTGAACGCCTTCGTTATGAATTTGGCGGCTGATTTGGTCCACAGTCAGCGTACCTTCCAGCGGTTGTCCACCGGTCATGGCAATGGCATCATTGTAAAGAATTTTGTAAGTTATATTGGTCTTGGCCGCCACGGATTGGCGAATAGCCAGTAAGCCCGAATGATAATAGGTACCGTCTCCCAGATTTTGGAAGATATGACCTTCATGGGTGAATTTACTTTGGCCGATCCAATTGACACCTTCGCCGCCCATCTGTGTCAGGCTGCCTGTGTTGCGGTTCATGGCGCCGGCCATGAAATGACAGCCAATGCCCAGCATGGCACGACTGCCTTCGGGAACTTTGGTCGATGTGCTGTGAGGACAACCGGAGCAGTAATAGGGCGTGCGGAAATCTTTATTTTCAATGGACTGGATTTCAGTGAGCTTTGCGCTGGCCTGTTGGTTTAGTTTATCCAAATTGTCCTTCAGTCCAATTTTTTGCAGATAGGGGGTTAGGGCTGAGAGGACTTCTTCCGGTGATATCTCGCCGACCGGGTCCAGAATTTGCACGCCGCTTTCGTTGTTTTTACCCACAATGACGGGCCGCTGATCGGGCGGCATATTGTAGAAAATATCCCGAATTTGAGCCTCTACGAAGCTGCGTTTTTCTTCGACAACGACAATTCTCTCAAACTGGCTGGCAAAGGCAATAAGACCTTGAGGTTCTAACGGCCATGTCAGACCAATTTTATAAATGGAGATGCCTGATTTCTCGGCAGTGTCTTGATCAATGCCCGCATTGGCGAAGGCCTGTATCAGGTCAAGATGACCCTTGCCGCAACTGACAATGCCGAGCGGTTTTTTAGCAGGGAAGTTTTTTGTACAGTCCCAGATGAGTTTATCAATGGGATTGGCCCGAACAAAGGCATGGACAGCTTTTAATTTATGGTCAATCAACCGACCTTCCACGAGGGGGAAGGGGTCGGGCCAGCGGTAATGCAGTGCGCCCTTGTCATAGCCTACATGTTCGGGAGTGATGAACTCATCCTTGACCAGATCCATATTGACCGTTGCGGCGCTTTCCAGAACTTCACTGGTGGCGATAAAGCCGGACCAGCAACCGCTGTAACGGCTCATGGCAATGCCATAAAGGCCAAAATTCAAATAATCCAGAAGGTTGGAGGGGGCGAGGACTGGCATCATCCAGGACATCATGATCTGCTCGCTTTGATGGTTCATACTGCTGGAAACAGCCCCGTGATCGTCCCCGGCAATGGCGAGAACACCACCGTGGGGTGATGAACCAAAACTGTTGCCATGTTTCAACGCGTCGCTGGCTCGGTCAACGCCCGGTCCTTTGCCATACCAGATGCCGAAAACACCGTCATAATCGGCAAATTCTGATGTTTCTACCTGTTGACTGCCGACAACGGCTGTCGCGGCCAATTCCTCGTTAATGCCGGGCTGAAATTTTACTTTATGCTGTTCCAGTAGCTTGGATGCTTGCCATAATTCACGGTCGTAATTGCCCAGAGGAGAACCTCGGTAGCCGGAAATGAATCCAGCGGTATTCAGTCCGCGTTTTTTATCAGCTTCGGCCTGAAGCATAGGGATGCGTACTAACGCTTGTGTGCCAGTGAGGAATATCTGTCCTGTCGTGCGCTTGTACCTGTCGTTCAGTTGGTAATCATCCAGTGGGGTGTTTGCTGTGGCCGATGTGTTCATTGACTATGCCCTATGTCTTATTGTGTATTAATTTCTTTAAATAGATAATACTTCCAAAATAGAGGGTATGTCCTTGCGATTTTAATCAATATATGTCATTAAGTAAGAAGATAATTTCATAAATTATATATTTTATAGAAGGATTGTTCTTTGATTAAGCTGGATCAGATAGATTTTAACATTTTACGACTCATGCAGGAAAATGGCCGGCTGTCCAATCATGACTTGG
>JAESRB010000174.1 GCA_016764855.1 Emcibacter sp.
GAGCTGGGCGCAAGAAAAATGGTTGGCGGACAAGAAGATATGATTGTCGATGTCGCCCTCGATATACTTAAACAGAAAAAAGAAGAAGGAAAAGTCCCATGACGAACCTAAGTGAAATTGCAGAATTCGTGGATGATTCAGCTTGTGCGGTTTCACTTTTGCTATCCTCGAATGGAGCCTGCCACATACTTTTATCCGTACATTCTGAACTTGGACTGGCTTCGTAAAAGTGAAGAAAATTGGAGATAGAAATGCTGTATGAGGCATTCATCAGCTATGCTGAGGGGACGTTATTTTCTCCGGGTCTTTTGAGTATTTAGATTTTCAGAAACCACGTAAAAAAAGACTTAGCAGAAAGCCCGCTAAGTCTTTTTTTTGTGTCCGGAAGCAATTTAGTAGCACGTTGCGGGACTAGACTAAGAGGTCTTGCGTATAAAATTGTTCGTGGGAAAAAATTGCGGTTAATGTTCTTTCTTCTGATTGCGTAATAATATCCAGAGTGGCTTTGTGGATTTTCTTGGGATCGTCGCTTTTCATTATTTCAAAGAGAATGCTTTGTTGTCCACTGGAATAAGGAAAACTTTTTTTGGTTTTGGCATAAAGCCAATAAATCCGCATGGCGGTGTCTTCCAATTGACGAGCCCAATCCCGTAAGAGAGGGTATTCGGATGGATAACAGAAGGCTAAGTTTAATTCTTTATTGGCTTTTAAAACTTGCAAGGCTGAATCATCATCCTTGATGGGCAGTAGCTTTTTTATCTTTTCGTTCAGTTTATTTAATTGCTTAAAGTCAGCTTTAGCCCCTGCCAGCGAGACCATTTCCGGTAAGAATATTTTCCGTAACGTAAAATTTTGCTTGATTTCCAATAATGTAAGAGGCGCAACCTGTGTCACTCTTGGGGAGAGGGAGACAAGGAAATGCTGTGCGATCAAACGTTCTATCAGGTTTCTGGCAATTGTACGGCTGATGCCGAACATTTCACTTAGTATCTTTTCTGATACCTTCTGGCTGGGCGTCAGCTTCTGCGTGACAATCGCGTCCATAATGCTCTCGTATGCCAGTTCTGCATCATTGTTGTAAGTCGCCATCTTCATCACAGAGTATTCCCGAATTAAGGTTGATCATCAACATATTCCATATACTGGAAAAATAGATCGTTCAAGGAATTTAATCGTTATAAAAATAATTAGTACAGCTTTAAATATAAATAAAGCTGTACTAATTATTTTTAGTGTGTTTTTATGATGGGGCTTGTTTCCGTTTAAGGCTTATCTAATGGATAACCGGGGAGCTGGTGCGAGGGGTAAAAATAAGATGATAAATATTTTATAGGAGGAAAAATTGTCAGAAAATTTTAAGAGGAAATATTTAATATTAAGTGCTGTATCAGTAATGGCGCTGCCGATGGGGTCAATGGTTGTTGCGGCAGCTGAAATGGAAGTGGAAGAAATTGTCGTCAGCTCGTCACGGATTAAAAAATCCGGATTTGAAGCACCGACGCCCGTCACTGTTCTGGGGGTAGAGGATATGAACGCCCGGGGAACGACCAATGTGGCGGATATTCTTAATGAACTGCCCGGTTTTTCAGGTACAAGAACACCATCATCCACAGTATTGAACTCACGGGGCAGCGGGACTAATGCCATTGACCTTCGTGGATTGGGCGGGAACCGGAATTTGGTGCTGGTCAATGGGCGGCGTCATGTTCCTTCTGATGAATTCGGCAATGTAGATTTAAATATCATCCCGACATTAGCGGTAAAGCGAATTGAGATCGTTACCGGTGGCGCTTCTGCGGCTTGGGGGTCTGATGCGGTTTCCGGTGTGGTGAATGTCATTTATGATAAACAGCTGGAAGGTTTGAAACTGGAGGCACAATATGGTGTTTCAGGTCAGGGGGATGCAGAAAATTACCGTCTGTCCATGGCGTTCGGCAGTGAAGTTGGGGATGATCGCGGTCATGTCCTGATTGCGGCGGATTATAATGATAGCAAAGGTATTCCGCGGGCCACGGCACGGGACTGGGCATTGCGTCATCCGGGTCTATTGGCCGTTGCGGGATCTCCGTCACATGTTATTCGCAATAATGCAAGTTTGTTCCTGGCATCACCGAATGGTGTGACTTTGCCGGGCGGGCCTTTGGGTAATTTGGAATTCTTGCCGGATGGGACGGCGGTTCCACGGGCATTGGGTGCGATTGGTGGAAACCTGATGGAAGGGGGAAGTGGGTCTTTCCTTGGGGATACCGCAGCCTTGGTTATTCCGGTGGAGCGGAAAAATCTGTTAGCCGTTTTTGATTATGATATTACGGAAGATGTGAATTTCTATTTCGAGGGCAGTGCAGGACAATCCAATTCCGCGGGGGCCTTGGTTGATTCATTCCTCTTTGGTCAGCCGATCCTCACTGGAAACCCTTATTTACCAGCGTCTGTTCAGACAACCATGAATAATACAGGCGAAGGTGCCTTGGTATTATTTCGAACCAATAGCGAGTTTGGTCCTATTTCTTCTGTGAGCCAGACCAATAATTATCGGTTTGTCATGGGGCTTAACGGGGATTTTGACGATAACTGGTCTTGGGACGTTTATTATCAATATGGCCGTACTGACTTTTCCAATCGTCAGATAAATAACCTGATCCCGGGTAATATGGCTCTGGCATCGGATGCGGTCATCGATCCAGGCACCGGAGATATTGTCTGTGCTGCCGCGTTAAGTGGTGTTGATCCAAATTGTGTGCCGATTAATCTGTTTGGAGTGGGATCGCCCAGTCAGGCAGCCATTGATTATGTCACCGGGACGAGTATATCTGATACGCAATTAAAGCAGCAGGTTTTTGCCGCTAGTATTAATGGTGATCTGTTTGAGGGATGGGCCGGACCCATCACAACAGCTTTTGGCGTGGAATACCGTAAAGAGTCATTAAAGCGTGAAGTTGATGACCTGTCTGAACAAGCCTTGTTCTTGATCACCAATGCGCAGCCATTGGAAGGTGATTATAATGTGAAAGAAGTGTTCGGCGAAGTTCTGGTTCCAATTTTGGATGAGGATGCAACGGGCCAATCCCTTAATTTCAATGGGGCATTACGTTATACCGATTAC
>JAESRB010000175.1 GCA_016764855.1 Emcibacter sp.
GTCAATCTCGAAATAAGAGCCAGCGATAGGCCGTTTCTCAAAACCATATGATACCAGATTCCCGGAACTATTTTCTTCGTCGGACAGAACCTCAATGGGAAAAAACGTAGGACCTGTGGCAACTGGCGGGCCACCATATCTTTTTTGCCATGCAAGAAGCTGGTTCACTTTCAAACCATACAGATGTGCTATTCTCTCGAAAATGCTGCCGGGTTCAGCCACTTCGGACAGCAGGCGTTTCTTGAAACTTTTGCTCCAGCGATTTGGGTTGGAACTCTTTTTAGGTGCCATAAGTTATGTATCCGTTCAAAATTGAGCGGGCGCGTAAGCCTGCAAATCATCAAACGCATAATCGCAGATACAAAAAAATAGTAAATGGGGGCCGTGGGTAACCGCTTACTGTGTTACAGGCACCATATTAAAACAAATAATGTTCAAACTTATACCGTTAATGTCTTAAGAACCATGAAAAAAAACACGAAGATAGATGGTCAGAGAAAAAATTCAACCTTCCAAATGACGTAATTAATCAGATTATTAAAGAAGAAGATGATTTCCGAGAAACAATTAAGAAACTAAATGAGAGCCATTTGCATCAGCTTGATATGGCCAGAGCAATAGAAATCCCCTCTGATCCAATAATTAATATTAATAGTATTAATGAAAAAATTAGGTGACTCTCTGATAGCATCAATGAATTCAAGAACTTCTTTGACGACCTTCCCCAAGATATTTCTAACCACCTAAAAGCTATAGGATACGATACTAAACAATATGATGAAATCAAATATTACGAGAACCCATTTAACAATGTTCTTTGGGAAAGACTAAATATTGGATTCTCAAACACCTTTGCCGAAATACAAATTAACTTACAAATTTTAGAAACTACCTTATTATTTCAACAGCTTAAACATGATCCAAAAAACCACAAGATTGCCAAAAAACTAAAAAATTTAAAGCTTTCGCTGATAGAAATAGCCCAGAATAGTACCCATACCGATTAAGAAATAAACAATACTACGCCTCTCCTCGGGGCCATCTATAACCCTTATTTTCTAATCCCCTACGCAGTTTCACCGAACAGTTCCCGGCCGATGAGCATGCGGCGGATTTCGCTGGTGCCAGCTCCGATTTCATAGAGTTTGGCGTCCCGCAACAAGCGGCCAGTGGAGAATTCATTGATATAACCGTTACCGCCAAGGGCCTGTATCGCCTGCAAGGCCATCTGAGTGGCTTTTTCCGCAGAATACAGTATGCAACCAGCAGAGTCCTTGCGGGTGGTTTCCCCCCGATCACAGGCCGCTGCAACGGCATAAACATAGGACCGGCAAGCAGCCAGTTCCGTATACATATCGGCCATCTTGCCCTGCATCAGTTGAAACTCGCCAATAGCCGTGCCAAATTGTTTACGGTCATGAATATAGGGCAGCACCACATCAAGACAGGCCTGCATAATACCAATCGGGCCACCGGACAGGACAACCCGTTCATAATCAAGGCCGGACATCAACACCCGTACGCCACCATCCAGCTTACCCAAAACATTCTCTTCCGGAACTTCGCAATCCACAAATACCAACTCACATGTATTGGAACCGCGCATGCCTAGCTTGTCCAACTTTTGCGCTGTGGAAAAACCTTTGAATGTTTTTTCAATCAAAAACGCCGTAATACCCCGCGAGCCAGCGGCCATATCCGTCTTGGCATAGACCACCAGAACATCCGCATCGGGACCATTGGTGATCCACATTTTGTTGCCGTTGAGGATATATTTATCGCCCTTTTTCTCTGCCCGCAATTTCATGCTGACCACATCGGAACCAGCGCCCGGCTCGCTCATGGCAAGCGCGCCCACATGTTCTCCGGTGATTAACTTTGGCAGATATTTTTTCTTCTGTTCAGCATTGCCGTTGCGGCTGATCTGATTAACACAAAGATTGGAATGCGCGCCGTAACTAAGCCCCACACTGGCCGAAGCTCGGGAGATTTCTTCCATGCAAATGGTATGTGCCAGATACCCCATTTTTACGCCGCCATATTCCTCGTCAACGGTGACCCCCAAAATACCAAGGTCCCCCATCTTCCGCCAGAAACCTTCGGGGAATGTATTGGTGGCATCAATTCCCTCCGCCAGTGGGGCCAATTCTTTTGCCGCAAAACTCGCCACCGTATCCCGCAGCATATCAATGTCTTCGCCTAGATTAAAATTCAATGTTGGATAGGAAACCATCACGTCGATCCTTTTCAATTATTTATTACGCATCTATTGTTATTTACGTATTTTCTATGTCTTACGTAGAGCCACAGCCACCTTGGAATTCGGCGCATGACCTAAAAAATCTGAAATATACCAAGCGGCCTCAATGATTTGATCAAGGTCCACACCCGTTTGAATGCCCATACCATTCAGCATATATAAAACATCTTCGGTCGCCACATTTCCCGATGCCCCCACCGCATAAGGACACCCGCCAAGGCCCGCCACCGAACTGTCGATCACCCCGATACCCATATCCAGTCCCGCCAGTATATTGGCCAACGCCTGACCATAGGTATCATGACAATGGAGAGCCAGTTTATCCGCCAGTACCTGGTCCATAACCACCGTTAACATGTCGCGGATATCTTTCGGCGTTCCAACTCCAATGGTATCGCCCAAAGACACTTCATAACAGCCCATAGCCATCATCTTTGCCGAGACATCGGCGACAACGCCGGGGTCAACTCTCCCCTCATACGGGCAACCCACCACGCAAGAGACATAACCCCGCACGGCAATTTCTTGTTCCGCTGCTTTCGCCATGATCGGCTGAAACCGCTCAAGGCTTTCTTCAATGGAACAATTGATGTTTTTCTGACTGAAGCTTTCCGATGCGGCGGCGAATATGGCAACCTCTGTCGCGCCGACTGCCGATGCCCCTTCAAACCCCTTTAAATTGGGGGTCAGTACCGGATAATCTACGCCGTCCTGCCGGAGGAGGTCTGTCATGACTTGCGCGCTGTCGGCCATTTGCGGCACCCATTTGGGAGATACAAAGCTGGTGGCCTCTATCTTGGTCAGGCCTGCCGCCGCCAATTTTTCAATCAGCGTGACCTTAACTTCTGTCGGCACCAGTTTTTGCTCATTTTGCAAACCGTCACGGGGGCCAACTTCATACAGGCGAACGTCTGAAACTGTCGTCATTCTTCTTCGTCCTCGATAATTCGAATCAGAACTTCACCGTCTGTGACTTGATCTCCGGCGCTCAGGCTCAATCCCTCAACACGGCCAGTGACCTGTGCTTTGATGGTATGTTCCATTTTCATGGCTTCCAGGATCATTAACGGCGTCCCCTGTTCCACATGTTCGCCTTCCTTAACCATCACCTGACTCACTTTTCCGGGCATAGGAGTGATGATGACGCCGCTGCCGCCAGTCTCCTCCTCACCCTCTGCCCCGGCCAGATAATGATGCAGGTAAGAAACCGTGGAATTGTGAAAAATGGTAAAATTCTGACCGTCTTTAACGACCTTAGCGGAAATTTTCTGACCATTCACCACGATATCAAGACAGCTGCCGGTGTGTGAGAGTATCCGCACGTCCAGCTCTTCGCCCTCTATGGTCAAAAGAAATGAATTTTCCCGGTAAGTCACCTCTATATCCCGGCTATCCTCGCGGTCAATGAATGTCAGGACCGTATTCAGACTCATATTCATGCGCCAACCATCGCTATAATCCCACGGATCACCCTCAGTTATTTGAGGTTCCAGCTCCGCCATAGCCGCCAGACATAAAATCACATGATCTGCTTTATTATCCTCTGGCATCAGGTCCTGCTTGAAACGTTCAATGAAGCCCGTATCAAGGTCAGCGGCCTGAAAAGCCGCGTGCCCCATGATTTTACCCAGAAATTCCAGATTACATTTCAGCCCGGCCACCGCGGTTTCTCCAAGCGCCTTATTCATATGGCGTAAGGCCGCATCCCGGTCCCGACCCCAGACAATCAGCTTGGCAATCATCGGATCATAATAGATGCTGACCTCGTCGCCTTCTTCTACCCCGGTATCAAGGCGGAAATTTTCATTCTGTTCAGGACAAGAGAAATGCGTAATTTTCCCGGTCTGTGGCATGAAATTATTTTCCGGGTCTTCCGCATAAAGCCGTACCTCGAACGCATGGCCCCGAAGGGGAATATCTTCCTGTGCCAAGGGCAAGGGTTCACCTGCCGCAATCCGTAATTGCCAGTCCACTAAATCCTGTCCCGTGATCAATTCAGTGACCGGATGCTCCACCTGCAGCCGTGTATTCATTTCCATGAAATAAAACGGCGCATTCTCCAGCCCGTTCTGTACATCAACAATAAATTCGATGGTTCCGGCACCGGAATAACCAATGGCCTTCGCCGCCGTAACCGCTGCATCCCCCATGGCTTTGCGCATGGCATCCGACATACCCGGTGCGGGGGCTTCTTCCACCACCTTTTGATGACGACGTTGCAGGGAGCAATCCCGTTCATGCAGATAAACCGCATTACCAAAATTATCGCCAAAAACCTGCACTTCGATATGGCGGGGCTTGGTCAGATATTTCTCAATCAAAACATGGTCATTACCGAAAGAGGCCGCGGCCTCCCGCTGACAACTTTCCAGCAAGCTTTTAAAATCTGCGGAATTTTCTACCAACCGCATACCCTTGCCGCCTCCACCGGCCACCGCCTTGATCAATACCGGGTAGCCAATCTTATCTGCCTCGGCCTGTAAATTATCCGGTGCCTGATCCTGCCCCTGATAGCCTGGCACCACGGGAACATTGGCCTTGGACATGATTTCTTTGGCCTTATCCTTTAACCCCATGGAGCGAATACTGTCGGCACTTGGTCCAATAAAAGCGATACCCGCTTTCTCACAAGCCTCGGAAAATTCAGCATTCTCGGACAGAAAACCATAACCCGGATGAATGGCCTCCGCCCCGGACTTCAGCGCCACCTCTAGAATAACATCGGCCAATAGATAACTCTCACGGGCCTCGGCACCGCCAATATGGTGGGCCTCATCCGCAAGACGTACATGACGGGCATTGCTATCGGCATCGGAATAGACCGCCACCGTCCTGATACCATTTTCCTGTGCTGTTTTAATCACACGACAGGCGATCTCGCCCCGGTTGGCAATGAGTATTTTATGAAACATTATTCGTTGTCCTTAGCGCCCCAATTGGGCTTTCTTTTTTCCAGAAATGCACTCAGTCCTTCTTTGGCTTCGGGCCGGGCACGAATGGCCGCAATCCGTTCTGCGGATTCCTCCATCATCTGCGCATCGAGAGGACGGCCTTCGAAATCCAAAATTAAACGTTTGGTTTCCCACATAGCCAAGGGACCGTTGGCGCGCACATGATCCAATAAGACATCCAACTGTGCGTCCATTTCTGCCTCTGTACGGGTCAGCTCATGCACCAGCCCCATATCATAGGCCCGTTGTCCCTTGAAACGTTCCCCGGTCTGAAAATACCGCCGGGCATTGCGTGGTCCGATAGCCGCCAGAACATAGGGCGATATCGTCGCCGGAATCAGGCCGATTTTAACCTCGGACAAGGAAAATGTCGCCGCCTCATCAGCAATAACAAGATCACAACAGGAAATAAGGCCAAGTCCACCCCCCATGGCAAAGCCTTTAACACAGGCAATGGTGAGTTTATTCAGGCTGTAAAGGCTGTTCAACATGGCCGCCAGATATTCCGCATCGGCCAGATTTTCATTGTGAGAAAAATTTGCGGCCCGTTTCATCCAACCCAGGTCACCGCCGGCGGAAAAGCTCTTGCCCGCGCCTTTCAACACCACCACCCGACAATGAGCATCATCATTCAGTTTTTGAAAAATATCCCTGAGGTCCCGGATCATAATCTCATCAAAGGCGTTATGCACCTCTGGCCGATTTAGCGTCACCCATGCAACGCCCTCTGCGTCCTGTTCCAATAGTACTTTTGTCTGTGTCATGTGATTTCCTCAATCCTTTTACATGTGGCCTTTTACATGCGGAAGACGCCGTATGTGGTTGGCCCAAAGGGCGCGTTCAAACTCGCCGACAGGCCAAGCCCCAGCACCCGCCGCGTATCTTTTGGGTCAATGATCCCATCATCCCACAAACGCGCCGACGCATAATAGGGATGACCCTGCGTTTCATATTGTTCTTCGATCGGTTTTTTGAACGCGTCTTCTTCTTCTGCGCTCCATGCTCCGCCCTGCCGTTCAATGCCGTCACGTTTAACCGTAGCCAGCACATTAGCGGCCTGCTCCCCACCCATGACAGAAACCCGTGCATTGGGCCACATCCACAAGAACCGTGGGTTAAAGGCCCGGCCACACATGCCATAATTTCCCGCCCCAAATGAGCCGCCAATGATCACCGTGAATTTCGGCACCTGCGCGCAGGATACCGCCGTCACCAATTTCGCCCCATCCCGGGCAATGCCGCCGGACTCATATTTCTGTCCCACCATGAATCCGGTCACATTCTGCAAGAAAACCAGCGGAATTCCTCGGTGATTACATAGCTCAACAAAATGCGCTCCTTTCAGCGCAGACTCAGAAAAAATAACCCCGTTATTGGCGACAATACCCACCGGCATACCGTAAATATGAGCAAAACCACAAATCAGCGTGGTACCGTAACGTTTCTTAAATTCATCAAATTCGCTGCCATCCACGATCCGGGCAATGACCTCCCGCACATCGTAGGGGATTTTCAGGTCTGGTGGAATGATACCATGAAGTTCGGACGGGTCATATGCTGGTTCCCGGACTTCCTTACAAGCCAATTGAATATTCTTCTTCCGGTTCAGATTACCAACAATGGTACGGGCAATTTCAAGCCCGTGATTATCATCCAAAGCCAAATGATCCGCGACGCCTGAAATCCGCGTATGGACGTCACCGCCGCCCAAATCCTCTGCCGTCACCACTTCTCCGGTGGCCGCCTTAACCAGCGGAGGCCCCGCCAGAAAGATCGTTCCCTGCTCCTTAACGATAACATTCTCATCACTCATAGCCGGAACATAGGCCCCACCTGCCGTGCAAGAGCCCATCACCACAGCAATTTGCGGAATGCCCTTGGCCGACATATTAGCCTGATTATAAAAAATACGCCCAAAATGGTTCTTATCCGGAAAAACATCATCCTGCTGTGGCAGATTGGCCCCGCCGCTATCCACAAGATAAATACAAGGCAGGTTATTTTGCTCGGCAATTTCCTGCGCCCGTAAATGTTTCTTGACCGTCAAAGGAAAATAACTGCCGCCCTTCACCGTGGCATCATTGCAAACGATGACGCATTCCTGACCAGAAACCCGGCCAATGCCAGTGATAACACCGGCCGCGGCCACATCCTTACTGTACATGTCATAGGCGGCGAGCTGTGAAAATTCTAGAAAGGCCGAGCCCTTATCCAACAATCTGTTCACGCGATCACGGGGTAAAAGCTTCCCCCTGTCCAGATGCCGTTGGCGGTATTTCTCACCACCACCCTGCTCAATAACGGCAAGCTTGGCTTCAAGGTCTGCAACCAAAGCGGCCATAGCCTTTTGGTTGGACAGATATTCGGGGCTGTTACGGTTTACGTCAGATTGAAGAATCGTCATGGAATTTTTCACACCCTAATGTTGCTTATGTCCATAACCTTACTCTAAAACCAATCATAGATAAAATCACTAATATTTATCTATTTCATAGACGGTTTCTATGATTGATAAAAATACGCTGCTGCCCAGACATAAAAATATATGAACCAGCCATAGCGTAGCAACGCGCAATTAAGATTTATTAATAAGATGAGGGGGGGGGATATTTCGGTGACGGGATTTTTGGAGAAAAGAACCGCGCAAAACCTTAAGACAACGTCAGGTGACCAAGAAAGCCACCTGACGAGAATATACTATTTAGGATCGTGTTTCTCACAAGGGTTGTGTTTTTCACAGGGATTGTGTTTCTCACAAGGATTTTGCTTTTCACAAGGGTTATGTTTCTCACAGGGATTGTGCTTTTCACAAGGGTTCATAGCGAAACTTGTGGACGCAAACATTGCAACAGAAACTGTGAATACCAACGCGACGATCACTTTGCTCATGTTATCAATTATTTTTTTCATTATTTTTAGGCCTTCCTATAATTTATCATTCACTGGTGATTTCTACCAGCCTCTTCACTTGCTTGCATTACAATAAGCACGGAGATGTTACAGGAAATAAATTGACAAAGCAAATTCCGAGCCATCTAATGAAAGAAAATATAAGACTGTTATCCCTCAACATCCGTGAATACTTAATAGATTAAATAAATATGTCCCGAAATCTAATAATCATACTCATCACATGCAGTGTCATTTTAATTGCCGCCACGTTCTTCACGGACAGAACATCATCCGCAGCTCCGGGCTCAGAGATCGCTAAATTACCCGAGAACCATTGGTCACAGCCCCTTAAATCCCAAGGCCCACCACCGCAAGAATGGAGCGAACTGGAACAATCCCTACATCCTGAATCCTGCGCCCAATGCCATGAAGAAAAATATAACGAGTGGAAAACAAGCCTCCATGCCCAGGCCTTCTCCCCCGGTTTTGTCGGGCAGATCATGACCTATACCACAGAGCGGGCCAATAATTGCATGGAATGCCACGCCCCATTGGCCGAACAGAAACAGGATTTTGAAGCCGCCGGAAAACAGGGCGAGTTCCATATCCCCACAGCACAGGGTCTCGCCGCCGTGGGCAACAGTTGTGCAGGTTGTCACATTCGGGAGAATAAACGGTTTGGACCACCCAAGCGCGACAGTGGTGCCACCGGACAAAGCGATACGGACAATCCTCACGGCGGCGTTTTCCGCACAGTAGATTTTGAAAAATCAGACTTTTGCGCATCCTGCCATCAATTCCCACAGGAATATGCCATCAACGGCAAACCCCTTGAGAATACTGTATTCGAATGGCAAGCCAGCCCACAGGCGGCACAGGGTATTAGCTGTCAGAACTGCCATATGCCGGACCGAAAGCATCTGTGGCGCGGCATCCATGACCCGGATATGGTCAAAAGCGGTCTGACAGCCGAATATGACGTTAAGACCAATAAAGCCCGTTTCACGCTGACCAATACCGGCGTCGGCCATGCCTTCCCCAGCTATATCACACCAAAAGTTATCATGCAGGCGGTGGCCCTTGATCAACAGGGCCAGCCAAAACCGGAAACCGCCCGGTCCTATATCATTAACAGAGAAGTCGGCTATGCCGGCGGCCGCTGGCTGGAATATTCCGATACCCGCCTTTTACCTGATGAAAGTGCCACGCTGGAAATAGACTGGGGTGATAACGACCGCATCCGCATGTGGCTCGAAATATATCCCGATGAATATTACGAAAAAGAAGTCTACACAGACCTGGTAAAAGAATATTCCCCGGGAAGCCCCGAACAGGCCCTGATTCAAAAGGCTTTGGACGCTGCCCAAGCCAGCAATTTCATTCTGTTTGACACTACCCTCGAAAAACCGGAATAAATTTATCCGCAGGCAAAGCCCCGCAACGCATTCATATTGTCCGCAACCTTTTCAAAGTAGGACATCACATCATCAATATCGCTTTCCGCTAGAGACTGCTGTATATAGTCATATATAATAATGAACAGAATTTAATATGACTATATAGAAATAGGTTATGATCGAAATATACCAGTTGAAATATTTTCTGGCTGTTGTCGAAACCGGCAGCTTTACCAAGGCTGCCGAGCGGGTTTATGTGACCCAGCCTACACTGTCTGCGGGCATCAAGAAACTGGAAAGCAATCTGGACACCCGGCTGTTTGACCGGTCCAGCAAGCGGGTTTTCCTGACCGAAAATGGCACGCGCTTTGTCGAGCGCGCCAAGGGCGTTTTACATCAGCTCAATCTGGCCGAAGCCGCCATGAAAACCGAGGATACGCCGAAACTGCTCAGGCTGGGTGTGTTAATGACCATTCCGTCTCAATCAATTCGGCAAATTTTACAACCTTTTACGCGGCAAGAGTCGGGGCTGATCACCGAATTATTTGAAGGTACTGAACAGGAAATCCTGAACCGCATGGATGAAGGCCGCATTGACCTGGCTCTGACCATTTTACGGCCTGGTGCCAAAAACAAATCTATTTCGCTATATCACGAGGCCTATTCCGTGGCCATCGCCAGCCACCATCCCTTGGCCAAGGTCAAATCCATCACCCCCACGGACCTTGCCAATGAACCAACCATCGTGCGCAGCCGTTGTGAGGTATTGAGCGAGACCAGCCGTTTTTTCACCGACCATAATGTTCGCCCCCGTCTAGTCTATCGCACCGCACAGGACGAAAGAGCCCTAGCCATGGTAGCCGCTGGTGTGGGTTTCACCACCATGCCTGACCATTACCACGCCGAAGGTGTCGCCCGTGTTCCTCTGAAAGGCTATAATCTTGACCGTGAAATCGGTTTTATCCTGAGCGCCCATTATTTAAGCCCCGAAAAATCCGATCTTCTGGACCGTTTTATCGCCATGGCGCAAAATAGTATCCCGGATATCGCCTATCAAAAAGCAACCACATGATTTCCGAATTATTCAACATTGTTTCGCCTGTATTTTTCATTGCCCTTATTGGATACCTCTGGGTTAAACAAGGCTACGACTTTCCCACAGATTTCGTCACCCGTATCAATATGAACATCGGGGCCCCCTGTCTTGTTTTCACAGGCATGATGACGCTGGGCGATGGTTTATTGGAAGCCGGAAGCTTTCTTGCGGCAACTTTGGTCTCGATCATTGCCCTCATGGCCATCAGCACTTTATTCGCCCTAGCCTTCAAGCTCCCGGCCCGGGCTTATATCGTTTCGCTTTATTCTACCAATTCCGGTAATATGGGCATCCCTTTATGTCTATTTGCCTTTGGACAAGAGGGCATGTCACTGGCCATCGCCTATTTCGCCCTCAGCGCAATGTTCCAGTTCACGGTTGCCCTCTTCATATCTCACGGTAATTTAAGCGCGAGCAGCCTGACCCGCGTCAGCATGATTTATGGCATTGCGGCAGCGGCATTTTTCATTCTGGGTGATATAGAAGCCCCGAAATGGTTGATGAATACCACCGAACTTATGGCCGGTGTGACCATTCCTTTGATGCTGCTGACACTTGGCGCTTCACTTGCACGGCTAAAGCTCGAAAATTCAGGCCGGATGGTTCTCATATCCGCCTTTAAGATTGCCATGGGCCTCTCCATTGGTTTTGCCATCAGCACATTATTCGGCTTTACCGGTGTTGAACGCAACGTGCTGATCATGCAATCCTCCATGCCCGTTGCCATATTCAGCTATCTGCTTGCAACCCAATATAACCGCAGCCCAAATGACGTGGCAACGATGATTTTCATCACTACCCTGATGTCATTCATTACGGTCCCACTCCTGCTGACATACCTCATATAAAGCTTGGATACCCTCCCAATACTTGAATTAACACCATCCTTTACAACCCAAACTCCTTGTATTTAACCCATTTAGTCTATAGGATTTTACAATAGGTCAATTGGGGTATCCGTTGATCATGATGCGATAATAATCACGCTCATTGAGGAGGACCATAAACATGAAATTCCGTTCAAAAATCCGCTATATATTTTTAGCGCTCATAGTCACGACTTTTTCATTTTCTCAAGCCGAGGCCCAACTCTGGGGCAAGCTGAAAAATGCCGTTAAAAACAAGGCCGAAGACGTCGTAAAAGAAGAAGTTAACAAAAAAGTCAGCGCGACCTCTGAAAAGACCAAAGCTGACGAGGAAAAGAAAAAGACTGTACAGAACAAGAAAAAGTCATCCTCTGCATTGGCAAAAGCCAATACGCCAGCACAAAAATCAAAAAATCAAAAAAA
>JAESRB010000176.1 GCA_016764855.1 Emcibacter sp.
CAGCAGTGAAAGTTCCTGAATTGGTAAGTAATCACACTGAGTTTACAGGCAATGCATTGTACACAGTGACATTTGTTATGGCCATGAACAAAGAACCGGGCAACTTTTGGACCAGCGGATGGGCCTTGGGAGCTTGTGGCATGGGTCAAAAATATTGCTAACAAAGCCTATGTAACAGAAGCTTTTCCTGATCCGGGCGAAGGTTTGATCGCTTATAATGCTGGAATGCCTAGAACTTTTGGTGTTTCGTTCTCGCATTCATTCTAATGGGAAATATGTCTGGAGTGCCATTTCTCCAGCATAAAGACCAGAGTATTTGAATGATTGCCTCATGGGAGTAGAGAGGGGGGGAGTTTACCCCTCTCTATCCTGTGATGAGGCTTTTAAGGGTTAAGAAGGTACAGTTCAAATTAAGAGGCTCCTGATGTGGGTGAATGATCAGGAGCCTCTTAATTTGAAAATAATCGCCGCAGAAATTTTATGATTAAGCATGATCTGTTTTTTATATCTTTAGGCGAAATAAACCGTAAGAATTGGGATAACTTTGACTTTTACTAAAATAGCAATAGTTCAATGCGAATGTGTGGATGCGGATGTTCAGAAGAATCTGGCGAAGCTGACGCAGGTTATAAATGAGATTGAGGACGGGACTGATCTTGTTCTTTTTCCAGAGCTATTTCTTCATGGGTTTGTAAATTCCGAAGAAATAGAACAGGTTTCAGAAACCTCGGATGGGCCGGCATTAAAGGCTGTTATGGTGTTGGCGCAGGAAAAAAATATCACGATCATTGTTGGTTTTGCGGAAAGAAAATCGGGGCGATTTTATAATTCGGTGGCTTGGGTGTCTCCTAAGGCTATTGAGTTTATCTACCGAAAAACATATCTATGGGTCTGTGATGAGAATGTGTTTGAAAAGGATGATAACTATCCCGTCATAGATTTTGGCGACTTGACATTCGGATGCGCCATATGTTTTGACATTGAATTCCCTGAAACCGGACGGGCCTTATCGGGTCAAGGGGCGAATGTGATACTGGTTTCCAATGGAAACATGAATCCCTATGGCATGGTGCATCGGGTTTCAGCACAGGCAAGGGCGTTGGAGAATCATGCTTTTGTCATCATGTGCAATCGCGTCGGCAGCGCCAGAGGGCTTGAATTCGTGGGCGATAGCGTTGTCGTCGGGCCGGACGGAAAGATATTGGCCGAATTGGGCGATGCTGAGCGGGTTGAATATTTCGAGATTGATAAGGCCGCCATTCTTAAAAGCAAAGAAAACTATAATTATCTGGAGCAAATAAGCTCTATGCCCGAGAAACAGAATACTTAAAAATTTATACTCAGATATGTCGTTGAGTACTGATATTAGGAAGAATTGAATGCAACAGAAACCTAGCCTTGATCGTACATTAGGTTTACGAGCGGTGGTCTTGTTTGGGCTGGCGTATATGACGCCAATGGTCGTCTTTGGCACATTTGGTGTCCTGTCAGTCGTGACATCTTCTGCTGTTCCGGCAGCCTATATTGTTGCGCTGATTGCGATGATTTTCACCGCTCAAAGTTATGGGCAAATGGCAAGTCGTTTCCCTCATTCGGGCTCGGCTTATGTTTATACATCGCGTACTTTTGGGCCGAATTTAGGGTTTATGGTCGGATGGGCCGTTTTACTTGATTATTTGTTCTTGCCTATGGTGATTTGGCTTATTGGTGCGGCTTATCTGGCTGATGCTTTCCCTCTGGTGCCCAAGTGGTTTTGGGTTGTGTCCTATATTCTGTCGAGTACGGCCATTAATATTGTTGGTTTGAGGACAGCCAAAAAACTGAATTTTGTTCTGATGGCAGTTCAAATCCTGATCATATTGGCGTTTCTTTCGTTGGCCATTTATTACCTGTATCAAAATGATTTATTCACGCCCAACTATCAGGCTTTTGCGGCACCGCTTATGGGAAATGACTCTTCCACCCTGTTGGTTATTTCTGGTGCTGCAATTGCCTGTTACTCGTTTTTGGGCTTTGACGCGGTAACCACATTGGCTGAAGAAACGCATGACCCAAGAAAAACCATCCCGAGAGCGATCCTTTGGATAACGGTGCTGGGGGGCGTAATATTCATCATCAGTGCATATGTATTGCAGCTTATTTTTCCAGAAAATACCTTTGATAATGTTGAGACGGCCGCCTATTCTATGGCCGAGGTTATTGGGGGCGGAGCCTTTACGGTTGTTTTTCTGGCCGGGATTATTCTGGCACAATTTTCTTCTGGAATTGCGGCACAGGCCAGTGGTTCGCGGTTGCTCTATGTGATGGGCCGGGATGGCGTTATTTCAAAGAAATTATTTGCACAGCTTCATGGGAAATTCCACACGCCTTATATTGCCATATTCTTTACAGGCGCTTTGGGCTTAATCGCCTTGGAGCTTGATGTGGCAACCTCGACATCTTTCATAAACTTTGGTGCATTTCTGGCGTTCTTCTTTGTTAATCTATCCGTTATTTTCCATTTTTATGTTAACAATAAGGATCGGGCGGAACGTAATAGCATCAAGCATCTGATTGCCCCGGCAATTGGCTGTGTTACTTGTCTTCTGCTTCTGTTGAATTTGAATATTGATGCGTTAACCTTGGGAGCCTCTTGGTTCTTGATCGGCCTGATATATCTGGGTTACTTGACAAAGGCCTTTACCAAATCAGCCCCTCAAATGAAATGATTGTTCATTAATAAGTCCCGCCTTTATTAATATATTTTTGGATATGGTCAAATACGCAGCTAGAATCTGATGAGTAAGTTGTTTCGTTGACCTGTCATTCATCATGATGGGGGGATAAGAAGGATTTCATGAATGAAATCTGACGGAAAGGTTTGGCATCCTTTGTCGTCAGATTTCATCATTAGCACATGGTGTCAGGATTAATTTGTATTAAACTCAACACCTTGAGCAAGGGGAAGCTGTATGGCGTAATTGACAGTATGGGTGGGCATCATATATAGCCCTTTCCTGTATCAGAACTACGCCGGTTACCTCGGGCTGATGGGATTTTACAGCCGTATAAGAGGAACCTTTAACGCTATCTATAATATGCTTGTTGAGTATTATTTTGTTGTTCCAAGCAAATGTTTGATGGAGCCAAGTGATTTAAGAAGAGCTTCGGAAAGCTGATCAATTTCATCGTGCCACATAGGGGTTGATAGCGCCATTGCACCGGTATGGATCATCATAATTCCATTGTCATAAAGCGCATCTATCAAGGCGGATAGCGCTTTTTTCTCTGTATCGCTCGGATGAGCCTCCCGATAGTTTTTCGGGGCTTCGGCTTTCAAATGGATGCGGAATAAAGAGCCAGTACCGGTAACGCAGGCGGGTGCATCCGCAATTTTGATGACTTCCAGCAGGCTGGAACGTACATATTCGCCCAGTTTATTCAGACGGGCTACAGCATCAGCATCAAACATTTCCATGGCAACGCGGCCGGCCGTCATAGTGATAGGATTTGCTGAGAATGTACCAGAATGGGGAAGGCGACCATTAACAAAGACGTCCATGACTTCATCGCGTCCGGCAAGAGCGCCCACAGGGAAACCGCCACCGATCATCTTACCCATAGATGTAAGGTCGGGTGCGATATCAAAACGTTCTTGCATGCCGCCAACTTCGCTGCGGAAGGTAATGACTTCATCAAACATCAATAAAGCCCCATTGTCAGTGGTCCATTTGCGCAAAGCCTGCACAAATTCCGCTGTGACCGGCACCATGCCGATGCGGTGGGGGATTGGATCAATAAGGACGCAGGCGATTTGATCGGCATGTTCCTCAAGAAGAGCAACGGCTTTTTCGGGATCATTGAATGGAATAATGATCATGTCATCCAGAACGCCTTCTGGTGTTCCCCATGCCAGAGGTACGGCATTGGGGTGGTCTATGCCGCCCCAGTTTTCAGGGGTTGGGGCTTGACTGACTTCGGCATAATCATAGGCGCCGTGATAACTGCCTTCGACTTTCGCAATTTTCGACCGGCCAGTATGAGCGCGGGCGGCTTTCATGCCTGCCATGACGGCCTCAGTGCCGGAATTAACAAAACGGATTTTGTCAAATGCCGGGGAACGGCTACACATATGTTCGGCAAATAATAGCTCGGCCTCTGTAGCCATGGTAAAGGCAGAGCCGCGTTGCAACTGTTTGCTGACCGCTTCGACGATGGGTTCAAAAGCATGTCCGTGAATATGAGAGGCCATGTTATTGGCAAAATCAAGACGTTGGACATTGTCCACATCAATAACGTTACAGCCCTTGCCGTGACTTACATACAGTGGGTGTTGGCCACGGAGAAGTGTGTTGCGGCTGACCCCGCCGGGGAGTACTTTTTTAGCCCGTTCAAAGAAACCAGCACTTTTGGAATTGTTAGCCTTGGACATTATTCAGGACTCCTTCGTCGCAATAGTAGGGGGCAGTAATGGGGCGTCGGTTTTAGCCGCAACTTCATCAAAGCTGACGCCGGGCGCTAAAGAAACTAGCTGAAAGCCCTTTGGTGTGACGTCAATGATGGCTAAGTCCGTGTAGATCCGGCTGACGACGCTCTTTCCCGTTAACGGATAACTGCAGTTTTCAACCAGTTTTGGGATGCCATTTTTGGTGGTATGCTGGCTGATGACAAGTATGGTTTTTACGCCAGCCACAAGATCCATGGCTCCGCCAACGGCGGGGATAGCATCGGGTGCACCGGTGGACCAATTTGCAAGGTCGCCGGTTTGAGAAATTTGCATAGCTCCTAAAACGCAGACATCAATATGTCCGCCACGGATCATGGTAAAGCTGTCGCCATGGTGGAAGAAGCTGGCACCTGGAACGGCTGTTACGGCACGTTTTCCGGCGTTTATCAATTCGGGATCTTCTTGGCCAGGTTCCGGCGAGGGGCCCATGCCCAATAAACCATTTTCCGTATGGTAAATGAATTCACGGCCATCGGGAACAAAGCGGGCAACCAGTTCAGGAATGCCGATGCCGAGGTTCACGTAAGATCCATTGGGGATGTCCCGAGCGGCGCATTGGGCCATTTCTTCGCGGTTCCAGCCGGCTTTTTCTGTTGTATTCGAGCTCATGGGTAGCGCGCTCCCTTTTCGATTAACTGGGATTCTATCAATGGCGTGGTTACTTCAACAATGCGATCCACATAGATATTTGGCGTGATGACATGCTCTGGATTTAAATCTCCGACCTCAACAAATTTGCGGGCTTGAACAATGGTAACTTTTGCAGCGGTACACATTATCGGATTAAAATTCCGCGCCGTTTTATTATAAGTCAGATTGCCAAGACGGTCGGCTTCTTCGCATTTGATGAGTGCAAAATCGGCGACCAAACCATACTCCAAAACATAGTCACGCCCTTTGATATTCCGGATTTCTTTCCCTTCTGACAGGGGGGTTCCAATAGTCGTAGCGGTATAAAATGCAGGAATGCCAGCGCCTCCGGCTCGAATGCGTTCTGCAAGTGTTCCTTGAGGAACAATTTCCAGTTCGATTTTACCCGCCCGGAATAATTCGGGGAAGACTTTCGAATGGCTGGAGCGGGGGTATGAGCAAATCATTTTTTTCACTTGCCCGTTGCCGATGAGGGCTGCTAATCCTACTTCACCATTGCCGGTATTGTTGTTGATGACCGTAAGCTCTTTCGCGCCATTGTCGATTAAAGCGTGGATCAGTTCGATGGGGCTACCAGCTTCGCCAAAGCCGCCAACCATGATGGTGGCGCCATCTGAAATATCAGAGAGGACGGAAGCTATTGTTTTTATACGTTTATCAATCATTTATACTTATTTCTTATTGTTGAAAATATGATATTTGACCTATTAGGAAACTACTGTTTCTGACTATACATCAAACAAGAATTGCGCCATTGAGGCAAACCATTAAAACTCAACAATACATTACAATATGTAATGCATTTATCTCTTAAGCATACTTCCATAAAAGAAAGCCTTAAGGGGAGTGCAATCTATAAGGATATTGTCTGTTTATATGTATTCGTTATGCATGCAAATACAGGCGATTCGTAACGGACGCTTGACGAAAGCTCATTATATTTCCGCTTTGGGTTTGTTTTATATGAGGAATTTCTAACATATTATTATCGCCATCTCGATAGCGTCTATTTTTGGCGCCAATATGTCAAGGATATGGTCGAGGAAAAATATATACTTAGCGGTTTGGTTGGACTCGTATGATTTTCCTGCATTCAGGGATGTTTTTCCACCTTGTATACAATGGTCTATGTGAGAGTAGGTTTGCGCCCCTGTCTCTCCGTTCGTAAATGGGATGCCGGGTAAGGCTTTTAAAATACAGCATTATCTAAATTATTATGAATAATAGATAAATTAAAAAAATAATTTAGAATTGTTGGGTTTGGGGTATTGCGGGTTTCTATTCATGAGATTATACGATTTGACAAAATTACCAAAGTGTATACTGTGTACAAAATATCTCGCCTTTTATCTGAGGGATATTAGGAGGGATTAATAGAATATTGTACGTTCCGCTTTGTAATCGGATATGGATTGTCTTATTAGAAGGCTATGTGGTCGTATTGATGTTTAATAAAATAGCTAAATTATAATTTTAGGGAGTTCCTTACCACAATGTCGAAAATAAATTATAAAAGCCGAAGCCGCCTATTACAAAGCAGCACAGCATTAGACGTAAGATTTAATCATGCTTTGATGGTTATTATGGCAGGCAGCATGCTGTCAATTCCATCTGCCTTTGCAGAAGAGAATACTGGTGCAGAAACAGCCAGGGATAATGCGGAAACAATCGAAGAAATTACGATCACTGGATCACGTCGTCCAGGCCGTTCCGCATCCGATGTTCCCGTCCCTGTTGATATTATTTCTGCTGAAAGCATGAGAGATCAGGGCGGTGTTGATATCACCAATTTGCTACGGACTTCTGTTCCGTCTTTGAATGTTAATGATAACCCGCTTAGTGGTACATCAACAAGCGTTCGCCCCGCCAGCATGCGTGGTCTGTCACCTGATCATGTATTGATTCTGGTAAATGGTAAACGTCGTCATCGCGCGGCTGATATTCCTACTTTCTCCGGTGGTATTTCTGACGGTTCACAAGGTCCTGACCTGTCTTCCATTCCTGCCATTGCAATGAAACAGCTTCAAGTTCTTCGTGATGGTGCCGCAGCTCAGTATGGTTCTGATGCGATTGCCGGTGTTATGAACTTTATCATGAATGATAGCCCCGAAGGCGGAACTATTGAAGTAAAACTCGGCAGCACATATGCAGGCGACGGCGATACATATCAGGTCGCAGCCACATATGGTATGCCCATTGGTGATTCCGGTTTTGTTAGATTTAGTGCTGAATTCAGAGAAAGTGACCTGACTGACAGAGCTATTCAACGTGGTGATGCTCAAGCTTTGATCGACGCTGGTAATACAGATGTTCCAACACCTGCATCAAGATTTGGTACGCCTCAAATTGATGATGATCTGAAGTTGTTTGTTAACATGGCTGCAGAAGCTGGTGAAAACAGTGAGTTTTATTTCTTTGGTGGTTATTCTGAAAGAAAAACAGCCAGTGACTTCTTCTACCGGAATCCAACAGGCCGCTTCGGTGTGTTCACAGACGATGATGATGGCGGAAATTACCTCATTGGTGATATGACACCTAATGATGGCATTACTTGCGACGGCGGTATTGATTTCGGCGGAACAGGTGTTGTGAATACGCCAATCGCTGTTGGTTCTGCTGGTGCGGATGCGCGTCTTGCTGCTGTATTTGCTGATCCAAACTGTTATTCAGCTCTTGAAACCTACCCTGGTGGTTATACGCCGTTCTTTGGTAGTAAACTGACGGATATGTCCGGTACAACTGGTCTCCGTGGTGAACTGGAAAATGGTTTGATATATGATGTTAGCCTGAGTGGTGGTCGTAACCAACTTGCTTTCAATGTTGATAATGTTCCAAACCCAAGTCTTGGCTCTTTGTCTCCAACCAACTTTAAAGACGTTGGCCGTAGAGTTCAGACAGAAACCAATGTCAATGTTGATCTGTCTTACCCTGTTGAAGTGGCTGGCCTTGCGTCTCCATTGAACGTCGCGGGTGGTTTTGAATGGCATAAAGAGAAATTCTCAGTCGTTGCCGGTGCGCCAGAATCTTATGAAGCTGGAATTCTGGCCAATCAGGGCTTCCTGATCGGCGAAGAAGCTTTCCCTGGTTTCTCCCCAAGTATTGCGGGTGACTTTGCACGTAGAAATATTGCATTTTACCTTGACCTTGAAGCTGACGTAACAGATGAACTGGTTCTTGGTGCTGCGATACGTTATGAAGACTTCACCGACATGGGCAGTAAAGTTACTTGGAAAGTTACAGGTCTTTATCATATCACTGATGACTTGGCGATGCGCTCAAGTTATGCTACTGGCTTCCATGCACCAACACCTGGACAGCAAAATTTCAGCGCTCTTACAACTGAAATTTCACCAGGTGGTGATCTGATCGAGTCTGGCGTTATTCCAGCGACGAGCCCGGTTGCGATGGCCGTTGGTGGTAAGCAGTTAGAGCCTGAAACATCAAACAGCTTCTCTATTGGTTTTGCTTACAGTAGTGACCTGATTGACATTACGGTTGATTATTACCGGATCACAATGGAAAATCGTCTGACACAGTCAGCCAGTCAGTCTTTGACCGCTGGTCAAAAAGCTGACCTGATTGCAGAAGGCTTCTTTGCTGCAGCTGGTTTGGGAAGTTTCCGCTTCTTTACAAATGATTTCAGTAGCAAAACGCAGGGTATTGACGTTGTTGCAACCGTTCCACTGGACATTGTTGAGAGTGGCCAAACTGAATTGGTTCTAGCAGGTAACTGGACAGAAACTAAAGTGACATCTTTTGACCCAACAGATCCTAATGAACTGTTGAGCCAAGGCCGTGTTATTCAGTTGGAAGAAAATAACCCTAAGTTTAAAGGAAATCTAACCTTAAAACATGGTGCTGACAACTGGCGTGCGCATGTGCGGGCGAACTATTATAGTTCCTTCACAGAACTGCACGTTAATGCTCTTGGTCCGCGGATTGACTCCGGCGCACAGATCACAATTGATGTTCAAGCAGCATATGAAGTTACGGATCAAATTGAACTCGTCGTTGGGGCTGATAATGTATTCAATAACTTCCCGGATGCAAACCCATGGGACTTCATTCTTGGGTCTAAATACCCAACAACGTCTCCTGGTGGCATTAACGGTGGTTTCTATTACGCTAAAGTACGCTTTAACTTCTAAGTATAAGTAATAGTAAAGAAATTTGAAAAGATGGGCCCTGTAACGGGGCCCATTTTATTATGGCCGCTTTTCAAACGGAACAGGTGATATTGTATGAAGGTTATTGTTTGCGGGGCAAGTGGTCGGGTTGGCAAATATCTGACAAAGGCCGTGCTGGAAGATCAGGATATGGAACTGATAGCCGGTATCGTTTCAGGGGTATCCCCTCATAAAGGAAAACCCATAGAGGGAAGCCATATTGTCTATTCAGATTGTATCATTCATTTTTTAGGTGATTGTGATCTCATCATAGATTTTTCTTCTCCAAAGGCCACGAATGGGCTGTTAGATCTTATCAAGGGGCGGGACATTGCTCTTGTTCTGGGCACAACAGCCATGGATGAGTTTTTACAAATAAAGATTGACCGGATCAGCGCGGATGCGGCTGTGTTGCAAGGGGCGAATTTTGCCCATGGATTTGAAGCTTATTTAAAGTCGGTTCTGGATATTGCTCAAAGGCACAGGCCGGTATCTGCTACGGTTCGGGAAGTTTATCATAAGAATAAAAAGAAGGCGCCCTCGGGTACGTCCGTTAGAATTGCCAAAGAAGTGTCCGAAACGCTCCATGGGGTATGCGGCGGTGCCTTGCCAGAGGTGCCTGTGGAAGTCGTGCGAGACGGCGATACGGTGGGAATTAATTCCGTCCGTTTGAATTTAGGCGCTTCTAAAATTGATATTGCCTTTACGGTGCATACGCTGGAGGCTTATGCTAAGGGAGCTTTAGAGGCAGGTCACTGGTTGGTTAAGAAACCTGCCGGATTATATGTTCTAAAAGACATGATCTTGTCTTAGGTCTTTTTCTCTGCATTGACTGCTTTTAGTATTTCAACACCAATTTTTCTAACGTGACGGGCATTTAATAACGAGGCAAGTTTCTTGTCAGAGGCCATAATAGCTTCCAGAACAGAAATATGCTCATTCCAGGATTCAAGGCAACGGTCTCCCTTGATCTTTTCAAATAGCCATAATGTTCTTTCCCGAAGTGTGCGCATATAGTCTGTCAAAAACCGGTTTTTACCGGAGCTCGCCACCAGAGAATGAAATTCTGTATTGTAAAGACGGACCTTTACGAGGTCATTTTTTTCCACAGCCTTGTTGCCATCATCAAGAAGTTTCTGGAATAGAGTCAGTGTTTCGTCGGTTAGGCGTCCAGTGGCAAATTGGGCACTTAGCCCTTCTAGTTCTGCCCTAAGTTCAATTATTTCTTCAATTTCTTCAATGGTAAAGACCGTAACGCGCGCACTTTTACGGGGAGGGATTTCAACGATTCCTTCACTCTGAAGTTTACGAAGCACTTCACGGATTGGATTACGTGAGACGCCGAATAGTTTGGCAAGGCCAGGTTCTGTTAGTCTTTCTCCAGGTTTGTAGTCCCCACGAAAGATAGCTTCGCGTAAGGCGTGATAAATTGTATCGTTTAGAGATTGATGCTTGTTGCCAACCTCTGTCCACGCATCAGTTTTACTTTGTTCCAATATCTTGTTACCCTCAATTATTTCAATTTGTTCTTGACTTCCATCGTTATATGTACTGTAGACTGTATACAGTTTATAGCAAGATTTCACATAATCATATCATAATAAAAAAAAATTGAAAACAGGTTAAGTGGATTACATCCTGTTCCGTATGGCGTGGAAAATTAAGGTAAGCATAACATTTATTATCGAACTGACATCTTTATGGGCAAAACATATAATTATGATTGTGTGAAAGATGCCCTTGTGGTTTCGACTAAAGTAAAAATAAACAAAAATGAATAAAATTACGGTAAGACGTAAATAGGGAATTAAATGGAACAAATACTGCTGACCGCCTCGCATTGGATTTTTTTATTGGTCGTTCTTGCGATTTTTATTTCTATTGGTTTTCGTAAAGGGGTTATTATCCCCTCCATAGTCGGAATATTTATTCTGGGGCTATCTTCCTATCAAGTGGATGATGGCCTGTTAAATATGGTAATTTTTGCCGTTCAGATTGTTTTTAAGTCTCTCTTGAATGCGGGGCATGAATTATTTGATATTATTTTGGTTATTGCCATGATGGCGTCCATGCTGAAAGCGCTGCAAAAGCAAGGAGCGGCAGACATCATGGTTTCTCCTATGAAGAAACTTATGGTGGGGCCTAGATCGGCATTCTTTATATTGTCACTTACGATGTATGTCGCGGCGGTATTTTTCTGGCCGACACCGGCTGTTGCTCTGGTTGGAACCGTGCTTATTCCGGTTGCTGTTCGTATGGGATTGCCCGCTATTGCTTGTGCCGTTGCCGTTAATTTATCTGGTCATGGGATGGCCTTGGCCGCTGACCCGATCATTCAGGGAGCAACGCGACTAACGGCTGGTGCCGCGGGTGTCGAAACCAATGAAATTTTGCCCTATACGTTATTGTTCTCTCTGGTGTGTGGCCTTGTTGCTGTCTCTATGGCAATTTATACTATTCGTCGGGATATGCGTTCGGGGAAAATTGTGGCTGTGCAGCATGTGCCAGAAGAGCTGATCCATGTTAATGGTGATGAGGAAGTTTTACAGCCCTACGCTCGGCTTTTTGCGATTATGGTGCCTGTTATTCTAATCGCAATTGCTTCATTGATGGTATATCGGGGGATATTCGATCCGGAACAAGCTATTCGCGGTGGTGCTGCAACGGCACTTTTGGGCGGTACAGCAACTATTCTTCTGGTGCTATGCACATTTGCGACAAATGGCCATCATGCTATGGATGAGGTCTCGAATCATATCCGGGATGGTTTCTTTTTTGCCATCAAAATTTTTGCGCCGATCATTCCTATTGCTGGTTTTTTCCTGCTTGGCAATCCTGAGCATGCAGAGAAAGTCATTGGAGAGGGGACACCTGGTTTCCTTTTTGATGTTGGTAACTATATTGCGCAAAATCTGGCTAGTGAAGGCTGGATGCTCGGAGTTGGTATTACGATAATTGCCATGCTGGCTGGTATGGATGGCTCTGGTTTCTCTGGTCTGCCGCTTATTGGGTCATTGTCTGGTGCCTTGGCCGCTGGTGCTAATCTTAATGTGGCTATTTTGGCGGCATTGGGGCAGGTAGTGACGATCTTTAC
>JAESRB010000177.1 GCA_016764855.1 Emcibacter sp.
AAGATTTGAATTTCTTAGTTGGCGGGTCTTACGAAGATCAGGGCGGAAAAACCGCTGGTCTTACAACCGACTATGACAGAAAAACCTACAGCGGTTATATGCAGGTTGATTACAAGGTTCTTGATTGGTTAAAAGTGGTTGGCGGGGCGCAATATAATAACCCAAGTGGGCGACAGAATGATTTCTCTCCGCGTATCGCCACGGTGGTCAATATTAACGAAAACTGGGGCCTGAAAATTATGTACGGAGAAGCTTTTCGGACTGGATATGCCGTGGAAAGCTTTATCAATCTTCCAACGATCATTGTGGGTAATCCGGATATCAGACCAGAAAAAATTGCAACGGCTGAAGCACAGTTCTTCTATCATTCATCCCGTTATGAAGGGGCTTTGACCATCTATCACAGTAAGGTAACAGATATTATCGTGCGTATAGGTTCAAGTTTGGGGGGACGTACCTATAGCAATGAAGGTGAAATGGTATTTAAAGGGATTGAATTGGAGAGTAAGGCTAATTTAGGTAGCGGATGGTCTTTGCAAGGCTCGATGATGTATCAGGAAAGTAAAGATGCTTTCGGTGTGAAGAATGGAACGCTTTCTCCAAATATAATGGTAAAGGCAGGAATTTCTTATGCATCGGAGGGCGGCTATTCGATAGGTCTTTTTGAGAGTTTCTACGGTAATCCTGCACCAATTCGGGATTTTACCTCAATGATACAGGAACTTAATCCGCCAGCGACAAGTTATCATTTGCTGACGGCAAATATAAATATAAACTTGAATAATGTCTTGAATCTGGATGATAAAATTCCCCTGATATTGAGCATATATGGGGATAATTTGTTTAACGAGGATATATATTACCCTGAATATAATCGCAGAAATATCAATAGTTTCCCGTCATATGCCGGTAGGTCTGTCTATGCCACGCTTATGATTAAATATTAAGGGCGGCTGGTAATATGACATATAAAATGTGTAAAAATAAGGTGATATCTCTGTTCATGGCATTGGTTTGTGGCATTCTGACATGCACCAACTTGCAGGCAGCAGAGGGAAATTATAAGGTTAAGGCCGTTTTCCTGTTTAAGTTTTTTAAATATATCAGCTGGCCAGATGGAGCAGGGATGGAAAAGACAATTTGTGTTTATGGTCAAAACCCCTTTGGTAAGTCATTGGATTATATTATAAAAAATAAACTTTCCTCAGCAGAATATAAAGTGAATTATATTGATGATGTTGCGGAGGTTAAGGGATGCCGATTGCTCTTTATTGGAAAGTCACAAGATAAAGTTGCAACTGTTTTAGCGGCCATAAAACAAGAAGAAGGGATTCTTTCGGTAAGTGATATCAACGGTTTTGCCCGTAAAGGTGGGGGCATTGAATTTGTTGACCATCCTAATAAAATTGGTCTGCTTCTTAACGTTAGTGCCTTTACTCATGCGGGACTGAATGCCAGTTCTAAATTAATGAAAATAGTCAAGACGGTACAATGAGAGGCGGTGTGTGTTGTTTAATTATTTTTTAGAGAGTTTGGGCGGCCAGTCAATTAAGCGCAAATTAATCGTGATTAGCATTATGATTAGCAGCATTACGATCATCTCCGCCGGGATTACGATGCTGGTGGTCGGGGTTCTAAATAGTAAAGAAAACCTGGTCAATACGATTGGTATTACAGCGGAAATTATCGGTAATCAAAGTGCCGCTGCTATTGAGTTTCAGGACATGAGCGCTGCGGAAGAAAATTTGCGTGCGGCCCGGACCTCTTCTTCTATAAGGCTCATTTGTCTTTATGATGAGATCGGTCAGGAATTTGCCCATTATATTCCCGACAGTCCTCAAAGTGGGACGATGAGTGGGGACCAGATATCATGTCCGCCCGTGCAAAAGGGGCAAGATCATTTCAGTTGGAGCAGTTTTGAGAGTTTTCACCGGATTTATGCGGGAGAGGAAGAAATCGGTACGGTCTATATCCGGGCATCATTAGAAGGTTTGTATGCTTCTATCCGGGAACAATCACTGTATATCGGCTTCATTGTATTGGTGGCGATTGTCATTGCCTATATGTTGTTCAGTCGTTTTCAGCGGTTAATAACGGAACCGATTATCAATTTAGCGCAAACAGCAAGAAATCTTGCCTATTCCAAGGATTATTCTATCCGAGTGGAAAAAACATCCGATGATGAAATGGGGGCGCTGGCGGATAGTTTTAATGAAATGCTCAAGGAAATGCAGCAGCGTGACGGCGAATTGGTGACGGCGAAAAGCGCGGCGGAAGAGGCCATGGAGAAAGCGGATATTGCCAATAAGCTCAAGGGAGAATTCCTTGCCAATATGAGTCATGAAATTCGCACACCCATGAACGGCATCATTGGCATGACCGAATTATTATTGGAGAGTAGTCTTACCCATAAACAGCAAAATTATGCTCGAACTGTGATTAACTCAGCCGATAGTCTTCTTGAGATTATCAATGATATCCTTGATTTTTCCAAAGTGGAGTCCGGCAAGCTTGAATTGGAGGCAATTCCTTTTGATCTATTGACAGTCGTTGAGGATACAAGTGACTTGTTGGCAGTGAAGGCCCGTGAAAAGGCGGTGGAACTCATCGTACGTTACGTTCCGGGGACCCCAAAGAATTTGATCGGTGATCCGGGGCGCATTCGGCAGATTATCAATAACCTTGCCGGAAACGCCATTAAATTCACCGAAAAAGGGTATGTGATGATCAAGGTGGAAGAAGATCATCTGCCAGTACCCGATGGCTCGGCCAAAAAAAGATTGAGAATTTCCATCACAGATACGGGGATTGGCATTCCCAAAGAAGTTCAAACATTGATTTTTGAGAAATTCTCACAGGCTGATAATTCTACGACCCGTCAATTTGGTGGCACGGGCCTCGGCCTTGCGATCAGTCAGCAACTTACGGAGTTGATGGAGGGGGAGATTGGTGTCGTCAGTACACCGGGACAGGGCTCTACATTCCATTTTACCATGTTACTGGAAAATGACTTTGGGGATGGTAAAGTTATTCCTTCCGCAGAAAACCTAAGGGGTTTGCGTGTTCTTGTTGTGGACGATATTGCTGTGAATGGTGAGTTGCTAAAGGAACGTTTGCACACCATGGGTATGGAATGCAAATTCTGCAGCAATGGTATGGAGGCTTTGGCATTACTGCGTGAGGCCGCTGCTAATAACACGCCGTTCCACATTGGTATATTGGATTACCTGATGCCGGAAATGAGTGGAGAGACATTGGCCCAAGAAATCCGATCGGATGATCTGATCAGAGATATTGCACTTGTTATGTTAACAGGTGCTGGTGAGGCGGGCTATTCACGACGTTTCCGTGAGGCTGGTTTTAACGCTTATATCGCCAAACCACTGCGGGCATATGAATTTGGTGCGATATTATCTCTGTGTTGGGAGAGATATAAGTCGGGCCTCAGCAATGAAATGGTCACCAGTAACAGCTTGTCATTGGGCAGGGCGCAGAGAAAGAAGCATAGTAATTTGAAATTTGACAGCCCTGTTATTCTACTCGCGGAAGATAATAGAGTGAATCAAAACCTTGCTATTGAAATTCTGGAACAGGCAGGTTGCCGCGTGGACGTTGTGATTAACGGCAAACAGGCTATCAATGCCGTAAGGGAAAATAAGTTTGACCTTATTCTAATGGATTGTGAAATGCCGGAAATGGATGGCTTTGAAGCCAGCCGAATACTTGCGGAATGGAAGCGTGAAAAGACAATTTATGATGTGCCGATTGTTGCGCTTACAGGCAATGCTATGGACGGTGATAAGGAACGTTGCCTTGCCGCCGGGATGCAGGATTATTTAAGTAAACCTATCCGCAAGGGCCATATGTTGGAAGCCATTGCAAAATGGTTGCCGGAACATGTGGTTGGTGATGAAGCGGAAATATACCATTTCGGAGGCTACAGTGTCTTGCTGGTGGAAGATAATCGTATCAACCGTGTGATGGCCGAAGATATGCTGGGGGGGGATCGGTTTTTCTGTCACCAGTGCTGAAAATGGTCGTGTTGCCGTTGATAAGGTCAAACATGAGAATTTTGATCTTATTCTAATGGATTGCCAGATGCCGGAAATGGATGGCTATGAAGCAACCAAGGCCATAAAAAATCTTTATTCTCTTGGGTTAATAACCGATACGCCGATAATTGCCCTGACGGCGAATGCCATGAAGGGGGACCGTGAGAAATGCCTTGAGGCCGGGATGGATGATTATATTACAAAACCGGTTAAACAGGACATGCTGCAGGCAACGATTGCAAAGTGGCTTACTCCCATATTGGACGATAAGTCTGAAATACAGGGCCATGAAGCTGCCACAATTGATTATGATATATTCAACATTTATAAAGATGTTATGGGGAGTGAGCATGTAGCCTCAATTGAAATGTATCTTAATGTAATGGGTAAACTTGTCGGGGAGATCAGCAGGGCTTATAGTGAAAATAATATTGAGGATATGGCGACGCTATCACATGCGTTGAAGTTTACCAGTGGTGCGCTTGGGATTGCTGAATTATCCAATATTGCCCGTAATATGGAGGAAGAGGTTCGGGCGCAAATATCGTCCGGCGGTAAAACAACCAATATTCCGCAACATATTGTAAAACGTTTGGAGCAGGGCTTTGAAGAAGCATCAATTCTATTGCAAAATAATCTGAATAAGGTTTCAGGCCCAGAAAAGGAGACGGTAATGGAAAAACATTTTGATGTATCGGCTTTGAATATGGAAGATATGCAAGAGACTAAAAGAATATTAAATACGCGCTATCCAGAAATGGTAGAAGGTTTTCTGGAAGATGTTATTGGTTATATTTCTGGTATCGAAGAGGGAATATCGGAAGGCATCATGGATAAAATTATAAATAATGCGCATCCTTTGAAATCTTCTAGTGCTGTTCTGGGATTGGCTGGGGTCTCTCAAATATCCGGAGCCATGGAAGAGGCTGCCAGAATGGCGCAAAGTATCGGTGAAATATCAGCGCTTTTTGAACCACTTAAAGAAGCGATGGTTTTTGCCGAAGCGAAGTTGAGAGAACAGCTGGAAGATGCCGCATAAGTTTTCTTGTCAGTTCATAAGGCAGGTCGGAACCGCGTGTTGACAGGTGGTTAGGCATTCCATGGGCTAATTTCCTTGTCTATTGTCTATGAGGCATGTATTTTGTTCTCATAACTGTGGCTATAGTAATACAAGGATGCTGGATTTTGCCGAGTAACACTCTACAACCTGATATTTTAATCGCAGATGACCACCCTTTGTTTCGAATTGCGCTGAAGCAGGCCATTGAGCTGGCTTTTAAGCAGGCAAATATTGAAGAGGCTGGGTCAATTGATGAGGTTCAGAAACGAATGGAGGGGCGTGCGCCTTATGATCTCCTTCTGCTTGATTTGCAAATGCCGGGGGCGCATGGTTTTTCCGGGTTGATTTATTTGCGGGGTCAATATCCTGAGGTGCCGGTGGTGGTGGTTTCTGGTAATGATCAGGATAAAATTATCGCAAAGGCCATGAACCATGGGGCCTCTGGTTTTATTCCAAAGTCCA
>JAESRB010000178.1 GCA_016764855.1 Emcibacter sp.
ATATGTCTAAAGACAAAAAACCGTTACGTCGTTCGCAGCATTGGTTTGGTGGTAAGGGTACAGAAGGTTTCGCACATAGATCTTGGCTTCGTAGTCGCGGTGTACCTACGGATCATTTCGACGGCCGCCCTGTCATTGGTATATGTAATACATGGTCGGAACTTACGCCCTGTAATTCACATTTTCGGGAATTGGCTCAATTTGTACGCGAGGGTATACTTGAAGCTGGGGGTGTGCCAATGGAGTTTCCTGTTATCTCTCCCGGTGAGACGCTAACGCGGCCGACTGCGATGCTTTTGAGAAACCTTTGCAGCATGGACGTTGAAGAGACACTTCGTGCCAACCCACTCGACGGCGTTGTCCTGATGGTGGGTTGTGATAAAACCACGCCGGCTCTCCTGATGGGGGCGGCCAGTGTGAACTTGCCAACGCTTTGTCTATCTTCCGGTCCGATGATGAACGGAAGCTGGCGGAGTAAGTCATTCGGCATTAAAGATGTTTGGCGTCTTGCGGATGACGTGCGTTCAGGGGATGCTACGATTGAGGATGCGGAAGAGGCAGAAAGCTGTCTTAATCGCTCTCACGGTGTTTGTAATGTAATGGGTACAGGATCCACAATGGCGTCCCTCGTCGAAGCATTAGGGCTTGGACTTCCAGGGAATGCGGCAATTCCAGTTGTAGATGCAAGACGTAAGGTCTTGGCCCGTATGGTCGGACGTCGTATGGTAGGCATGGTTAATGAGGGGCAAACCCTCGACAAGATATTAACCCGTAAGGCCATTGAGAATGCGGTTCGCGTGAATGCTGCGATTGGTGGATCGACCAATGCTGTGATACATCTGACGGCGATTGCACGTCGCATGGAAGTGGACCTCAATATTGATGATTGGGATGAACTAGCCAAGGATATTCCCACGTTGCTCAATATTCAACCTTCAGGCACGTATTTGATGCAGGACTTTCATGAAGCAGGCGGCCTTCCGGCCATTATTAAAGATATGTGTGAGGCCAATTTACTTCATGGTGATGTCATGACGGGAAGCGGTCAAACGCTGGCGGAGGCTAATGCCTTTGCCAAATGTACCAATCCTGACGTTATCTTCAGTGTGGAAAAACCATTCAAATCGCACTCAGGAATCGCGATACTTCGTGGAAACCTATGTAAGGAAGGCGCTGTTATTAAGCCTTCTGCCTCAGAGACGCATTTGCTAAATCACAAAGGTCCGGCCGTGGTTTTTGAAAATCAGGAAGATCTTTTGAAAAGAGTTGATGACTCAGATTTGGAGATTACGGCAGATTCAATCATGGTTCTTAAAAATTGTGGTCCTCGGGGTTTTCCCGGAATGCCAGAATTGGGCATGATGCCAATTCCTGCAAAGCTTCTAAAGGAAGGCGTGAGAGACATTATCCGAATTTCCGACGCCCGTATGAGCGGAACATCTTTTGGTGCTGTTGTTCTTCATGTCTCGCCTGAGGCTGCCGTTGGTGGTGTTCTGGCCATCGTGGAAAATGGAGATATGATTGAGCTGAATGTGGAGGAACGTCGTCTTGACCTGCTGGTATCTGAAGAGGAAATTGCGAAACGTCTGAAAGCGTGGGAAGAGCCAGGAGATAAGCCCTCCCGAGGTTACGTCAAGCTTTATGTTGATACTGTTAATCAGGCGCATGATGGATGTGATCTTGATTTTCTGGTGGGGAAGACGGGCAGTGATGTGCCCGCTAATCAGCACTGATCCTATGACCTAAAGGGTATAGTGAGTAGTTATGTAGTAATTTTATAGCCATAGAGAATTGAACGTTATATAGCGGCAGTTAATTCAGGAAATAAGTAAGGCGGCCTCATTGAGGCCGCCTTACTTATTGATGATATAATATTTTTTCTATGAGGTCTCATATGTGATTATAGAGGCTGTATAAACCCGTAAAACGTCCAGATACATCTGCTAATTAACCAGTTCAAAAATGATTATGATCTCTCCACTTGGTCTATGGGAGAAGTGCTTTCATGTTTCCAGGAGAATCTTGTGTCCATGACTTCGAACTCAGGCATTTCTCAATCTGTATACGGTAGATGCATCATTCCAGTCTGTTTTTCGATTGGAAGAGTAGGCTCTCAAATGGTATTTATTCTAATAATAATACTGCGATTATGACTGTAAATTTAAGAAGAGGATACAATATGTCAAATAATTCCGATTTCAAATCGGTGAAAATATATGTGCCGGAAGGTTCATTAGGTGTCGGTATTTTTCCTGAGGAGATCGGCGTGGCAATGGCTAGAAAACCGGATGCGATAGCACTAGATGCTGGCTCAACGGATAGTGGTGCTGCCTATTTGGCGAAAGGCGTCTCAAAGAATAATAAGCGCGCGGTGAAAACCGACTTGGAACTGATAATGGCGGCTCAGGCTGAGGCTGGAATTCCCATTCTGATTGGTACGAGTGGTCAAGCTGGTGGCGATCTAAATCTAGATTGGACCAGAGATATCGTTCTCGAAATATGTCGGGAAAAGGGGTATACGCCTAAGATCGCACTTCTTTATTCGGAGCAATCCCCAAAATTGATTAAGCAGAAGCTTGCTGAGGGTAAGATTTCAAATCTTCCGCCATTGGGTGATATGACTGAAGAAATGATCGATGACTGTATACATATTGTTGCCCTGATGGGGCCGGAGCCTTATTTCGATGCGCTTGACGCCGGGGCTGATATTATTCTTGGTGGACGTAGTTCTGATCCTGCTGTTATTGCGGCCTTTGCTCTTTGGAAAGGTGCGCCAGCTGGCCCGAGTTGGCATGCTGGGAAAGTAAGCGAATGTGGTGGGCAGGCGACGTCAGCAGCTACTGGGCAACGGGGTGTGTTCTTCGAGGTTCATGAAGATGGTTTCGATATCGAGCCATGTGATCCTGCCTTTAAAGCGACAGTGAATTCCATTTCTGGTCACTTGCTCTATGAAAATAAAAACCCGTGGGTATTGACAGAGCCTGGGGGTGAATTGGATGTTACGAACTCCCAATATGAACAGCTTACCGATACGAAAGTCCGGGTGACGGGATCAGTTTGGCATCCAAAACCATATACTATGAAGCTGGAAGGTGCTTCTGGTAAATTATTCCAGACAATCATCATTGTAGGCATAACCGATCCGAATGTATTGGCGGAGCCACAAGTATTTCATGATAGAATGGTTGATATACTACACATGCGAGCACTGTCAGCGACGGATGCTGTCGATGGCGAATTCCATATTTCGGTGAGAATGTATGGTTGGAATGGTGTGAGTGGGGTGCCGCCAAAGGAAGGAACGCAAACGCCGCGTGAAATCGGCGCAATGTGCGTGATCACGGCCAATACTCAGGAAATGGCGAGCGAAATCGCCAAAGCCTGTAATCCTTACTTCTTCCACATGCCGATCAGAGACGGTATGGAAATGCCAAGTTACGGTTTGGCGTTCTCCCCTGCCGATATTGACCGTGGTCCTGTTTATCAGTTTGAACTTAATCATGTGGTGAGTGTTGATAATGGTACGGAACTGGTTCGCATGAAAATGATCGATACAGCAGAAAATAAGGAGAATGTGGATGCCTAAGGTTAGAGAAGTTTGCCGTACCGTTCGGTCAAAGGTTGCAGGTCCTTTCTGGGTAACTATGGATCTTATGTTTGATAGTCAGGAGAGCTATGACCTTTATAGTCAGAGTCCCGCTCTAAATGCTGAGGCCATTGGAAATGTTTATAGTGTTGACCCTGCTGAGGTGATGCATTTCCCTGTCCCAAAGCTTAAAGTTCTTAAGATTTCCTATCCGCGTAAGACACCGCAGGGGGGAGTTGAGGAACGCGACCTTCACTCAGGTCAGCAGTATACTTACATTTTAGATCTTGAGTTGAGTTGACCATGCAGGAGTGGTTTTAGGGTGTATTTAAGCGACCATGTGAAGTCGTAATAGCCGTCAAGATAATTACCTTGGCCTTGACAGACTCTTTAGTGTCTGGGCCAAGGGAAACGGTTCAAAAAAACAATCATCTTAAAGTAGTTAGTGTCAATAATTTTAGTCGTTCAGATTAAAATATAGGCGAGAATATACAAAAATAGGAGGAATATCACTTATGAGTAAATTTAATCATACTAATCTTTTAGTTGGTGCATCCCTTGGTGCGATGCTTTGTTCAACAGTGTCATTATTTGCCCAGGAAGCTGCTTCGACCCAAAAGACTGAAAACGAATGGGCTATAGACACGATCGTTGTAACGGCCCAACGGCGCAGTCAGGATAAGCAAGACGTGCCGATCACAGTGACTGTGCTTGGTGGTGATTACATTGAAAAAGCACGTATAGAATCAATTCAAGATATTGCAATTCGTACGCCAGGCTTTGGTTATGACGTATATCCAGCAAGTGAGCCGCGTTTGTCTGTTCGCGGCGTTGCTTCATCAGCTCGTGGCGCGGGGGGCGATCCGAGCGTGGCAGTCTTTATTGATGAAATCTACTACGGCAGACCCGCTTCCATTAATTTTGAGGCATTTGACGTGCAACGTATTGAAGTCTTGAAAGGTCCGCAGGGGACGCTATTTGGTCGGAACGTGGCTGGTGGTGCTGTCAGCGTTACGACTAGGCCGGCTGATCTAGGGGGCTTTGATGCTGCTCTAGAAGTAACTTATGGCAGTCATGATCGTATGGATATGGCAGGCTTTGTGAATATACCGCTCATTGAAGATAAAGTTGCGTTTCGAGCTACTGGCGTACTTCGTAGGCACGATGGCTATGTGACCCGTATTGTTGATGGAGTCGAGGAAGGTGAGCTTGATAACAAAGATAGTAAATCCGCCCGTTTTCAATTATACGCCGAGCCGACAGAGTCGTTTCGTTTAGATATCAAAGCGGATTTTACGATTGACCGGGCTAATGGCCCTGGCAACCGTGTGTTGTCTGATACAGGATCAGGTGGGCTATCCGGAGCATTTGCTTCAGGTACAGTGCGTGGTGAGAATGCCTCCACATTTGATGGTCAGCAGGATCGTGATATTTGGGGTATTGTCGGTAAGGCAGAATTGGATTTATCTTTTGCCAGTGTGAGCTATCTCGGTTCATATCGTGAGCTGGACTATGTTAGTTATTACGATTTTGACGGTTCCGAGCCACATATTCTTGATATTAATGGTGGTAACTCAGAAGAATCTGACTTTTATAGTCATGAGATTCAACTTCGGGCGTTGCCAGATAGTGATCTCAACTGGGTAGTAGGCCTTTATCAATATAAAGCTGACATATTTCGGGATTCTCCTACTGATTTATTGGCTGGTGGAAGTCCCTATGTGACGGATTACCTTGTACAGGATGCAGAGATTGAAAGTGTTGCGGTCTATGCGGATGCGACAATTCCTTTGACGGATGAGATTAATGTTTTTGGCGGAATTCGTTATACTGAAGATAAAAAGTCGGTATTCAGTTCTGGTGAGACCAACGCACCAGGTACCTTCTTCACGATAGGTGATAATGGTACTGGTGCTTATGCGGCTAATGCTAGCGCTACTTGGGATGCCATTACTTGGCGTATAGGCACGGACTGGCACATAGCGGAAGATCATATGGTTTATGTATCTATTTCACGTGGCTTTAAAAGTGGCGGGTTTCAGGATACACCAGTTGATTCTTTAGATGCAGAAACTTCGTTTAATCCTGAATTTGTTCTCAACTATGAAATTGGTCATCGCAGTAAGTTCCTTGATGGCAATATGATTTTCAACAATTCTGTGTACTTTACAGACTATTCAGATCTGCAGACACGTATCCGTACAGGAATTGGTTTCCGCGCAATAAATGCTTCAGCTGAGATCTATGGTCTAGAATCGGAGCTGAATTGGAAAATTGGTAATGGTTTCACAGTAGGGGCGGGTTACGCATATGTTCATGGACGCTACACTGACTTTGAAGCGTTTCAGGAGGGTGAGGCGGTTAATTTCGCCGGAAATCGCCTAACGCGTATTCCGGATCATAAATTTATTCTGTCTTTGGCGTATGAGGTTGTATTTGAATCTGGTGCTTCGCTAGAACTGTCTACCGATTATTCTTACGATAGCGTAATTTATGACGACCATGATAATCAGCCACCAGCGATCCGCTCGGCAACACATTTTATCGATGCGCGGGCTGTTTATTCTTTCCCGGATGACCATTGGACATTGTCGGTTTGGGGTAAAAATATTACCAACGAACGTACTGAACAATATAACGCCCTTTTCGGTGGTGTTCAGTTTGTTGCATTCAATCCACCGACTACTTTTGGTGCGACACTGCGTTGGAATTACTAAGGGATTAATTCCTAACAAATTCATTCTAAACTATATAGCCAACGACCCACGGGTCGTTGGTATTTTTTAGCTTCCGACAGATAAGTTATTTTAGGGGATGGTTGAAGCTAAGTTCTGATATATGCCAGAGCAGTTTTCTGACTTTAGCATGTTGTTAGCTACAATCATGACATGTCCACAATTAGCACGTCCTGCTAATGGGCTTAGGATGCTAAGCACCGTCTTGATTTAGGCGTCTTTATTGTTGAGATCTGCCTTTACTATTTTATTCCAGAATTGTTCAGCTGCTGGTGCTTGTCTAGCCTTTTGACGCCATAGTCGGATTTCAATTGGAATGTCTTGTTCTGGGCCTGCTGCCCTAACCAGACGGCCCGCTGCAATATCGTCCTCTACCAGGCTAAGTGCTGTCCATGCGATTCCCTGGCCATTTTTCGCCATGGCAGTTAGGACGCTAGCCACGTGAGAAGCGAAAATAGGCTGGGGCGATTGCGCCGGTCCGCCGGCTGTCCTAGCTGCGGCCAGAATGCGGCCCATGCCAGACTCCCCAGTGAAAGCGAGTAGGGGGCCAGTTTCTAGATTTGATGTCTTCGCCAAACTAGGTGACATGACAGGCAAAAGTATATCTTCGCCTAATTGAATTGATCTAAAGTCCGAATCCAGTCTTGTACTAGCCGATTCATGGTGGTGGCACAGCAAAAATTGAGCAGATCCGTCTATCATAAGTTGCTCGCACGCTATCATATGATCAGCAGTCAATTCTACCGTTAAACTTGAAGGCTCATCAGATTCGAAACGTCGTAACCAAGTTGGAAAAAATGTGAGGGAAAGTACATGAGTTGAGGCAAAACGGAGCGTCTCGGACGAAGCTTTCGCGATCTCGCGTGCCTCATCACGACCGAGTTCTAGCCGACGAAGTGTCGCCTCAGCGGCCATCTTAAATCGTTCGCCTGCTGGCGTTAATCTCATCGTGTGGGTGCTGCGATCAACCAACGTAGCGCCGACCCATTCTTCCAGCGAGCGGATGCGCCTGCTAAAAGTAGGTTGACTAACCGCTCTCTTGTCGGCGGCACGGCAAAAGCCATTGAAATCGATTAATGCGAGATAATCTTCGAGCCATCTAGTATCCATGGGCCTGCTTCATTTAAGTTCCGTTCCTTGTTTAAGTAGATTCTTATTCAAAAGGTGAGGGGCTGTCTCACCTCAATGCTGAATGCTTCCAGCGTGGGTTATAGAAGCTATTGATGTATTCAAAGATTACTATTTCCGCTTGGCGCTTTGTTTGCCAGAGGTGCCAATAGATCAATTCTGCCTTGATAGTTTTGAAGAATGTTTCAACAACTGCACGAATGGCAGCAACATGTCATTGTTGGCACTGAATAAATCTGTGACACTTCACTGTGTGGTATTTTATCTAAATTTTCTCAGAACTGCAAGTATAATCACAAAGGCTTATTACTAGCTTACCGATCGTTTCTTTCATCTTTTCATTTAGAGAATTACGCACTTTATTTGATTGCATATGCAAGGTTTTTCTGAATTATTTCTTATGAGCAATGGCTTAGTGTCATAGCCTAACTGCCGAACGTTGCCGTATTAATCTCATTCAAATGATTATGATGAAGGGTATTTAAATGATCATGCGTTTAGTGCATCGTTTCAGTTAGTTATAGTGTTGGTTATCCGGCCTTGTCTGTTTTATAGATTTGGTTAACGATTGGGATTCTCGACAGTCGCGGACAATCGCGATAATAATTAAAATGAAGGGCGGCTGTATAAAAAATGGCATTTTTAGGTTTTGCAACTATTATATTATTCACAATCTTGGTGATGAAAAAAAAGGTGTCAGCGGTTGCGGGGCTGATATTGTTTCCAATCATATTTGCCCTTCTCGGCGGATTTGGCACCGAAATAGGGGGGATGATGATCGCAGGAATCCTCCAGACTTCACCTACGGCAGTGATGCTGGTTTTTGCGCTGCTTTATTTCATGATCATGTATGAAAGCGGCTTGTTCGAACCATTCATTTGCAGAATCTTGGCTATTGTGGGCGAAGATCCGGTAAAAATAGTCGTCGGGACAGCGCTCCTCGTAATGATTGTTTCTTTTGACGGGGACGGAGCATCGGCGGTGCTGATCACTATATCCGCTATGTATCCGATCTATCGTCGGGTTGGCGTAAACCCCCTGATTATGGCATTGATGCTTGCCCTTATCAGTCCACTCATGAATTGGTTGCCATGGGGTGGGCCAGCGGCGCGGGCCGCAATTTCGCTCAATGTGGATGTCGCGGATATCGTAGTTCCTATGATTCCTGCATTGGTAATCTCGCTCCTAGCCACGTTGGTCTTCGCATATATTCTGGGACGGTCTGAGCGGCGACGCTTGCAGAGTAATGGGGCTGAAAAATTGAAGTATAGATCGGAAGATAGCGATTTTCATGAGCCAAGACCCCAAATGGAAACCAAGAACTTTTGGTTCAACCTAACACTCACCATTGCACTCATGGTTGGATTGGCATTGAATTTTGTACCTTTGCCCGCATTGGTTATGGCCGCTTTTGCTTTAGCGTTAACGGTGAACTATCCTGATGTGAAAAAGCAACAGGAATGCCTGAAGCCGCATGCAGGAACCGCGCTCACATTAGTAACTCTAATACTTGCAGCAGGTTCATTTACCGGAATTTTGAGCGAAACAGGTATGGTTGATGCTATGGCGGGCAGTTTTCTTGCTATAGTGCCAGAAAGTTGGGGAGGTCATTTCGGTTTTGTTACCGCTCTGCTCAGTATGCCCCTCCTTATTATTCTGTCTACGGATGGTTTTTTTCTGGGCGTCCTCCCTGTTCTGGGCCAGACGGGATTGGCGTACGGCGTACCAGCTGAAGTTATTGCCAGAGCGTCATTGATTGGCATGCCTTGCCATTCCATTAGCCCTTTGATCCCCGCGATCTATTTTGTGGCCACTCTGCTTAAGACAGACATAGGATCACTTCAACGCTTCGCGTGGCCGTGGACGTTTGCGTTGAGCTTCATAGCTCTTATCGCAGCAACGCTCACCGGCGCAATTTACGCTGTATAAACAGCAAAATCACTTCACAAAATACCTAAGTAATCAAAAAGAGAGAATTACATATGAGATTTATTACTTATAGAGCCGGAAACGAAGAATGTGTCGGTATCCGGACAGGGGACTTTTATCAAGGTCGTTCCGTCGCTGAATTGGGCTACGACCTGAAGACGGGGTTGCGGAGTTCTGAGACAATTAGTGCTATGGCTAGAGACCTGTCAATGGCGCCGAAAGTTGCGTTGAAAACTGTGGATTTGCTTCCGCCGATACCGACGCCGGATAAAATTATTTGTATTGGCCTGAATTACCGCGAACATTCAGAGGAAAGTGGTTTCGAGGTACCTACATATCCTGCAGTTTTCGCTCGGTTTGCCAGTAGTCTTGTAGCAGACGGCGACGCCTTGATCCGGCCTAATGCTTCTGATTTGTTGGATTATGAGGGCGAGTTGGTAGCGGTTATAGGCAAAGGCGGGCGTCACATAAGTAAGGAAGATGCTCTGGATCATGTGGCCGGATACTCTATATTCAATGAATCATCCGTACGCGATTATCAAATAAAAACTCAACAGTGGACAATAGGGAAAGCATTCGATGGTACAGGTGCGTTCGGACCTGAATTGGTTACTTCCGATGAATTACCACCGGGCTGTAAAGGACTGTCGTTAACAACACGTCTTAACGACGAGGTTGTGCAAAAAGCATCAATCGATGATCTTATTTTTGATGTGGCAGAATTGGTGTCAATTCTCTCGGAAGTGATGACGCTGGCCCCCGGTGACGTAATCGTTACGGGTACTCCGAGTGGTGTAGGGGCACTTCGTAAGCCACCGCTGTGGTTGAAGCCTGGGGACGTATGTACTGTTGAAATAGATAGCATTGGCAAGTTGACCAACTCCGTTCAACAAGAAGTCAAAGACTCATAAATAGTGTATTTGTTGTATCAAAAAGTAGCTGCTATCAGGCGACGCACAAGTGTTTTGATCTGTAGTTTGTTCGTCGGTAGCAGCTAATATAGGATATCAATATGATCTGCATAGAGAGCAATGGTTTGATTGTTATCGTGAATATTTGGGTGTTTCCTAAGTGCGTTTAAGCGTTATCAAATCTTGGGTGGCGTTGCTCATCCTGACGGGTGTGCTGACCGCTGGTATGCGCTTGGCACACTTGCCTGGTGCGCTTATGCTTGGCCCGATGTTTGCGGGGATGATTGTTGCTCTTAATTTGCCAACCATAAAACTGCCAAAATGGACTACTATTGTCGCGCAGGGGGTACTTGGTTGCCTTATTGCGAGTGTTATGCCTCCAGAGTTTCTTGTTATGGCTGCGCCTTTCTGGCCATTAATTGTAGGTATGAACCTGCTCCAGATACTTGGTATATTTGGACTGGGCGTTGTCGCGACACGAATGCGTTGGTTCCCAGGGACAGCGGGCATTTGGGGTATGGCACCTGGTGGGGCATCGGCTATGATCATGCTTTCAGATGAATATGGCAGTGACAAGCAGTTGGTTGCGCTGATGCATTATATGCGTCTTATTTGTTCAGTTCTGGTCGTCATTATGATGGCTTTATTAATTGGAACCGCTCGTCAAGGCGACCCCGGAGTTCCACTGCCGGGGATGGCGGAAATGATTTGGTTTCCTCCAGTTGATTTAATATCTTTGGCTACAATGGCCGTTATTATAGTGATCGGAATATTACTATCTCGCGCTTTGGGAATTGCGATCTTCGTAATCTTCGTACCATTATTTTGCGGGATCGCTCTTCAAATGACTGAGATGGTTACGATAGAGGTGCCTCCAATCGCGTCTACTTTGGCTTTTGCGGTGATCGGATGGCATGTAGGGTTGAGCTTTACACGTTCGTCACTGTTATATTGTGCAAAACTCATTCCTCGTATTCTAATGAGTGTTGCCGCGATACTTTGTTTGTGCGTGGGGCTGTCATTTCTGCTTGCCAAATTGTGGCATGTGGATTTCTTAACGGCCTATATGGCGTTGAACCCGGGTGGGGTAGATGTGGTTTTATTGACGGCTTCTACCATCAACGTTGATCTAACGATTATTATGACAATGCAAATAACGCGGCTAATTTTGGCGATAGCCATAGCCCCCAGTCTCGCCCGATTTGCGGCAATCTATCTTCTTAAAGCTAAAGACGCCAAGCGTTAGTTCCACAGAGTGGCGAAAGCAATCTAAACAAGGAAAATCTATATATGTTATTTCAATTCGCATATGTCATTGCGGGATTGGTACTACTCCTTTGGAGTGGAGATCTGCTCGTGCGCGGGGTGGTCGGTCTTGCCACGGCGCTGAAAATTCCCGCACTTCTTATTTCACTGACAGTCGTAGCTTTTGGCACGTCCGCACCGGAGCTTATCGTATCAGTTCAAGCCGTGCTTGCCGGAAGTGAAGGTATCGCCATTGGCAATATCATTGGGTCAAATATCGCCAATATATTTCTTGTACTCGGCGTGCCAGCGCTGATTTATCCTATTAAGACTAATGTGATAGGTCTACGGCGACACGGGGTCGTTATGCTGGTCGCGTCCGCCGCTTTTGCTGGGGCCGCCTATGTCCACGGCGCGATCGACACTATAGTAGGCATCGCGCTTATTCTTGGTGTTGTCCTTTATGTCACCTATCTTTGGATACATGCTCTACGTTCACCGGATGCTGACCCTATGTTAGAAGAGGTGGAGGAACATGAACCGGATAAAAAAGTTTCCTTGAAAACCATTGGACTGATTTTTGCTGGATTGATAGGCATGCCGGTGGGGGCCCATCTATTGGTCTCAAACGGCTCAATAATTGCTTCTGGGCTTGGTGTGCGAGACGAAGTCATCGGTCTTACAATTATCGCTTTTGGCACATCTTTGCCAGAACTGGCGACAGTTGTAGCTGCTGCAATTCGTAAAAATTCAGATGTTGCGATTGGTAGCATCATCGGTTCCTGCACTTTTAATATCTTCGTAGTTGGTGGCGCCGTTGGTCTTGTTGGTACCGCCTATTTTGATTCAGCCGCGTTGCGCCTAGATATTCCAGTGATGCTCTTAGGGGCGGTTACACTCTCTCTCTATGTATTTACTCGGAAAACTATAGGCAAAGTTTCAGGACTTCTTATGACGGCTGTTTATGTTGGATACATCTATATGCTGGCCATTTCTATCTAGCCGTGATTACCTCGATAAATAGTGACGAAAAGAAATTTAACTGTTTTTCTTACTAGAAACGAAAAAACGCTCTCTGAATTCAGAGAGCGTTTTGTGGCCATAACATCCACATCATTTTTTTGATGCGATAGCTTGAAGTCGTTTAAATGTTGGTTTTTCGGCCGTCAGCTACAACGCATTGAGCGGGCGCATCTCCTCCGTCCAATACATCTGCAACACATATTGCCGCGATCATGTTGGTTCGTTTAAGTGCTTCATGCGTGGATGCACCGGCATGGGGGGCCGCGATCACATTTGGCAAGGCAATAAGGGCATCGGTCACAGGCTTTAGGCTCGGATCGCCTTCGCTTTCAAATACGTCCAATCCTGCACCCAGAATTTGCTTTTGTTGAAGTGCTTGCAGGAGATCAGTATCATTGATAAGCCCGCCACGTGCAGTGTTGATCATAACAGCCGTGGATTTCATGCGTGTAAAGACGTTGGCGTTAAACAGATGTTTAGTCTCGGCAATAAGCGGTGCGTGGATCGAGATATAGTCGGACCGTTCAATGAGCGTGTCGAAGTCGACTTCCTTCAACCCGAACTCAGCAATATCGTCTGGTTCCAATAAAGGGCTATTGACGAGGATTTCGACATCAAAACCTTTTAGGCGTTTCGCGAGGCTCCGGCCTATTCTACCAAATCCGACGATGCCAACCGTCTTCTGATAGAGTTCTGTTCCAACGAGGATATTCCAGCTATTATTATTCATCGCCTCCTGCGCTTCTCGGAGCCGTCGGCCAATGGAGATCATCATGCCGATAACCTGATCAGCGACGGACGCATCATTGCCCCCGGCGGCAATAGTTACGACCTTTCCCAGTTCATTGGCGGCTGTTGTGTCGACCTTCTCGTAACCCACTCCCCTTCGCGAGATGATCGCCAATTCAGGTAACAAGGACTGAACTTCGCGGGTTACTTTTGCATGACCAAGAATCCAGCCACCAGCTCCTTTAAGTAATTGTTGAATTTGCAGGGGGGATAGCTGTGCCTCCGTTACATTTTCTGGTAATTGGGCTATTTCAACCTCACAGTCTCGGGATTTGAGGAAGGCGATCGCCTCATCATCGAAAAATTTCTGTGTAATAACGACTTTTTTGGAGATTGAATTCATATAATTGTCCTTTTGGGGTTGGTCAGCCAATCATGGTGAGCTAAATATTCAGTTTCGAAAGTGGCGATCTCTTCACGCCGTTTAAGGGTTAAGCCGATAACGTCCAAACCATTTAATAACATGAATTTTCGCCGTTCGCTAATCGCGAAGTTGATCGTTGAATTGGACGTCACAATGGACTGCATAGGCAAATCGATAGTGACTTGTTCGCCTGCCTTGGCGTTACGAAACAGCTGTTCGGTGCTTGCGGTATCAGTTTCGATGGCCAATAGCCCGTTTCTTGCGCAGTTATCAAAGAAAATTCCGGCAAAAGACGGCGCGATGATGGCTCTGATACCAAGCTGGAGTAACCCCCATACGGCATGTTCACGGCTTGAGCCACAGCCGAAATTTTCACCTGCCACAAGAAATTTGGCTTTGTTCCACGGTTTCTGGTTTAGAATGAATTTAGGGTTTGGTTGTCCGTTTGTTTCAAACCGCAGGTTATGAAAAACACCCACATCCAAGCCTTTTCTGTCGATCCCTTTCAGGAAGGTCTTTGGCATAATGACATCGGTGTCGAGGTTGGCTGCCGGTAAAGCTGCAATATGGGCTGTGCAGCGTGTGAATGGATCAAAATGCATTAATTTAACTCCAGTGTTCGGACATCACATAAATGGCCGGTTACTGCCGCCGCTGCTACCATTGCGGGACTCATGAGATGGGTGCGGCTGCCCGCGCCCTGCCGACCCTCAAAGTTGCGATTTGTACTCGAAGCGCATCGTTCGCCGAACGCAACAATATCATCATTCATTGCGAGGCACATCGAGCATCCCGATTGCCGCCATTCAAAACCGGCGTCGATAAATATTTGGTCAATTGATTCCTCTTCAGCTTGCCGACGTACTTCGCTAGATCCGGGAACGACTATCGCTTTGACGCCTGAGGCAACTTTGCGGCCTTTGAGGATGCTGCAGGCGGCTCGTAAGTCCTCGATCCGGGCATTCGTGCAGGATCCGATGAAGGCACGGTCTATCGTAATCGAAGTCAGTGCAGTATTTGGTTTTAAATCCATATAGTTAAGGGCCCGCAACGCATCATTTTTTCGTGTGGCATCACTTTCATCATCCGGGTTCGGAATGTATCCTGAAATTGGAAGCGCCTGATCTGGGCTCGTGCCCCAAGTCACCATCGGCTCGATGGTTGTGGCGTCAATCTCCACTGTACGGTCAAATTTTGCTCCCGCATCAGAGCGCAGTTCCGACCAATTAATCAGGGCTTTTGCCAACTGTTCGCCGCGGGGCGCGCGCGGCTTGTTTGCGATATAATCGAAGGTCGTTTTGTCAGGCGCTATCACGGCACCCCGTGAGCCACATTCTACGGCCATGTTACAGATGGTCATTCACCGTGTTTGGCGGAGACTTAAGCTTGAGTTCCCCGAGTGCATTGTGCCTCATCGGGAACACCCCAACCCACGGGAGACGATGATGAAC